>DASXSD010000001.1:0-3963 GCA_036506195.1 Candidatus Dormiibacterota bacterium
ACGAGCAGGAACGTGATGTCGGGCCGGGGGAAGGTCGGCGGCCACATCGTCGACAGGCCGCGCCCGCCGCCCTGGTACGCGAGCGTGGAGTCGTGGTAACGGTCGGCGATCACCATCTGCCCCGCCGCCAGCGCGGGCTCGATCACCTCGGCGATCAACTGCCGGCGCGAGGCCATGAACAGGTACATCTCGGCCTCGGCGTCGATCGCCAGGCCCTTGTAGAGAAGGACGTCGCGAATCTGCTCTCCCAGCTCAGTCCCGCCAGGCTCGCGAATCACCACCGGCTCGTTCTTGGCCAGCCACTCGCCGAGCATCTCGGCCTGGGTCGTCTTGCCCGAGCCTTCGGTGCCCTCGAACGTGATAAACAAACCGCGCTTGGCCATGAACTGCGGGAAGGTTAAATCGTCGGCTCTTCGGGAGACGGTGTGATGCGTAGGCGGCGCTGCGGCTCTTTGCCCGTGCTTCGCGCCGAGAGCTCGTTCTCGGCGACCAGCTGGTGCTGCAGCCGGCGCAGGTAGGCGTTCTGGGGCGAGATCTCGACCGGCCGTAGCGTCGCCTTGACCTGCCGGATCGCCGCCGTGGCTTCAGCGAGGGCCCGCATGGTCGCCTCGTCCTGCTTCTCGACGCCGTAGATGCGAGACAGGGCGTCGCGCACCTGGCTCACCGAGTTGCTCTTCAGGATGTGGATCGGCAGGCCGCGGCTCTCTGCCTGGCGCAGGCTGTCGGGACGGCGCCGGTAGTGATTCTTCAAGGTCAGCACCGCGCCCGCGCCGTCGAGGTTGCCCAGGACCCGCACCGGCAGGTCGAGCTCGCGGATGGACTGCTCGACGTGATGCCGGCTCACGCCGTAGGGAAAGATGCCCAGCGGTTTGCTGCTGATCACCGTCGCCGGCACAGGCTCGGCCGGCACAAGGGTCGGCACGTCGACGTTCGAGATAACGCGGCCTTCACGCGTGCGGACGCGGATCTTCGGGGTCTGCATCGGGCCGCGCAGCGCCGTGTCGACGACGTCGGCGAGGGGCATGTGGATGGCGACGCGGTCGCGGTCCTGGATCTCGACCAGGACATCGAAGGTCGGCGGCGCCTTGCGCTCGAGGACCGATTTCTGAGTCCCACGGCGGCGCGCCTCTTCGTCCGAGAGCGTCACGCTCTGGATCCCGCCCAGCAGGTCGTTCAGGGTCGGGTTGACGAGCAGGTTCTCCAGCGTCTGCCCGTGCGCGGTCGCGATGAGCTGCACGCCGCGCTCGGCGATCGTGCGCGCCGCGGCCGCTTCGAGCTCCGTGCCGATCTCATCGATGACGATGACCTCGGGCATGTGGTTCTCGACCGCCTCGATCATCACGGCGTGCTGGAACAGCGGCGTCTTCACCTGCATGCGCCGCGCCCGACCGATGCCGGGATGCGGGATGTCGCCGTCGCCGCCGATCTCGTTCGAGGTGTCGACGATGACGACGCGCTTGCGCAGCTCATCGGCAAGCAGGCGCGCGCACTCGCGCAGCATCGTCGTCTTGCCGATGCCGGGGCGGCCGAGGAGGAGGATGCTCTGGCCGCTCACGACGATGTCGCGGATGATCTCGCCGGTCCCGGTGACCGCGCGGCCGACGCGCATGGTGAGGCCGACGATGCGGCCGGAGCGATTGCGGATTGCGGAGACGCGGTGCAGCGTGCGCTCGATCCCGGCGCGGTTGTCGTCGCTGAACTGCCCGACGTTGTTCTCGACGTGGTCGAGGTCGGAGGTCGACACCGGGTGGTCGGCGAGCAGGACCTCGCGTCCGGGGACGCGCGCCTCGGGCTCCCGGCCGAGGTCGAGCACGATCTCGAGCAGCTCGCTGGGGTGGATGCGCTCGTGCAGCGAGCGCGCGAGCTCAGGCGGCAAAGCGCGCGCCAGGAGCTCGATCTCCTCGTCCCAGTTGGCGGCGCGTGGCTGACGTGTCGGTTGAGGCTCTGCGCTCATCCGAAGGACGGCACCAGCCCTTTCTCACGCACCGGTTTCGGCACCCTCACCGCGAGCTCTCTGACGAGTAGCAGCTGCGTCAGCAAGACCGAGAACCCACGCCCGCGGAGGGCGTCGATCATGTGCGAATCATAGTGACGGAGGCTGGACCAGGCCGGCGCATCCGAGTCTCCGAGAAGCGAGATCCCAAAGTCGGCGAGCTCCGCCGGCAGCGGGCTCTCGGGAAGCGCCATGAACTGAAGGGTGTCCGGTCTCGCGCCACCGCCTCGCTGCATCCGGACCCACGCGACCACCTCGATGCGGTCGACGACGTGGCTGCCGGCGGCCTCGCCCGCGTGAAGCGGCTTCCACTCCCGGTAGGTCGGGGCTTCGAGCTGCGAAACGCCCTGTGGAGTGACTTTCCGGTAGAGCTGGTAGAGCCGGCGGTCGTCGCCCCGCTTGCTGGGCCGGATGCCAAGCGGGTACTCATCGGAGCGCTGCTTCGGCCGCTCGCTGTACAGCACCTGCTCCGTCGCGTACTGGCGAAAGCCCTGGAGACGGAATGCGGGCAGGAGGGGATCGCGGTCGGGGAGGCGGACGAACAGGCGAAGCGCGCCGCTCTCCAGCGCCTGGTTGCAGAGATGCTGGACCAGCGCGGGCGCGACCTCATCGGGGTCGGACTCGTCGGCGACCTGCAGGTTGAGGACCTGGAGCACGCGCGCGCGGCGCAGGTCCAGGCTCAGGGGCTGGCCCGACGCCTGGATGAAACCGACCACCTTGCCGCGCTCCTCGGCGACGTACATGAGCGTGTCCTGCGAGAGCGGGAGCAGCGCCGAAAGCGTCGAGCTGAGCAGCGACCACAGACGCGCCGCGGGCGGAGCCGTCTCGCTGAGCTTGATCTCCGACGAGCGGTGCATCTCTTCGATGCGCGCGAGGTCGAGAAGGCCGGCGGGACGGACTCTCATGGATGGGACGCCGCCAGGCGCACGAACTCTCTGTGCAGCCGCAGGTCGCCGCTGAGCTCGGGGTGGAAGCCGAGCGCCGTGATGCGGCCATGGCGCACGGCCACCGGCTGGCCATCGTGCGACGCGATCACCTCGACGTCGCCTGTCCGCTCGACCAGTGGCGCGCGGATGAAGACTCCCGGAAACGTCTTGCCGTTCAGCCCATCGATGTGAAGCGCCGTCTCGAAGCTGTCGACCTGCCGTCCATATCCGTTGCGGCGGACGGCGATGTCGAGCAGGCCCAGGCCTTTCTGCTCCGCCATCCCGTCGGTGATCTCGCGCGCGAGGACGATCATGCCCGCGCACGTGGCGAGGGTCGCCAGCCCGCCGCGAATCGCTTCGCGGAGCGGTTCGAGCAACCCCACGCGCTCCATCAACATCGTCATCGTCGTGCTCTCGCCGCCAGGGAGCACGATGCCGTCGAGACCTTCGAGGTCATCGCGAGTGCGGACCAGGCGCGTGCGTGCACCGGCCGCCTCGAGCGACTTGACATGCTCGGCGAAGGCTCCCTGCATCGCGAGGACCCCGATGAGGGGTGGCTTGCCGGCCTTACCAGCCTCTGGCAGCGAGCAGCTCGTCCTTCGGGATGGCCGGGATTTCGAGGCCGTGCATCGCCTTGCCCAACCCCGCCGAAACCTCGGCCAGCATCTCTGGCTTGTCGTAGTAGGTGGTGGCGGCGACGATCGCCTTGGCACGCTTCAAGGGGTCCTCGGACTTGAAGATGCCCGACCCGACGAACAGGCCGTCGACGCCCAGCTGCATCATCAGCGCCGCGTCGGCGGGCGTGGCGATGCCACCCGCCGCGAAGTTGACGACCGGCAGCCGGCCCAGCTTCTGGCATTCGGCGAGCACCTCCACCGGCGCTCCAATCTGCTTGGCCTCGTGCACGAGCTCGGCGTGGTTCATGCCCTGGAGCTTGCGAATTCCCGCGTTGACCGCGCGCGCGTGGCGGACGGCCTCGACGACGTTGCCGGTCCCGGCCTCGCCCTTGGTGCGGATCATCGCCGCGCCTTCAGCGATTCGCCG
>DASXSD010000002.1:0-32074 GCA_036506195.1 Candidatus Dormiibacterota bacterium
CGCTCGCCGGGTCGCTGATAGGGCCCGCCCGTGTATCGCTCGGACATCTTGTTGATGAAGGCCAGGCCCTCGTCGGGGTGGATGTCGGTCACCCTGCCGCTCACCTCGACCCACCGCCACGGGTTCTCACGGTCGACCACCGACACCGCCACCTGCGGGTTGCGCCGCCAGTTGCGACCCTTGCGCGAACCCACGGGCGAGCTGGTGATGACGTGCTCGCCGTCGTAGTCGACCCACATCACATTGGTCGCAATGCGGCCGCTCGGCGTCAGCGACGAAACATGACCAAGGATGTTCGTCGTCAGGAGGTCGACAAGCTCGTCCGGCACGCTGGTTTCGGTACTCACGCCGTTTAGTCTGCCGTCAACCGTTGCCTGCCCGTCGCAAGGTGTTGCGCCAGGACGCCCGGCACCTCATCCTTCCATCCGATGAAAGTCGCCCCCGGGGTGCGGATCGGGCCGTACGAGGTCATGGAGCAGGTCGGCCGGGGCGGCATGGCCACCGTGTTCAAGGCTTACCACCACGCACTCGAGCGCATGGTCGCGATCAAGGTCCTCCCCGACTTCCTGGCCGAGGACCCCGAGTTCCGGGAACGCTTCCGCCGGGAGGCCATCGCCATCGCCCGCCTCCGTCACCCCAACATCCTGGCCGTCTTCGACCACGGCGAGTTCGACGGCCAGCCGTACATCGTCACCGAGTTCGTCGAGGGAGGCACGTTTGCGCACGAGCTGGGCAAGCCGCTGCCGATGGCCCGTGCGCTCGAGGTGCTGGGAGCCGTCGCCTCAGCCCTCGACTACGCCCACGCCAATGGGGTTCTGCACCGAGACGTCAAGCCCTCCAACGTGCTGATGACCAAGGACGGCAAAAGCGTGCTCGGCGACTTCGGCCTGGCCCGCATGATGGCCGCCAACCAGCGCCTGACGCGTCTCGACATGGTCGTCGGCACGCCCGAGTACATGTCCCCCGAGCAGTGCGGTGGCGGCGACACCGGCCCGGCGTCCGACCAGTACTCGCTGGGGGTGGTCGCGTTTGAGGCGCTGACCGGCCACCCGCCGTTCCACGCCGAGACCCCGGCCGCGGTGATGCTCGCCCAGATGCGCTCCCCGCTGCCCGCCCCCAAGAGCGTGAATCCGGACCTCCCGGCAACCGTCGAGCGGGCGCTCGTCCGGGCGCTGGCCAAGGAGCCGGCGGACCGCTTCCCCTCATGCACCGCGTTCGTGGATGCGCTGCCGTCGCTGGCGCCCGCACCCCCACCAGTGGTCGCGGTCACCGCCATGGCGCCGGCGCCGACGCCCGCGCCGGCGGCGACCGCCGGCACAACCGCGACGAGCCGCCCGCCCCTCAAGATCCCGCGTCCGGTCGCCATCGGCGCCGCCGCGCTCGCGGTCCTGCTCGTCCTCGGCGGCGCGGGCTACGCGATCGCCGCCTCCCGCGGCTCGAACAACTCCGGGAGCCTGACCGGTTCGGTCAACGGCCCGGCGCACGGGAGCCTGATCTATGACGCCAACAAGACCAAGGCGACGTGGGGCGACGCCGAGCCGTCACCCGATCCCGTCGGGTCGATCACGTATGCCTACGGGAGCACGATCGACATCAAGCTCCTCAAGGACTCCTCGGTGTACGCCGAGTTCGACGGCCCGTCGTTGAAGAATTACGTGGCACACCTCGTCTTCCACGTCGACGCGGGCAGCGACTTCGACTTCGACTGGGAGGTCCGCGGCCAAGGTCCGTCCGAGAATGCGTCGATCTATCTTGCCGTCAACGTCCCGGAGGAGACGATGACTCTATGGCTGTCGCCCAGCGGCGCGGACAACCAGGCACTCACGTCGACACAGCACGTGCCCGGCCTGCAGAGCGGACGCACGTTCGATGTCGCGCTGGCAGTCAATGACACGACGATTCAGCTCTACGTCGACGGAAAGCGACTCGCTCAGGTGACTGAAAACCGATCCACCGGGGCGACGCAGCCGGCGCTGTATCTGAACGGCAAGTCGGGAGCGCTGCACATCGAGTCGTTGCGCTACTACGCGGTGAGATGAGCAGCGCGGCGCAGTTCTCCGGCCTCCAGGAAGGCGCGCTGGTGCTGGCCGACATCTCGGGCTACTCGAAGTTCATCGCCCAGACCGAGGTCGAGCACAGCTGGTCGATCCTGCACGAGCTGCTGGACACGATGGTCCGCAGCCTCCAGGGACGCATGGACGTGTCCCAGGTCGAGGGTGACGCGATCCTCTTCATCAGCGGCCTTTCCACGCCCGACGTGATCACCGCGCTCGAGGGCACGTTCGTCGCGTTTCACAGGCGGCTGCGCGACATGCAGGCCGTGACGACGTGTCCCTGCAACGCGTGCGCCAACATCGGCATCCTCAAGCTGAAGTTCGTCGTCCACCACGGCAAGTTCTCGCGCCAGCGACTCGGCGCCGTGGAACAGCTGCACGGGACGGACGTGATCGTCGCTCACCGGCTGCTCAAGAACACGATCCCCTCCAAGGAGTACCTGCTGGTCACCGATTCCGTCCTCGAGCGCCTGCCCGAGGAAACGCGGCAGCTCTTCCAGCCGCACACCGAGGAGTTCGACCTGGGCGCGATCTCGGGTGGCTACCGGGAGATCGCGCCCTTGTGGGAGGCCGCCCAGGCAACGGAGCGGAAACGCGTCACGCCCGAAGAGGCGCTGGTGAATTCGGAGGTGACGGTCGACGCACCGGTGGACCTGGTTTACAGGTTGATGCTCGAGCCCGCGGTAATGGAGCGCTACCTGTTCTCCGACGATGTGGAGGCCATCCCGGGCGCACGCGGCGAGGACCTCGGCTCCGAATTCCACTGCCACCACGGCGGCAGCATGATCAGCATGCGTGTCGTCTCCATCGAGCCGGAGCGCGAGCTGACGCTGACCGCCGACCAGCCGACTGAGATGTACATCACCACTCGCCTCAGTGCCGTGGGCGACGACCGCACGCACATCGCCAGGTCGTTCTACTGGGACAGCCCGGCCGACCCCGAGGTGGCCGAAGGCGTGCGCGAGATGATGGAAGCGACGGTGCAGGCCGGCGAAAGCGCGATCAAACAGGTCTTCGAGGAGAAGGCTCGGGCTGCATCCCCGGATTGATCGGCGGTCCCACGAAGTGCCGCCCCAAAGGGCGGCGATAGCGCGCTACTCCCCGGTGCGGCTCCCGGCGGACACGAGCTGGCGCAGCCGCTCCCTAGTGAAGCGGCCGACGAAGAGGGCCACGTACTGAGGCACCTTCGAGTCGGCCAGGCGCTCGATCGACTCATCCGCCGCCCGGTCGATGGACGCCTCGGGCACCACACCTTCGTATTCGGCCTTGATCGTGCGCAGCTCGGATTCGATCTGCTTCTGCACGTTCGGCTCGAAGGCAGCCTTCATCGCTTCTCCTCCATGAGAGAACGCACCTACACTCCCCAGGCCTCGGCGGGGCCCCCTGGCAAGGGCATCATAGGGCCTCCCCGGGCCTGGCCTCGGCGCTGATCGCCGTTGGCTCTGAGACGACCGCTCGGCGCCTGGTGGCGAGGATCGACCCCGCCAGGACCAGCACGAAGCCGAGCCCCATCCCGAGTGTGAAGCTCTCGTGGAGCACGGCCACACCGAGGGTCGCGGCCACCGCGGGGTTGACATACGTGATCACGGTCGCGCGGACCGGACCGACCTCCGCAATCAACGCGAAGAAGAGCAGGAATGCGATCGCAGTGCAGACGACCGCGAGGACCGCGATCGCACCGACGACGGAAAGGCTCGGCATCGCGGACGGCCACTGCAGGGCCGCCACGGGTGCGTAGGCGATCGCGCACAGCGCAAGCGCGGCTGCGTTGACGGTGACCGCGGGCACACCCGTCAGGTAGCGCGAAAGGATTACCGGACCGACCGCGTACCCGATCACCACCAATGCGATCTCGAACAACGCGGTGGCGTCGGTGGCGCGGAGATCGAAGCCGACGATCAGCGCCACGCCTGCAACTCCCAGGAGGAAGCCTGTGAGGCTTGTCGCCCCGAGGTGCTCGCGGTTGCCGAGCGCGGTCGCGATCACGACCCCGACCAGCGGGACCGCGGAGATGAGAAGTCCCGCGAGCGCGCTCGTGATGTGCTGTTCCGCGCTCGACAGGAAGAACCACGGGCCGCCGATCTCGACGGCCGCGAACGCGAGCAGGGCCGGCCATCGCGCGCCGAGCTCGCGCCAACCGCCACGAACGAGGACAAACGGCAGGAAGATCAGGGCCGCCACAGCCGCGCGCGTGAACACGAGGGTGGCCGGCGTGATCTCGCTCACGGCGACGCGGATCAGGAGGTACGGGATGCCCCAGATCACGCACATGGCGGCAAACAGCAACCAGCCTCGGCGTGTCACAGGTTTTCTAACCTAGCGGCCCCCCGGTGTCTTCCGCCACCGGGCGCGTTTTCTAGGTGATGTTCATTCGATCCAGGCTCGGGCGATTGATCATGTGGATGGCGCTGGCGGCCGGCGCGATGTACTTCTTCGACCCGGTCAGCGGCGAACAGCGTCGACGCGACCTGCGCAAGCGGTTCGAGAAGATGCGCAGCGCAGGCGAAGAGAGCATGGGCAGCGCCACCGAGCCGGGGAGGCTCGACACCGGGGTCTGAGCGACGCGCCGGCGGCAACGAAAATGGGGCCGTGGCCCAACCGCCGACTCTCGATCGCCGCGCGCTGAACCGCGCGCTGCTGGCGCGCCAGCTCCTCCTCGAGCGCAAGCGCGCCTCGGCGGCCGCCACCATCGAGCGGCTCGTGGGCATGCAGGCGCAGGCCCCGAACCTTCCGTACGTCGGTCTCTGGACTCGACTGCAAGGATTTCGCCAGCAGGAGCTCTCGGGCATGGTCGAGAAGCGCTCGGCGGTGCGCATCTCCCTGATGCGCAACACCATCCACCTCGTGACCGCGCGAGACGCGCTGGGGATGAAGCCGATGTTCATGCCTTTGGGCGAGCGTGGCTACCTGCGCGGCAGCCCGTGGGGCAAGGGCATGCGTGAAGCAGACCTCGAGCCGATCGTCAAGACCGGCCGCGAGATCATGGCCGAGAAGCCACGCACCATCGCCGACCTTTCGAAAGAGCTGGCGAAGCGATTCCCAGGACGCGACGGCGTCGCGATGGCGTACGGGATCCGCTACATGGTGCCCCTGGTGTTCACGCCGCCCCGCGGCGTGTGGGGCGGCCGAGGTCAGGTGACGCTCACCACGCTCGAGGCCTGGCTGGGGCGGCCGCCCGGGCCGGCGTTCAGCGACGAGCGTCTAGTGAAGCGCTACCTGGCCGCGTTCGGCCCCGCGTCCGCCGCCGACATGCGCGCCTGGTCGGGCCTGGCGATGCGTTCGGTGTTCGAGCGGCTGCGCCCGGGGCTGAAGGTCTTTCGAGACGAGAAGGGCGTCGAGCTGTTGGACCTGCCGCGAGCTCCGCGGCCCAGCGGCGACACCCACGCGCCGGTGCGCCTCATCCCCGACTTCGACAACGTCCTGCTCGCGCACGCGGACCGCACGCGCGTCATGCCGCCCGGCAAGCACCTCGGCATCTTCAGCAGCAACGGCGTTATGCAGGGCGCGGTGCTGCTGGATGGGTTCGTGCGGGGGATGTGGCGGCCGGCGGGCGACTCCATCGTGATCACCCCCTTCGTCAAGCCCATCCCGAAACCCGGGCGACCGGCGATCGTCGAGGAGGCGATGCGCCTGGCCGAGTTTCTAGAACCGGGCGACAAGAAAGAGGTGCGCTTCGGCCCGGTGAAAGACTAAGCCGAAGCGGCGGCGGTCGCCGTGCGCGCCACGGAGCGGTCTTCTTGCGAAAGCACCGCGAGCGCCGCTTCAACCACCCGCGGGTTCCACTGCGTGCCCGCGCCGCGGCGCAGCTCATCCATTGCCGAAGCCCACGACCGCGCGCCGCGATACGCGCGAGCCGTCGTCATGGCGTCCAGAGCATCGGCGACCGGGATGACCTGCGCGAGCAGCAGCAGCCGCTTGCCGATGCTGCCGTTTGGATAGCCGAGTCCGTCGTATCGCTCGTGATGAGAGAGCACCAGGTCGAGGACCTTGGCGTACTCGGCAAAGGGCTTGAGGATGTCGAAGCCGAGCCGCGGATGCGTCTCCATCACGCGCCGCTCCTCACCTGTCAGCCTGTCTGGCTTCAACAGGATCGAGTCGGGGATGCGGATCTTCCCGATGTCGTGCACTTTGGCCGCGAGCGAGACCACATCGATCTCCGCCGCGGTCAGACGGAGCTCGCGGGCGATCGCGTGGGCGTAGATGGCGACGCGCTGCGAATGCTGGAACGTGTATGGGTCGCGCCGGTCGACCTCGTAGGCCATGCGCTCCATGGCCCGCATGCCGTCGCGGCGCATCTCGACGCGCTGCTTGAGGGAGTGGTAGACCAGCACTCCCGGGATGATGGACAGGACCGGAATCCAGGGCCAGCGCTCAGCTCCGAACGCCGCCAGCGCCCCGATCAGGTACAGGCTTGCGAACTGGACGTACACGAGCCGCTGCGTGTGCAGAAACACGTGGACCGGGTTTCGATTGGACGCCAGGCCGGCCGCGGTGGAGACCAGGAAGACGTTGACCGTGTACATGGTGATCGCCGCCGCGATGAGAACCATCGCCTGCTGGGCGCTGCCCAACCCACCCCGGCCGCTCACCCCTCCCGCCGCGAGCAATGCCCCTGCCACGAGCGCGGCGAAATAAGCCTGCCCGCCGTTGAAGAGGGCGTTGGTCGCGATCGCCCGCCAGGGTGGCTTTTCGCGCGTCCTGCGGATCTTGCGAGCCGCGGCTACGCAGACGTCGGCGGTCTGCATGACCCCGACCACGGCGGCGGCCTGCCAGACGGGAAGCAGTAGCACGGCGGCGAAGAAGACCGCGCTCGCCACGCTGACTTTGGTGCTCAGGCTGACATGCAACGGGAACTCGAGGGCCAGGATCGCGGTCACACCGAGCGAGGCGACCAGCCACCAGTCGGCCGGCCCGCTCACGAGTCGCGTCGCATTCGCCACGACGGCCACAAGCGCGGCCGCGCCGACGGCCAGCCTGTAGAGCTCCGACCGCCGGCGCGGCGACATGGTTCGGGCCCAGCGGGCGAGGTATAGGACCGCGACCGTCAGCCACTTGAAGCCCGAGCGGATTGCCGACTCTGCCACCAGGACGGCGATGAGCGCGACGGTTGCCGCGCCGGCGGCCAGCAGGAAAAGCTCAAACCGGCGGCTTGGGAGCACCGCCTAGGAGGTCGCCAGTGTGAACTTCAGATGCACCGGTGTGCCGCTCCAGCCGTCCTTGGCGGAGTAGACCGTACCTGTTCCCAGCAGGCCGCTGGTGGCCATGTTCGTGGTCGGGAAGTTGAAGAGCAGGCCCGTCAGCACGGTGATCTTGACGTCGACGGCCGTGATCGGCCTGCCCAGGGAGTCGTAGACGCGGGTCGCGGTGTAGCTCGATAGTGGCAGACCGATCTGGAGCGGCTTCGAGGTCCACACGCTCTCGTAGATGGGGACCACGTGCCCCCCGGGTGTGACGATCAGCACCAGCGGGTCCCAGTCGCAGTAGGCGGCCCAGGCCCCGGCGCTCGACGGCGACGCCAACAGAATCCCGGCCGCCAGTGCGGCGGCGACCACCACCCTCTTCAACTTGTGCTCCCTCCTGACGCTGGCTAGGAACCCCACCCGCCCAGCGATTCGACAACGCTACTCGCAGCCGTTTCGGTCGCCGCTTAAGGATCTGTTAAGTTCCGTGTGCCTCCCGCGGAGGAGCTAGACGCCGATGTCCTTGCGTGCAAAGCGCAGCGTGGCCAGCGCCAGCGCGACCGCGCCGACCAGCACGACCAGCGCCAGGTTGGCGAACTCCAGTCCGTTCAGCAAGGGCGTGCCGTAGTAGTAGAAGGGCGAAAGGCGGAGCGTGGCTTCCGGCCACTTGAGGTCCGGCCCTACGAAGCTGACCAGGAACCAGGCCGCCAGCAGGAAGCTGATGAGCCCGGTGTCGACCGCGGTCCGCAGCCACCCGGACGCGAGGTAACCGATGGCCGCGATGAGCAGGCCCAGCGGGATCATGCCGAGCGTCGCCTCGGCAAGGTTGGTCGAGTCGAGCTCGACGCCGGCGACAACCGACCCGACCCACGCCGTGGCGAGCGTTGCCACACCCACGACGATGGTCGCTGTGGCCAGGGCGGCAAAACGGCCGAGCATAACCGTCCGGCGTGGCTGCGGAGTGGACAGGATGATCTCGAGCCTGCCATCGTCCTCGTCAGCGGACCAGCGATTGACCTGGGTGACGGCGAAGGCCATCAGGAGCACTGGCAGGAGCTCGAACATCGCTCCGAGGAAGATCTCGTTCAAAGCGGCGCCCCCACCGCTGATGTTCTTGAGGATCTGCAGCGCCAGGGGTGCGTTCGCGCTGTTCAGGACGTCGCTCAGCTTGCTGACCACCTGGTTGACGGCGAAGACCATCCAGGCAGCGCCGGCGGCGAAGCCGAGAGTCCACCAGAACGTCGGCACGGCGATCATGCCCAGGCTGCGCGCGTAGACGGAGCCGAGCGACCAGTCGCCCGCCGGCAGCGCCCTGCTTGGTCTGGCCGGGCGCGCGAGCACGCGGGACAGGCCGGGAACCTGGACGACGTCGCCGACGTCTCGTCGCGCGAAGAGCCAGATCGCGGCGGCGGTGAGGATCAAAGACAGCACCAGCAGCACGAGCAGGCCGCCCGCGTTGGTGCCGTAGCTGGGGATCAGGGGCTTGCTGAGGTTGTAGTAGTAGATCGGCGAGAGGCGGGAGATCCAGTCGGTGTTCGGGACGACCCTGTGCACCATGTCGATGACGATGAAGACGACAAGCAGGGCTGCCGTCGCGCCCGCGGCCGGACCACGCTCGTGGGTGAACTGCGAGATCAGCAGCGCGACGCCCCCGATGACGGCGCAGATCAAGGCCAGGTCAAGGCCGAACAGCAGGCCGTCGACCAGGCCGAACTCGGCTTTGAAGGCGACCCCGCCCACGTATGCGAGCAGGCCGAGAATCACGCCCATGGCGAGCAGGGCCACCCACATCGCGGCCACCTTCTGCACCGCGACCTGCCAGCGCCGCCGGGGCAGCGAGAGCAGGACGTCGAGCGAGCCTCGATCCTCTTCGCCGCGCAGCATCCGGCTGGCCGCGAGCAGGGGCCAGATGCAGATCAGGAAGATGAAGATCCCGATCTTGAAGGTCGCATAGCCGCCGATCGTGTCGGCGGCGACGGGATCTGCGTTCCAGGCGAACTGCGCCGCCAGCGCGGCCAGCGCCGCGCGCTGCTGAGGCGTGCTGATCAACTCGGCGACGCTGGCCATGGGCGACACGATCACCAGGCCCATGCCGATGCCCCAACCGAGGATCGCGACCCTGTAGTCGCGCAGAGTCTTCAGAAAGACGTTTCTAAAGAACACCCGCGGCCTCCTTGTTCGCGCCCTCGCCCTCGTAGTACTTCATGAAGATGTCTTCGAGGCTCGGCTCGTAGCTCGTAAACGACACCACGGGGTATCTCGCGGCCGCCTTGATCACCCCGTCCGCCGGTCCCTGCATGGCGATCCGCACGCCATGGCCGTTGTTGAGCTGCTCGACCTCGGCGACGCCTTCGACCGTCTTGAACGCGTCCGCCGGCACGGACTGCCCAAACGAGATGGTGATCTCGTAGCGCTTGATCTCCTTGAGCTCGGCGACACCGCCGATACGAGCGATGCGGCCTTCACGAATGATCGCCACCCGGCTGCACGTCTTCTCGACCTCGCTCAACACGTGGGAGGAGAGGAAGACGGTGGTTCCGTGCCCGGCGGCTTCCTTGACCATGTTGTCGAACTCCTGCTGGTTCAAGGGGTCGAGCCCGCTCGTCGGCTCGTCGAGGATGAGGACGCGCGGCCGGTGCATGAACGCCTGGATCAGCACCACCTTGCGCTTGTTGCCCGTCGAGTACTGGCGGAACTTGCGGCCCGTATCGAGATCGAAGCGTTCGATCAGCTTTTTGAGATAGGCGTGATCGACGCCGCCGCGCAGGTTCGCGAAGTACTCGAGGATCTGGCCGCCGGTGAGGTTCGGGTCGAGCGAGGGCTCCCCCGGTATGTACCCCACGAGCCGCTTGATCTCTACCGACTGGTTCCAGCAATCGAGTCCCGCGACGCGCGCGCTGCCTCCGTCGGCGCGGATGAGCGCCATCAGAATGCGAATGGTCGTCGTCTTGCCGGCGCCGTTGGGGCCGAGGAACCCGAACACCTCGCCCTCGGGGACCTGGAACGAGACGTCGATGATGCCGCGCTTCCCGCCGTAGCTCTTGCTGAGCTCTTCGACTTCGATGATGGCTGACATTTGCGCCTCCTTACCCAAACCACGCTTGCAAGACGGTGCGGTCGATCATGTGAATCGATCCTGCCGGCGCACCGAGAATGCGCTCGATGGCCGCGCTGTAATGCGCGAAGGTCTCTTCCACGGTCGCAAGCTCGATCCGGCCTGCCTGGCGGTCGAGAAAGAGCTCCGTGGCGATGTCCTGGAACCCCTGGAGCAGCATCACGAACACGCGCGCGGTCTCGTCCGCAGCCTGCGCGTGGAACGTGCCTTCGTCGATTCCCTGCTGGATGATCGGCGCCAGCATGGGCACCAGGCGCTGGACCATGGTGCGCCGCAGCTTCTCGCGCACGATCGCGTTGTCGTCTGACATCCAGACGGTGATCAGCGAGAGGACGAGCGCGCGCCTCTCAGTCTTCCACCGTCCGATGCCCGTGAAAACGCCTTCGAGCTTGCGGATGGCGGAAAGCTCGGGGTCGCCCGCCACGGGCGCAACCTCGGCCAGCCCCGCGTCCACCATGCGATCGATCACGGCCTCGAGGAGGGCCTGCTTGGAGTCGAAGTAGTGGTAGAAGGCGCCCCGCGAAGCCTCGAGCTCGTCCAGGAGGTCCTGGATGCTCATCTGCTCGTATCCCTTGGTCTGCATGAGGCGCTGCGCGGCCTCGATAAAGGCCTCGCGACGCACCGTGTGCACCGCCAGGTTCAAGGTCCTCGCCATGCATCGATTATATAACCGACCGACAGTCGGTCTGTTAATAACTCCTCCCCATTCATGGGGCAATCAGAAGGCGTGGCGCGCCTAAGCGCGCCGTCCTTATCGCGCTCGGCGCGTAGGTGGCCGGCGAAGCCGGCCGGAGGGCTGGCGGCTATTCGGGAAGCGGCTCCAGCACCACCACCGTGGTCGTGGTCGGTCTACGTGCGGCGTAGCCGTCGACATCGTCGCCCTGCTCGCGCCACCGTGCCCAGAGCCGCTCGCGCTCCTGCCCCAGCGCCGCCCGACCGCGTACCGGCCGCTGCGAGCCGTCCGCCAGGTCGACCGTAGCGTCCGGGTGGGCCTGGAGGTTGAGCCACCAGGCAGGCTCCGGCGCGGCCCAGCCGTTCATGGCCATGGTCACGTAGTTGGTTCCGTCCTCGAAGTAGCCGAGGATCGCGGTGCGTCTGAGGCCCGATCGCCGCCCCGTCGTGTGGAGGCGCAGCGTGCCCCATCGGCCGGGTCTCGGTCGCCATAGGCCGAAGCGACCTCCGCTGAGGCGGTACATCGCCCGATGGATGACCCACGCGCTGCGGACGAACCAGCGAGGCGGAATCCTGGGCGCGTCAGCCATGCATCTCCTCCCCACCATTGTGGGAAGACCTCCTCCCCACCGCGGGGACGTCGGCGCCCAGATATCGCGCCGGGTCCCAATGCTTCCCTTCCCCGCTTGCCGGGGAAGCTGGCCCGCCGCAGCGGCCGGCCGGAAGGGGCCGTACCCTAAACGATTACCCATGGCAGTAGCCACGTCAGTCCGGGAGCGCCTCGATCGGCTGTTTCAGCAGCGGATCGTGATCTTCGACGGGTCGATGGGCGTGATGCTGCAGCACAAAGGACTCTCCGACGAGCAGTTCCGCGGCGATCGATTCCGAAGTCACCCCAAGCCGCTGCGGAACAACAGCGACGTGCTGTGTCTCACCCAGCCGGACCTCGTCCGCCAGGTGCATCGCGACTACCTCGAGGCCGGCGCGGACATCGTCACCACCAACACGTTCACCGCCACGCGGGTATCGCAGGCTGACTACGGACTCGAGAAGTACGCCTACGAGATGAACGTCGAGGGCGCCCGGCTCGCGCGAGAGGCCGTCGACCGATACGAGCACCGCTTCGTCGCCGGCTCGCTCGGGCCCACCAACGTCACGCTCTCGCTGTCGCCGCGGGTCGACGATCCCTCGTACCGCGACGTGACGTTCGACGAGCTTCGCGACGGCTACGCGGAAGCAGCGCGCGGTTTGAAGGACGGCGGCGTCGACATCCTGCTCATCGAAACGGTCTTCGACACCCTGAACGGCAAGGCGGCGATCGCAGCGGTCAAGGAGGTCGCGCCGGAGATACCGCTGTTCGTATCGGTGACGATCGTCGACCGCAGCGGCCGGAACCTCTCCGGCCAGACGGTGGAGGCCTTCTGGACCTCGGTCGAGCACGCGCAACCGTTCGCCGCAGGCGTCAACTGCTCGCTCGGTGCGACCGAGATGAGGCCGTACGTCGAGGCGATGTCACGGGTGGCGCCCGTCTACGTGATCTGCTATCCGAACGCGGGGCTGCCGAACGCGTTCGGGGGTTACGACGAGCAGCCGCCGACGACCAGCCGCCTGCTCAAGGAATTCGCCGAAGCGGGTTTCCTGAACGCGGCGGGCGGCTGCTGCGGCACCGGTCCCGAGCACATCCGCCAGATCCGTGAGGCGATGGCCGGCCTGCCTCGGCGAGAGGTGCCGCATCGCGAGCAGCGCTCGCGTTTCAGCGGCCTCGAGCCCTTCGAGATCAGCCCGGACTCCGGCTTCGTGGTCATCGGGGAGCGGACCAACGTGACCGGCTCGGCCCGTTTCCGGCGCCTCATCGAGGCGGGCGACTTTACGGGCGCCGTGCAGGTCGCGCTCGAGCAGGTGCGCGGGGGCGCCAACCTCCTCGACGTGAACATGGACGCCGACCTCCTCGACTCCGAGGCGGCGATGGTCCGGTTCCTCAACCTCATCGCGACGGAGCCCGAGATCGCCCGGATCCCGGTGATGGTGGACAGCTCCAAAGTGAGCGTCCTCGAAGCCGGCCTCAAGTGCCTCCAGGGCAAAGGCGTGGCCAACTCGATCAGTCTCAAGGGCGGCGAGGAATCGTTCCTCGAACAGGCGCAGCTCGTGCGCAAGTACGGAGCGGCCGCGGTCGTGATGGCGTTCGATGAGATAGGCCAGGCGGACACGTTCGAACGCAAGGTGGAGATCTGCAGCCGCGCCTACGAGCTGCTCACAGAGAAGGCCGGCTTCCAGCCGGAGGACGTCATCTTCGACCCCAACATCCTGCCCATCGCTACCGGCATCGAGGAGCACGCCGGTTACGCGAAGAATTTCATCGACGCGACACGCGAGATCAAAAAGCGCTTTCCCAGGGTCCACGTCTCCGGCGGGGTCTCCAATCTCTCCTTCTCTTTCCGCGGCAACGACCGCGTGCGGGAGGCGATCCACTCGGCGTTCCTTTTCCACGCCATCCGCGCCGGCCTCGACATGGGCATCGTCAACGCGGGCCAGCTCGTCGTCTACGAGGACATCCCGAAGGACCTCCTCGGGCTGGTGGAGGACGTCATCTTCGACCGCCGGCCGGACGCCACCGAGCGGCTCGTCGAGTTCGCGAAGTCGGTGTCGGGCGAGGGCTCGAAACGTGAGGTCGACCTGTCGTGGCGGGAGGGCTCGGTGGAAGAGCGGCTCAAGCACGCCGTCCTTCACGGCGAGGTCGAGTACATAGAAAAGGACGCGGAAGAGGCTCGGGTCAAGTACGGCAAGCCGCTGCTGGTGATCGAGGGCCCGCTGATGGACGGCATGAAGGTCGTCGGCGACCTGTTCGGGGCCGGCAAGATGTTCCTCCCCCAGGTGGTCAAGAGCGCGCGCGCGATGAAGCGCGCGGTCGCCTACCTCGAGCCGTTCATGCAGGCAGAGAAGGAGGCCACCGGCGACCGGCGCGTGCGCGGCAAGCTCGTGATGGCGACGGTCAAGGGTGACGTCCACGACATCGGCAAGAACATCGTGGGTGTGGTTCTTGCGTGCAACAACTACGAGGTGCACGACCTGGGCGTCATGGTGCCCGCGGAAAAGATCCTGGATGTCGCGACCGAGCTGGGCGCGGACGTCGTCGGCCTCTCGGGACTGATCACGCCGTCGCTCGATGAGATGGTGGTCGTGGCCAAGGAGATGACGCGGCGCGACTTCCGGATTCCGCTTCTGATCGGCGGTGCGACCACGTCCAAGCAGCACACCGCGGTGCGAATCGCGCCCGCGTACGACGGCACGACGGTGCATGTGCTCGACGCCTCGCGCGTGATCGGCGTGGTGTCCGACCTGCTCGACAACGGACGTCGGGATCGCTTCGAGCGCGACAACTTCGCACTCCAGGAGAAGCTGCGCGCCCAGCACTCGTCGTCGCGGCGGCCGCTGCTCTCGATCGCCGACGCGCGCAACAAGAAGATGAGGCTACCGTTCGATTCGCTGCCGAAACCACCATTCACCGGCAGGAAGGTCATCGAACCCACCCTCGCCACGCTGCGCGAGTACGTCGACTGGACCTTCTTCTTCCACGCCTGGGAGCTGAAGGGCAAGTACCCGGCAATCCTGGACAGCCCCTCGCACGGAGCGGCGGCCCGAGAGCTGTTCGGCCACGCACAGGAGCTGCTCGACGAGATCCAGGAGAACGATTGGCTGCGGGCGCGTGGCGTCTACGGCTTCTGGCCTGCGCGCGCCGAGGGTGACGACGTCGCGCTCGACAACGGTGTGCGCTTTCCGATGCTGCGCCAGCAGGTCGATCACGGCGACGACAAGCCCTATCTGTCGTTGGCGGACTTCGTGGCGCCGGAGGGCGGCGACCACATCGGCGCGTTCGCGGTCACCGCGGGGCTTGGGGTCGACGAGCTTGCGGGACGGTTCACCGCCGAGCACGACGACTACCGGGCGATCATGGTCAAGGCCCTTGCGGACCGTCTCGCGGAGGCGTTCGCGGAGTATCTGCATGAGGTGGTGCGCCGGTCCTGGTACGAGTCCGGGCCCAGGCTTTCGAACGAGGAGCTGATGGCGGAGCGCTACCGGGGCATCCGGCCGGCTTTCGGCTATCCCGCCTGCCCGGACCACTCGGAGAAGCAGACGCTGTTTGACCTGCTGGACGCGCGGTCGATCGGCATGGAGCTGACCGAGTCGGGTGCGATGACGCCGACCGCGGCTGTGTCGGGCCTCTACTTCGCGCACCCGCAGTCGCGCTACTTCATGGTCGGCAAGATCGGGCGGGACCAGGTCGAGGACTACGCGCGCCGCAAGGGCATGACCGCGGCCGAGGCGGAACGCTGGCTGCGCCCGAACCTGGGCTACGAAGAGTAAGGCGCCTATTGATTCGTTAACCGAGCGCCGTTAAGCTTCCGCCACCGCGTCCGCGTCACCTAGGGGTATGGGGAATGGTTAAGAAATTCGTCCACCGCATATTGCGCCTGTTTGCGGCGTGCCTCGTCGCGCTGCCGGTGGCCGTTCAGCCAGCCGTCGTTGCGCCGGCCTCGACTACGGGAAGCCTTTATGCCATCACGCGCTCGCAAAACCTCGTCACCGTGGATCCCACGAGCGGCGGCTTCACAGTGCTCTCCAACCTCTTCCTTTCTGGCGCGGTGGACTCCCAGACCTTTGAGCTCGTCGCCAATCCCGCAGCCGGAAGGCTGTATGGCGAGCGAATGTCCTTCGTCAACACCAGCTCCGAGTCGGTCTTCAAGAACGAGCTGTTGACCATTAACGCTTCAACTGGCGCGGTCGTGAACACCGTCTCTGGCTCGTTCGTGACGCTCGTCGTGGATCAGTCGACGGGCACCCTGTTCGGATTCGACGGCCAGCGCGTCTTGAGGATCAACCCCAGCACCGGAGCAACGACCTCGGTGGCAACGATCTCCAGTGGCTTTGGATCCTACATCTGGTCGCTCGACATCGACCCGAACACTCACATCATCTATGCCTCGCGTGAAGACATCTCGGGCGCAACCGAAGATGCAACGACGCAGATTTTCACCGTGAATACGACCAGCGGCGCGGTGACGACTGGACCGGTGTTGGCGCATACCGTTCGTCAAATCGTCGTCGATCCCGCGTCTGGCAGCCTTTTCGGCGTGACCGAGTCCTTCACCCATGATTTCGTGCGCATCGATCCGAGCACCGGTGCAGAAGACATCGTCACGACCCTGGTCCCGAGCGCCGATCCAAACCTCAGCGTGAATTTCGGGTTGGCGGCCGATGGTACGACTCATACTGTCTTCGGCGACCTCGAGACGTATGACATCACGACCGGAGATGTCTCCGATCAGGTGATGTCTATCCAGGACGAGACGGGCGCCATCAACCTGGGACCATCATTCACCGACCCCATCGTCAGCGCGGGGATCGCTTTCGCAGGTCCGGCGCCAATGATCACGCCCGACACACTCAAGGCCGACGTTCAAAGCGCGCTGACCTCCGGTGCGATCACCAAGGCAGGGGTTGCGAAGGACTTGCTGGATGAGCTCAACGACGCGGAGGCTGCTCGGAACCGTGGGCAGTGCAAGACCGCGGCCAACATCTACCAGGAGTTCATCAACGATGTGAATGCGCAAGCCGGCAAGTCGATTGCGATTGCGACGGCAAATCAGCTCATCAGCGTCGCCCAGTTCCTCCAGGCGAACTGCCCCTAGGAAAAGGGGGATCAATACGCGAATTCCGCACGTTATCGCAATCCGGTGCGGAATTACCTTCCAAATTCCGCACGTTATCGCCATCCGGTGCGGAATCAGTCCGCCAAATGCGCCTTGATGAACTCCGTCGGGTTCACGAACTTGTAAGGGAACGCCGGGTACCCTGAACACCCTGGCCTGGGCGGCAGCGCACCGTTCCACGTGTGCGAATCGAACTCGCCCTTGAAGACTGCGAGGTGAAAGTGCGTCCGGCTGCCCATGCTCGCCACATCCGCGAACACCTGCCCCCGCTTCACGGCCGAACCGACCTTGAAGCCCGACCGCAGCCACACGTGCCAGTACTGCGTGTACACGGTCCCGGTGGTCATGCGGTGCCGAATCAACACCCCACCCTTGAACTGCGAGTCGACCAGGTAACCCGAGATCACGCCGTCGCCTGCCGCCATCACCGGCCTTCCGGCCGGCGTCGAGATGTCGGCGCCGGTGTGCAGCCACACCGCGCCTGACGCGCACGTGCGCAGCGCCGTGCCGTCGCAGTACCTCCACTGGCTGCCGAATCCAAGACAGTGAGGCGCCCAGCTCGACAAAGGAAACTGGAAAACGTCAGCAGGGTTGGCAGCGGTGGGAGCGGTGGGAGCGGTGGGAGCCGGAGTGGCGACAAGCAGCTGCGAGACGGCGAAGAGGATCGCGGCGACGCCGCCGAGCCCAGGGTCAGCTGATGTCGACGATGACGTTCTTCAGCTCCGTGTAGAGGTCCAGCGCGTAGGGACCGAGCTCGCGCCCCCATCCGCTCTGCTTGTAACCACCCCAGGGCGTCACCGGGTCGACGATGTGGTAGCAGTTGACGTAGACCGTCCCCGCCTTGAGCGCGTGCGCGACGCGGTGCGCGCGCGCGACATCCCTTGTCCACACACCCGCGACAAGGCCGTAGATCGTGCTGTTGGCTTTGGCCACCAGATCCTCTTCGTCGGAGAACGGAATCGCGGCCACCACCGGACCAAAGATCTCCTCGCGCGCGATGCGCATCTTTCCGTCCACGTCCGCGAAGACGGTGGGCTCGACGAAGTTCCCGCCTTCCAGACCTTGCGGCCGCGACCCGCCCGCGAGAAGCCTGGCGCCCTCCTTCTCGCCGAGCGTGATGTAGCCGAGCACGCGCTCGGTCTGACCCTTGGAGACAAGCGGGCCCATCTGCGTGACGGGGTCGATGCCCGGGCCGATGCGCGTCTCCTTCACCGTCTTCAGCAGCTCGTCCAGCGCGTGGTCGTAGATGTTCTCTTGCACGAACAGCCTGGAGCCCGCCGAACACACCTGGCCCTGGTTGAAGAAGATGCCGAAAAACGCCCCCGACACGGCCCGAGTGAGGTCGGCGTCGTCGAACACGATGTTGGGCGACTTGCCGCCGAGCTCGAGGCTGACGCGCTTCAGGTTGCTTTCCGCCGAGGCGCGTGCGATCAGCCTGCCGACTTCGGTCGAGCCGGTGAACGCGATCTTGTCCACGTCCGGGTGAGCGGCCAGTCGCGCGCCGGCGACCTCGCCTCGGCCCGGCACCACGTTGACGACGCCGTCTGGAACCTCTGCCTGCTGGAGAACCTCCGCGAGCAAAAGCGCGCTCAACGGGGTCTCCTCCGAAGGTTTCAACACGACGCTGTTGCCGCACGCCAGGGCGGGCGCGACCTTCCAGGCCGCCATCAGCAGCGGGAAGTTCCACGGGATGATCTGGCCGACCACGCCGACGGGCTCGCGCAGCGTGTAGCTCAGGTACTTGCCGGGCAGCGAGATCTGCTGCGTCGCCCCGTCGAGCTTGGTGATCCAGCCCGCGTAGTAGCGGAAGGTTGCCGCCGCCAGCGGCACGTGGAACAGCAGCGCATCGTTGATCGGCATCCCGTTGTCCAGGGTCTCGAGCTGCGCGAACTCGTCCGCCCGCTCCTCGATCATGTCGCCGATCTTCCACAGCACCTTCGCGCGCTCGGCGGGCGGCAGCTCGCGCCAGTCGCCGCGGTCGAAAGACTTGCGTGCCGCCGCCACCGCCCGGTCGACGTCTTCGGCCTGCGCCTCGGCGACAGAGGCGAGCTGCTCACCAGTCGCCGGGTTCTCGACGCCGAAGAGCCGGCCGCTTGCGGCCTCGACCCAGCGACCGCCGATGAACAGCTTCTTCGGCTGCTCACGGAGAAATGCCGCGACCTCGAGGTCTTCGGCGATCGCCATGTCAGCATCGTACGCCGCGCGCTAGGCTCTTCCCGTGCTGATGGAGGTCACCTGCCGCTGCGGCTGGACCACGCGAGGCTCGAAGTCCCAGGTCATCGCCAGCGTCCAGGCCCACGGTCGTTCCGCGCATCAGCAAGAGATCACCCCTGCCGAGGTCCGGGCCATCTGGCGGGTGATCGGAGTCGATGCCGCGAAGAAGTAAGGCGCGCATCGAGACGCTGATGGAGACGATGGGCCCGCCCGTATCCACGGCGCCCTGGTCGCCGCAGGTCGTCGCCCAGACGGTCGAGGTCCTGCCGGTCGGACATGGCGACAACGGCCTCTTCTGGATGAAACCGGTGCACGCCGAATCTCTCCGCGTCGGCCTGCCGCCCACCAGCAAACCCGGCGACGTCGTCCTCGACGTCCTCAAGTGGTACCCGCTCACGCCGCTCGTGGCTCACTCGACGTCATGGCGTCACGAAGAAGGACGGATCGTGCTGACCTACGTCGTGGTCGTCACGCCACCCGGCGTTCTGCCACCAGACTCCCTCGTCGCGGTTCCCGTGCGCCGGGCCGAGCTGGCGCGTGGCGAGGCGACCGCGGCCCCCCGATCGATCGGCATCGAGGCCGTCGTCGAGCACGCGCTGCGCCACCTCGCGTGGCTGGTCCACGACGACCCTGCGGTGAAGCGGACACTCGCCGGCTGGGACAGCGTCCTTGCCGGTTACGAGCCCGAACCCTTTCGGTCGCTGCTCTGACCGAACGCGCCGTCCGCTGGGGCATCCTGCCGAGCTACCACAGCTGGCAGGGCGACGTGGTCCAGACCTCGCCCGAGGTCGAGGCCGCGATCCTCGACGCCATGGGCGCGACCACGGACCGTCCGCCGAGCCTGAGGCGCCCCCCAGTCCCAGGCAAGCGATGCGAGACAGGCCCCGAGCGCGCCTGGGGATGGGCGATCCAGCTCTATGCGCTTCGCTCCCGCGACAGCTGGGGCATCGGCGACCTCGCCGACCTACGTCGCTTCGCGAAGTGGTCGCGCCAGGCGGGGGCGTCGGTCATCCTGCTGAACCCGCTCGGCGCCCAGAACCCCAAGCTCCCGTACGAGGCGTCGCCCTACTACGCCTCGACGCGTCGCTTTCGCAACGTCATCTACCTGCGCGTCGAAGAGGTTGAGGGAGCGGACCAGGTCGACCTCGCCGCCTCGCGCGACGCCGCCCGCGGACTGAACGAGCAGCGGATCATCGACTACGACCGCGTCTACCAGCTCAAATCCGAGGCCCTGGAGCAAATCTTTCGCGTCGCGCCCAGGCCCCGGGGGCTCGAGGCGTTCAGGCGCCGCCAGGGCAAGGCGCTGCGCGACTTCGCGACGTTCTGCGCGCTCTGTGAAAAGCGCGGTCCTGCGTGGCGCAGCTGGCCCGTCGATCCGGGCAAGCCATCGCCCACCCGCGTCGCGTTCCACGAATGGCTGCAGTTCCATGTCGACCGTCAGCTGGCCCGCGCATCGCGGGAGATCGGCCTCATCGCCGACGTACCCGTGGGCTTTGCGTCCGACGGCTTCGACGCCTGGCGCTGGCAGAGATTCCTCGCACCCGACATGCGGGTCGGCGCGCCACCTGACGAGTTCTTTCGCGACGGGCAGGACTGGGGCCTGCCGCCGTTCAATCCGTGGAAGCTGGGCGACGCCGGCTGGGAGCCGTTCATCGACGCCATCCGCAGCGCGGGGCGGCATGCCGCCGGCATCCGGCTGGACCACGTGATGAGCCTTTTTCGACTGTTCTGGATCCCGGAAGCGGTGCCTCCCACGCGCGGCGCGTACGTCCACTACCCGGCGCGCATCCTGCTGTCACTGCTCGCCGGCGAGAGCCGGCGCGCTGGCGCGTTCGTGATCGGGGAAGACCTCGGCCTGGTCGAGCCGGTCGTGCGCAAGCAGCTCCAGCAGAAAGGCTCCCTCTCGTACCGGCTGGTTTGGTTCGAGCCGACGCCACCTTCGGAGTGGCCGCACGACGCGGTGGCGGCGATCACGACGCACGACCTGCCCACCGTCGCCGGGATCTGGACGCGGAGCGAGCCGGAGCAGCGCCTTCACTATCTGCGCGACAAGCTGGTCCAGCTCACGCAGCTGCCGGACGACGCCGACCCGATCGACGTCGCGGTCGCCGTCCACACTCATCTTGCCCGCGGACGGACCAGGATCGTCCTGGCGTCGCTCGAGGACGCGCTCGGCATCCGCGAGCGGCCGAACGTCCCCGGCACCACCGGCGAATTCCCGAACTGGCGACTCGCGATGCCCGTCCCCCTCGACGACGTCGAGCATGCCCGCGGGGTCGGCCAGGTCGTCAGCGCGATGCGGGAAGCGGGGCGGTCGGCGAATCCGCGACCACGCCGGTCGCGAGAGCCTTCGCGAGAATGATGTATTCCGCGTGTGCCCACACCAGGGGCCGCGCGGAGCCGGTGGGCAGGCCGCTCGTCTCCCAGACCTGCTCAGGGATCAGGTGCTCGTCACCCGCCGCCACCGCCAGTGCGTCCAGGTAGTAGGACGCGTCACCACCGGCAAGCACGACGTATACGCCCCGCTCCCCGGTGAGCAGCGGCCACAGGTGACCGTCCCCCGGCGGCGAGCCTCCCGGCAGACGCTCGCCGTAGCCGTCGTGCGAATAGCGGTGGAAGTAGGGAAACAAGCCGAGGTCCCTCCGGATGCTGGCGTCGGTCGCTTTGATCGAGGCCAGGACGTACGGGTCGTTGGCTTTGCGCACGCCAAGCCTGACCAGCTCCAGGAAGCTCGGGTCGAGGACCAGTTGCTGGGGGTAGACTCCGCCGCCGTTCGCGAGCGTGACGTCGTCCAGCGCGTTGGGACGTCCTTTCGGCGCGACGCGGACGTAGGACCCCTGCGATGAGTACGTCCACCTCTCGACGGCGGCGCTCCAGGTCGCGGCGACGTCGACGCGACCGGCGAGCCTCAAGGCGGCGATCTCGGCCGCGATCGTCGCGGGCGAGAATCCCGAGTTCTCCTCCCATCGCTCCTGCTGGGTCGCGGGTCCGTGGGACGCGATGTAAGCGGCCGCGGCCGGGATGTCCGGGCGCTGATTGGCCGGAAGCCGGTCGGCGAGCAAAGCGGAGAGGAGGATGGCGTCCGCGGTTTCGTCGAGCTGCTGTCCGGGCCAGACCGGGACGCCGTCCAGGTCCGTGTTCTGGGGCATGCTGCCGTCGGGCTGCTGCTGCTTGCGCATGAAGCGCGCGACGTCCATGGCGGTCTCCGTGTCCCCGGCCGCGATCAGGGCTCGGGCCGTGTGGTAGAGGTCGCGCGGCCACACCTTGCGATAGCCGACGTCGCGCGGCTCGTCGTCTGTGTTGTCACCCCATGGCAGGGCAAGCGACGCGACGATGGCCCCCGGATGGGACTTGTCCTCGGCCATCTTGATGACCTCTACCGAGTGGTACCAGAGGTCAGCGCCACGGACCTCGTCGATGACCTGCGCGTAACGACGCCATCCGTCGGCGTAAGAGCTGGAGATCTCATCCCACCCCGCCTCGAGAGTCGCCCTGAGGTTCTGCTCTGCGGCCTGCCGGCTCGCTCCGAATCCGATGCCCTCGGTCCACGAACGCGTGGAGTCCACCTCCCATGTCAAGGTGACCCGGCCGTCGGAAGCAGACGAATACTGGCTGGCCAAACCGAATTGACTGAGCTGCTCCAGCCCGTCGTCGCGACGGAGGAAGCCCGCGACGTGCGGCCCCGTCGCGGCGCCGCCGGCCGCCAGCCAGCGGCCCTCGCGTGTCACCCATCCGATCCGGCCGTCGAAGCCCGCACTCTGGCCGAGACCAGAGTCGCGCAGGTGTGGGACCAGGTACGCGTACACGTGCAAGCCCGCGGTCCGGCCGGTGATGCCAGTGCGCACGAGCACCACGGGCCTGGCCGGGTCGGTCGCGAAATCGTGAACCAGCGTGAAGCCGTGTTTCGGATCGGTGACCGTCGTCTGGTACACGAGCGCGTGATGGTCGGTGACCCGTGACGTGACGACACCGTCGCGAGTCTCGTCGAACAGGAAGGTCGAGCCGTCCGTGACCAGGTACCCGAACTGGCGCACGTTGTCCTGGTCGACCGTCGGGTAGAGCACGTCGGCGATCGCGCCGTGCACGGCCGTGAACCAGACCGGGGACGTGCGCTCATAGGCGGTGCCGATCGCGTCCTTGTTGCCGGTGCTCCAGGTGTCGGTGGCGGCCGAGGGCCCAGGGGCCGCACCGAGAGACGCGGTTGGCGTGAACGGCAGGCCGCGCCAGGTGACGACCCCCGCAACGACAAGGAGCACGAGGACGACGCCGAGGGCGACGAGGTGTCGCCTTATCCCTTCACGCCTCCAAGGGTGAGGCCCGAGATCATGAACCGGCCCATGAACGTGAACAGGAGCAGCACCGGGATCGAGATCAGAAAGCTCGCCGCGGCGAAGTCGCCCCACTGGGTCTGGTACTGACCCTGGAACGTGTAGATGCCGAGCGGCCAGGTGAACAGCTCGGCGCGCTGGATCACCGTTCGCGCCAGCAAATACTCGCTCCACGCGCTCGTGAAACCAAAGAGGAAGGTGAGGGCGATGGGCGGCGTGGAGAGCGGGATGATGATCCTCCAGAACGCGCCGAGCCGGCTCGTGCCGTCGACCTGCGCGGCCTCCTCGAGGTCGGGTGGGATGGTGTCGAAGTAGCCCTTCAGGATCCAGATCGAGAAGGGGCAGATCGTCGTCAGGTAGGCGATGATCATGCCCAGGTAGTGGTCGATCAGGTTCAGCTTGAAGAGCAGCAGGAAGATCGGGATCAGCAGCATGCCGGCCGGGATCATCTGCGTCGAGAGCAGGAACAGCAGGCCGGCGCGCCGCCCCGGAAACTTGAAGCGCGAGAACGCGTAACCCGCCGGTACGGCGAAACACACACCGAGGATCGCGGCCACAGTTGAGATGGCCAGGCTGTTGTAGATCCAGATGAAGAAGTCGGAGTGGAACAGCACGTCGCTGTAGCTATCAAGCGTCGGGTTGTCGGGGATGAGGGCGAGGCTGGTCGAGAACAGCCGGTCGCCCGGCCGCAGCGAGATCGTGATCACCTGCAGCAGCGGATAGATCGCAATCACGCAGGCCCCGATCAGGACCATGTGGATGACCAGCCGCTTGAACGGCCCGTCCTCGCGACCTCGTCTCCACCACCCGCGGCTGACGGCGACCGCCGGCCGGTACTGGATGGCGTCGGTGGTCGGGATGGCGGGCGCGCTCGGGGTGTCGACGGCTTTGTCGATCATTCGTACAGCGCCTGCGATGCGCGGTTGACGCGGATGTACAGCACCGAGAAGGCGAACAGGATCAGGAACACCACCGCCGCGAACGCGGCGCCAAACCCGTAGCGGTAGAACTGGAACCCGGCGCTGTAGACCGCGGTCACCAGGATGTGGGCCTCTTCGGGGATCTGGGAGTTCGACATCAGGTAGATCACGTTCACGTTGTTGAAGGTCCAGATGACGCTCAGCACGACCGCCGGCGTCATCACGGGCTGGATCATCGGCAGCGTCACCCGCCGGAACTGTTGCCACCAGGACGCCCCGTCGATGTCGGCGGCCTCGTAGTACTCGTCGCTGATGCTCTGCAGGGCGCCGAGGAGGATGAACATCATGAAGGGGATGCCCAGCCAGATGTTGGTGATGATCGCGCTCGCGAAGAGCCAGCTGCCATCCGTCCGCCACTGATATGGCCCCAGGTGCAGGTAGCCGAGCAGGATGTTGACGAGGCCGAACTGCTCGTCGAAGTCGGCGCCGCGAATGGCGAGCACGGCGATCACCTGTGGCAGCGCCCAGGGGATGATCAACAGCGCTCGGTAGATCGGGCCCATCCGCATCCTGCGGTTGAGGAGAAGCGCCAGGCCCAGCCCGAGGACAACGCTGACCGAGACGTTGATCACCGTCCACTCGATCGTTCTCAGGAAGATCTCCCAGAAGCCGTACTTGTGAAGAATCGCGCCCTGGAACACGTTCGCGTAGTTGCGAAACCCGACGAAGGTGTAGTCGTCGATGTGGTAGAGGTTCATGTTCGTGAAGCTGAGGACCACATCCCAGCCGATCGGGAACACAACAAAGAAAGTGACGGCAATGATCCCCGGCAGGAGCAGCAGGAAAGCCAGCGAGTAGCGGCTGTGGAACAGCTTGACGAGCAGCAGGTAGGCGACGAACTCGATCGCGGTCACAACCGCGGTCAGGATCAGGACGAGAACGCCGATCTCAAAACCGGATGCGCTTAGCGCATCTGCCACTCGGTCTTCTCCAGGTCATGTTCCGGGGGCGGGCTTGCGGCCCACCCCCGGTTGAATCAGCGGGGGTTCGCTACTGCTTGAGCTGCGCGATACGTGTCTCGGCGTCCTTCTGGATCGCCGCGGCGGCCGCGGTCGGGTCCTGCTTGCCGTTCATGACGTCGGCCAGCGGGGTCTTGATGGCGTCGTAGACGGCGCGCATCTCGGGGACGATCGGGGCTGCCACGCCGTGCACGAGGGCGGCGGCTGAGGCGGCGAGGATCGGGTCGTTCTTGACCGTGGAGTCGTTGGCGGCCGTCGCGTTGGCCGGGATGTTGCCGAGGGTGGCCACCTTCACATTCTGGCTCGCCTGCGAGATGAACTCGAGGAAGAGCTTGGCCGCCTTCAGCTTGTCACCGCTGGCCGAGGCGTTGATCGAGTAACCACGGGAGGCGGTGTAGGGAGCGGCATACTTGCCGGTCTTGCTGACTTTCGGGAGCGGAGCGATCCCGAAGTCGGCGCCGAACTTTGTCTTGTACCCGGCCAGCGACCAGTCGCCGTTGATGAGGAAGGCAGCCTGGCCGGCCTTGAACATGCTGTCCGCCTTGTCGTAGTCCGCCGTGGCCGGGATCACGCCCGCTGTCTTCAGGCCGCGCTCGAACGCCAGCGCATCGATCACAGCCTGGGTGTTCAGCGTCGGCTTGGTGTTGGCGTCGAACACCGCGCCACCGAAGCCGCCGATCCACGGCATCAGCCAGTACGCCTCGTTCTCGTTGAAGACGAGCCCGTACTTGTTCTTGGAGACGTCAGTGAGGCTCTTGGCCATGCTGATCAGGTCGTCGGTAGTCTCGGGTGGCGCGCCGGTGGCCAACTTCTTGTTGTAGAGGAGCATCAGGTGGTTGCCGTTGATGTCTGGCGCCGCATACACGTGACCCTTGTACTTCGCCGCGCCGACCGCGTTGTCAGAGAACTGCTTGAGGAAGTCCTGGCCCATCACGGTGTCGACTTGCTGAAGGATCTTCAGGGTGACCCAGGGCCCGATGTTGTCGTTCGGGCCGTAGACGAGCTCGGGACCCGCGTGCGCGATGGCCGCGGTCTGGAAGTTCGTGCGCAGCTGCTCGGTCTCGTAGTGGACCACCTTGACGGTGATCGTCTTGTGCAGGGACTGGAACTCGGTGATCTGCTGCTTGAGCAGGGCCTCGAGGCCCGGGTCCTTCTGGCTGTAGATCTGGATGTCGGCTTTGGGCTCGGCGCCACCGGTCGTCGAACCTCCACAGGCTGACGCCACCAGAGCGATGACGAAGACTCCCAGCGCTAGGAACTTTCGCGTCGGCGCTTTCAACATCCTTTCCATTCCTCCCAATTGCACCCGGCCGTGGACGCGCGCGGACCCCGATGAGCGCGCGGGCGATTCCGCAGATTTGTCCGCGATTATGGCGAATTCTTCCCCAGCATGGCAGGGCCGAGTTTCCTGCGCCGGACAGGCCATTCGCCGTTGAGTCGTAGGATTTCGACATGATTCAGAGGTCGAAGCTGGGCGGGACCGACTTCGACTTCTACCCGCTGGAGCAGCTGTCGCGCGCTGGCCTGGAAGACACATCGGGCTTGCCGATGACGGTCAAAGTCCTGCTCGAAGGCCTGCTCCGGCTTGTCGACCTCGGGATCACCGAAGACTCGAACGTCGCGAGCCTGGCGCGCTGGCCGGCCCCCGCGCCCGGCGACTCCGAGCTGCCCTTCCTGCCCGCCCGCGTGCTCATGCAGGACTTCACCGGCGTGCCCGCCGTGGTCGACCTTGCGGCCATGCGCTCGGCGATGAAGCGCGCCGGCAAGGACGCGGGCAGAGTCGATCCCTTGGTGCCCGTCGACCTGATCATCGACCACTCGGTGCAGGTCGACTCGTTCGGCTTTCGTGACTCGTACACGCGCAACATCGAGAAGGAGATCGAGCGCAACCGCGAGCGCTACGCGCTGCTCCGGTGGGCGCAGCAGGCATTCCACAACTTCTCGCTCGTCCCGCCCGGCATGGGCATCTGCCACCAGGTCAACCTGGAGTACCTGGCGAAGGTCGTCCAGGTGCGCGACATGAACGGCCACAGGGTTGCGATCCCGGACACCCTGATGGGCACCGACTCGCACACGACCATGGTCAACGGCCTGGGCGTGCTCGGCTGGGGCACGGGCGGCATCGAGGCGGAGGCGGCGATCCTAGGCCAGCCGGCCTACCTGCCGCCGCCCATCGTCGTCGGTGTGCGCTTCACGGGCGCCCTGCCGGCAGGCTCCACCGCCACCGACCTCGTGCTGACCCTGACCGAGATGCTGCGCAAGCACGGCGTCGTCGATAAGTTCGTCGAGTTCTGCGGCGACGGACTGTCGTCACTGTCGGTGCCCGACCGGGCGACGCTGAGCAACATGTGTCCCGAGTACGGCGCGACTTCGGCGCTGTTCCCGGTCGACCACCAGACCCTGCGCTACCTCGAGGTCACCGGGCGAGAACGCGAGCAGATCGAGCTCGTCGAGCGATACACGAAGGAGCAGGGCCTGTTCCGCGTCGACGGCGCGCCGATCCCGAAGTTCAGCGAGCTGCTCGAGCTCGACCTGGGCAAGGTCGAGTCGAGCGTCGCGGGACCGAAGCGACCGCAGGACCGCGTCGCCCTCCCTGACGTCTGGAAGAGCTTCACGACAGTGTTCACGGGCGGGCCGAAGCCAGAGCCCGAAGCCATCTCGCGCCTGAACGAGGAAGGCGGTCCCACCGACGGACGGGCCACGGTCGCGGTGCACGCCAGGCACGAAGCAAAAGTGGAGAACGGATGCGTCGTCATCGCTGCGATCACGAGCTGCACCAACACCTCCAACCCGTCGGTGATGGTCGCGGCCGGGCTGCTGGCGAAGAAGGCGGTCGAGCTCGGCCTGACTGTGAATCCATATGTCAAGACGAGCCTGGCCCCCGGCTCGAGGGTGGTCACCGACTATCTGCAAACGGCGAACCTGCTCGAACCGCTCGAGAAGCTCGGGTTCTTCCTGGTCGGTTACGGCTGCACGACCTGCATCGGAAACTCTGGTCCGCTGGCCAGCCCGGAGGTCGAGGCCTCGGTCACCAAAGAAGACCTCGCCGTGGTGGCGGTGCTGTCCGGCAACCGCAACTTCGAGGCGCGCATCCACCCCCTGGTCAAGGCGAGCTACCTGGCGTCGCCACCGCTCGTGGTGGCGTTTGCGCTGGCGGGCGATGTGCACAGAAACCTCGCCAGCGAGCCGGTGGCCGAGACGCCTGACGGCAGGCCGGTGATGCTGTCCGAGCTCTGGCCGTCGCAGGAGGAGGTCAACTCCGTCGTCCAGCAGTGCGTCAAGCAGGAGATGTTCAAGCGCGAGTACTCGCGGATCTTCGAGGGCGACGAGCACTGGAAGTCGATGGCCGCCCCGACCGGGCCCATCTTTGCCTGGGATCCTGCATCCACCTACGTCAAGGAGCCGCCGTATTTCGAGGGCTTCGCCCCGCAGCCAAAGCCGCTCACCGATATCGACGGGGCGCGCGTGCTCGCGGTCGTCGGTGACTCGGTGACCACAGATCACATCTCGCCCGCGGGCTCGATCCCCGCCGACAGTCCCGCGGGTCGCTACCTGATCGAGAACGGGGTTGACCGCTTCGACTTCAACAGCTTCGGCGCGCGGCGTGGCAACCACGAGGTGATGATGCGTGGGACCTTCGGCAACATCCGGCTCCGCAACGCGCTCGCGTCACGCGAGGGCTACTGGACGCGTCATCTCCCGGACAAGGAGGAGATGACGATCTTCGACGCCGCGCAGGCCTACGCGACGGAAGGCGTGCCGCTCATCGTCCTCGCCGGTAAGGAGTACGGCACCGGCTCGTCACGAGACTGGGCCGCGAAGGGTCCGCTGCTGCTCGGCGTCCGGGCCGTGATCGCGGAGAGCTTCGAGCGGATCCATCGATCGAACCTGGTTGGGATGGGAATCCTGCCCCTGCAGTTCGCGCGGGGCGAGAACGCGCAGCTGCTCGGCCTCAGCGGCGAGGAGCGATTCACGATCGTCGGCCTCGACGCGTTGAAGCCGGGCCAGTCGGTGGAGGTCAAGGCGCTCGCCGATGACGGCCGGGTCACGACCTTCACGACGCGGGCGCGCGTCGACAACGAAACGGAGATCGGGTACCTGCACCACGGCGGCATCCTGCCGCTGGTGCTGCGCCAGCTGATCGCGAAGAACTAGCCGGGGCGGGAAATTCCTCAACGCCAAACCCGCATGGGCCGGCATTTGCGGGGAATTTCTCAACGCGCAACCCGCATTGGCCGGCAATTGCGGGGAATGACTAAGCCGCGGTCTCCCCTGCTTCCCCCGTCCGAATCGGCGTCCTTCGCTCGTGGCCGCACTCCGGACACTCGAACAACCCGACCACGACATCAGGCCGTGCTGAATCGGAGTGCATGGTGCGCAGCTGCATGGGCACGCTCGCGTCGTGCCGGTCGCAGGCCGGGGCCTCCTCGTAGGTCATGAAGCGAAGTTAACGCGTCGCGTCGATCGCCGCCTAGTGGCCGCCGTACAACGCCCACTCGACGTTGCTTGTCGCCCGCCCACATCGTAGGCTCACTCTGATGGCGACGAAGACGGCCGAAACCGAGCCCGAGGAACCGCGCCCCACCGTGCGCGAAGCGATGCGCTCGGTGCTCGCCTCGGCCAAGCTCATCGCCGGCGCCGACGGCCTCGACCGGCAGGTCGAGTGGGTGCGCCTCATGGAGACCCCCGAGGTGCAGCCGCGGCCGGGCGACCTCATGTTCACCAGCGGCTTTCCGATCAAGGACGACGTCGACGCGCAGATCCGGCTCGTCGGCCGGATCGCAGACAAGGGCGGCGCCGGCCTGGTCGTGCGTCCCATGCCCTACCTCCGCCAGATCCCGCCGGAGATGGTGTCCGAGGCCGACCGCCTCAAGGTCCCCCTCTTCACCATCCCATCTGACGTCCAATTCGTCGATCTGATGTCGCCCTTGCTGGAGCGGATCATCAACGCCGAGCACTGGCGTCTGAAGCGCTCGATCGAGATCCACCGCCGCTTCACAGAGCTCGTGCTCGACGGCAAGGGCGTCAACGAGATCTGCCGCACGCTCGCCGACCTGCTCGAGAGCGCGGTCGTGGTCGAGGACGCCAGCTTCCACCTCCTTGCTCACGCCGGTGGCAGCGCCGACCCTCACCGCAAGGAGACCATCCTCCGCCAGGGCACCCCTCACCGCGTGCTCTTCGACCCCCAGATCCAGCGCGTGCTGCGCGACGTCGAAGCCAAGCGAGGTCCGGTCAAGGTGCCGGCGTTCCCCCACCTCGGCATGTCCCGCGAGCGGCTGATCGCGCCCATCTTCGCCGCCAACCAGGTGCTTGGCTACATCTCAGTGCTCGACCATCCACCGCACAACGAAGAGCTCGCGTTCATGGCCATCGAGCAGGCTGCGCTGGTGCTGGCGCTTTCGATCGCCAAAGAGCGCGAGCTGTCGGAGGTCGAAGGTCGCGTGCGGGGCGAGTTCCTGGAGGACCTCCTCCACGGAACGTACGGAGACGAGTCGGCGGCCCAGCGCCGGGCCCGACACGTGGGCTACCCGCTTCACGGGTCGCACATCATCCTCCTGGTCGACATCGACGACTTCCGCGGCTTCAACCGCGCCCGCCAGATCTCCGAGGATGCGATCCAGGCGGTCAAGCGCGAGTTCTTGCGCCGCGTCGCGGGCGTCGTCCGGGCCAGCTACCCACGCGCCCTCGTGCAGGGGCGCTCGGACCAGGTCGTCGCCCTCCTGCCGCTTGGGCCAGAGGCCGGCGACCACCAGGCTCGCAGCCACGCGCTCGGGCTCCAGGTCCAGCAAGCCATCACCGATTGGAAGCCCGGCTTCACGGTCTCGGTCGGATTCAGCGCCCCGGTCGACGCACCCGCCGCCGTCGAGGGCGCCCTGCGTGAGGTGACCTCGGTCATGGAGTCGCTCGCACGCTTCAAGCGCTGGGGCCAGGTGATCGCCGTGCCCGAACTCGGCCTGACCGGTCTGCTGGCTGCGGTCAGCGACGAGCGCCTCGTCGACTACAGCCGCAGGCACCTCGGCCCGCTGATCGAGCACGACAGCGCCCGCAAGGGAGCGCTCGTGGCCACGCTGCGCGCGTACCTGGAGACGGGCGAGCAGCAGCAGGCGGCGCACCGCCTTCGCGTCCATCCGAACACGCTTCGGTACCGTCTCGAGCGCATCCGCGAGATCACCGGCCTCGACCTCGAGGACCCGGAGACACGCCTCAACCTCTCCGTGGCGCTGCGCGTGCAGGCCCTCCTCGGGATGTGACGCGGGGCTACGCAGAGCATCGAGCGGCATCGGCGGCCGGAGCCTAGGAGACGACGAGCACGCGAGGGAGCGCAAACCTACTGGGGCCCCCGCGTCGTTTTGCGGGGCTGCTGACCGAGCGCGCGCAGGAGTCGACAACGGCTTCAGCGCCGCAGGCGCCCGGCCGCTGAGGACGCTCTAGGCCCGCGGAGCCCCCGCGGCGCATCCCGCAGCATGTAGCAGTCTGATAACGAACCCGCCCTTCTTTTGGTAGCCACGCACTAGCTCAGCTCGGCGAGAGCCGGTAGCCTTTCGCTCAGTGCCCCCAGCTCTGTCTCGTTCACGCCTTGCGTGGGCCGGGGACCTTCCGGTCGACCGGGCCGCTTGCGGCATGGGTTTTGTCGCCACGCCCGAGCTCGGACACGACGCCGTGGCGCTGGGGGTCCGGGCGCTCGCGCGTCTTGCTCACCGCGGCGGTCTCGATGCCGACGGTAAGAGCGGAGACGGCGCCGGGCTCCTGATCCAGGTCCCCGACCGAATGCTCGGCGGCAGCTACGCGGTGGCCGTCGTGTTCGAATGGGATGGCCGCGGACGCGCCATCGTCGAGCACGCGATCACGGAAGCCGGGATGCAG
>DASXSD010000003.1:0-3732 GCA_036506195.1 Candidatus Dormiibacterota bacterium
CCCCTCGCCGAACACCGTCTGGGTGGCGTTGCGGTACAGGTCGCAGCCCTGGCAGGTGGCGGCGGCGTCCCTCAGCTGCTCAACGCTGCGGGCTTTCGGAGGCGGCTGGGCCATGCTCTAGAAACGCGTGGCCGGGCCTCGAATTGGGAATAACAAAGACGTATGGCAATGGGAGATTTCGTCGAGGTTCTCGTCGACGCCGGCGGCGGCTCGGCCCGGGAGTACGTGGTCGAGGCGACCAGGGCAGGCCGGACCGTCGAGGTGCGCAGCTCGCGCACCAGCGTCGAGGTCCGGGAGCTCACCCGCAACGGCGGCGTGGTCCGCACCGCACGCTTCGTGGCGCCTCGGGTCCTCGCAGTCGTCGAGCACCCGAAAGCGGCCTGATAGGCGAAACTCCTCCCGATGCCGCGCATGGGGAGGTGGCGCCGACGGCGCCGGAGGGGCTGGGGGCGGTCGTATCGCGGCGCCTCGACTGGCCGGCCTGCCAGAACACCCGCGACCTCGGCGGGCTACCCCGGAACGGCGGCCTGACGCGTTCGCGCGTCCTCATTCGCTCGGACCACCTCGGCTTCCTCAACGAAGCTGGCCGCGAGGCAATGCAGGCCTACGGTGTCACCACGGTAGTCGACCTGCGCTCGGAGTCCGAGGTTGCCAATAACCCGAGCCCGTTCGCCGATTCATCGGCAGCCACCTACGTCCAGGTCGCCTTGATCGACGACAAGAACATGAACAACATCGGCGACTCCAAGGACATGTTCGAGCGCTACATGTACATCGTCGACACCCGGCCGCAGGCGTTCCGCGACGTCTTTAACGTGCTGGCCCGTTCAGATGGCACCGTCCTCTTCCACTGCTTCGCGGGCAAGGACCGCACCGGCCTGGTGGCGGCGATGCTGCTGGCCGTCGCGGGAGTGCCGCGCGAGCACATCGCGGCCGACTACGGCGAGACCGACGTCCAGCTTGCGAAGCAGTACGAGATCTGGATCAACGAAGCGGATCCCGACAAGCGCGACGCTTTTCGCAACGAGCTGCGATGCCCGCCGGAGCGAATCCTCGGCGTGCTCGAGCACATGGATGCGCGCTGGGGTGGCGTCGAGTCCTACCTGGAAACCGCCGGCATGGCTTCCGCGGACGTCGACCTGCTCGCCTCCCGACTCGCCTAGCTGTCTCTTAACAGGCAGGGTTGTCGCCGGTCCGCCTGCTCGCCACACTCAGCCGCATGAAAGAAAAAACCGTCGTCAAGCAGCTCTACCGGCTCAACGTCGAGCCACGCGTCATCGACCAGCTCAGCAAGCTGGCGGCGCGCACCGGGGAACCGAAGACACGGATCGCCACGCGGCTGTTCACCGAGGCCGTCATGAACTTCAAGCCGGAGACCGGCAAGAAGAACGGCGCCAAGAAGACCTAGCCGGATTTCACGCGAACGCCGGCACTCGCGTATTTGCGGGGCGCCTGAATGCCGCGAACGCCGGCACTCGCGGAATTCGCGAGACGCCCTAGCCCGCTTCTCGCTCCGGATCCACGGCGTGACCGCCCGGCGTGGTCGCGTACATGGCCTCGATCTGGGGCTTGTACTTGTCGTAGATCACGCGGCGCTTGAGCTTCATCGTCGGCGTGAGCTCCTCGGACTCGGGAGACCATTCGGTCGGAAGGATCGTGAAGCGTTTGAACTGCTCGACCCGGGAGAGGTGCGTGTTCGCGGCGGTCAGCGCGCGGCGCACCTCGGCCACGACCGCCGGGTCCTCGCTCAGCTCGGCCATCGTTCCGGCCGCGATCCCTCGCGCCTTCGCCCAGGCGGGCGCGACCTGCGGATCGAGGACCACAAGCACAGAGATGAAGTTCCGCGCGTCGCCGACGGCCACGGCCTGGCCGATGATCGGGCTCGACTTGGCAAGCGACTCGAGGTTGGAAGGAGAGATGTTCTTGCCCGCCGAGGTGATGATCAGCTCCTTCTTGCGGTCGATGATCCGAAACTGGCCGTTCGGCCCCGGCTCGGCGATGTCGCCGCTGTGCACCCAGCCGTCGGCATCGATGATCTCGGAGGTCTTTCCGGGCTCCTTGTAGTACCCGACCATCACGTTGCCGCCCCGCACCAGCAGCTCGCCGTCCTCGCCCAGGCGGACCTCGACGCCGGGCATCCGTTTGCCGATCGACGGCGCCTGGTGATCGTCCATGGGGACGACCGTCGCCGGACCGGTGAGCTCGCTCATGCCCCAGACCTCGTACAGGGGCATGCCGAGAGCGGCCCAGAACTCGTGCACCTCCGGCCGGCATGGCGCCGTCGAGGTGATCGCGAGAGTGCACCGGTCTAGGCCGACCTTCGAGCGAAGCAGGACGAACAGCGGCTGCGCGCGCTCGACCGCCGCCGCGAGCTCGTCCGGCACCGGCTTGCCTTGGCGGCGCAGCCGGTACACGGAAATCGCAGCCGACACCGCGCCTTGCGCCATCTGCCGCTTCGCCTCGTCGGGCTCGGCAGCGATCCCGGCCTGCAGACCTGCCATCAGCTTCTCCCAGACTCTAGGCACGCCTACGAAAAGCGTCGGTCGCGCCTCGACCAGGTAGGGGAGAAGCAGGTTGGGGTCTGGGCAGAGCCACACCTCGCTCCCGATTTGAATGCCGCGCCACTGGGACGTGAATCTTTCCGCGACGTGGGCCAAAGGCAGGTAGCTGACCTGTATCTGCGATTCGAAGGGCCAGAAACGCTGTATCGATTCAAGCGTCCACATGATGTTGTTGTGCGAGTACACGACACCCTTCGGAGGTCCGGTCGTGCCTGACGTGTAGATCAGGGAGATCGTGTCCTCGGGCCCGACCGATCGCCAGGACTCCTCGAAGGCCTTGGGCTCCGCGGCGTAGAGCTCGCGGCCGCGCTCGAGCAGCGAGTTCCACGTCATGACGTCCTCGGGCGCGTTGCCCCGGACCAGCACCAGGTGGCGCAGGCTGGGTGTGGACGCCCGGATGGCGAGGAACTTCTCGAGGAACCCTTCGTCCTCGACGAAGGCGACGGTCGCCTCCGAGTGGTTGGCCACGTACTCGACCTGTTCGGGGGCCAGCGTGTTGTACACGCTGATGGCGGCACCGCCCGCGTGCACGATCCCGAGGTCGGCGATCATGTGCTCCGGCACGTTGCGCGCCATGATCAATCCGAACTGCCCGGGGCCGAAGCCGAGTGAGCGCAGCGCGAGGGTCAGCGCGGCGACCTGGTCGCGGTAGGCGCTCCAGGTCAAGGTGCGCCAGTCACCGTTCTCTTTCCAGTGCAGCGCCGGCTTGTCGCCCCACCTGGCGACCGCGGCAGCGAAGGCGGTGCATATCGTCTCGCCTGAGACGGCGGCGTCGATGGCGGCCCTCTCCGCGAGCACGTCCATTACCCGGAATACACTACTCGTTGGTGGTGGGGAGCACCTGATCTACGTTCGATCGCACCGGTCGATCGTGTTCGTAGGCGTGGCAGGACTGGCGTGGGCGGCGGTCTTGGGACTTCTCGCGCTGGGCGCTTGGCGAGTGCCGGCCGGCGCGATCGCCGCCGTCGTCCTGGCCATCGGCGCCGCCGCGGGCGGCGGGATCGCCGCGTGGGCCGCGTTCAAGCTCGTCAGCTGGCCCCCGGCCCGCCTCTGCCTGTTCCGGGATCGACTGGTGGCCATCCAGGGCCGCCACGAGATGCGCGCCCTTTGGAACTCGATGGAGGCCGTCACGCTCTCCGAGCCTGGGACCTGGCCCCAGGTTCGGATCACG
>DASXSD010000004.1:0-7333 GCA_036506195.1 Candidatus Dormiibacterota bacterium
CTGCGGCGTGGTCGTGTCACCCCACAAGACCTGGTTGTATCCCTTGGCCAGCGCGACTGCGTTGGGGTCGGTGTCCTCGCCGCCGTTGAGGACGAACACCTTCGGGTCCTTGACCTTCCAGTCGGTGACGCACTTCATGAATCCATCGCCGATGAGCTTTCCGGCCTGGACGCTGTCGAACGTCACGTGGTAGTTGCCGGCGCCGGCGTAGATCGGCCGCTCGAAGGTCATGACCTTGACGCTGTGCTCCCGGGCGTAGTCCGCGACCTGAGCACCCACGTGATCGTCGACGGGGTCGATGACCAGCACCGAAGCGCCGGCGGCGACGTCGGCCTGCGCCTGAGAGAGCTGGTCGGACGGAGCGTCGATCCGGTACTCGTAAAAACCGGCGTTTGAAAACGCGGTCTCGAGCTGTCCGCGAAAGTCCTTGTACCGCGAAGTCGCAGTGGTGCCGGCGAGGATCACGCCGACGGAGCCGCTGGCGGTCGCGGCCGCCGGCCTGGCCGCGGGAGTCTGGGAGGTGCTGCACGCGGCGAGAAGGAGCACCGCCGCCAGGGTTGAGATTCGTGCTGCCATGTGTTCTGGGTCTGCTGGTGCGCCAGGGGCCGGAGGCAGTCTAGCGTCCCTAGCCTTTCAGCGCTCCAGCCAGAAGTCCGCGGATGAAGTAGCGGCCGAGCACGATGTAGATCACAAGGGGAGGCAGCGCGGCGAGCAGCGCTCCCGCCATCTGGATCTCGTAGTGCGCAAGCAGCGAGCCGGCCAGGCCGTTGAGCGCGACGGTGATCGGCCACTGGTCGGGCAGTGTGAGCGTGACCGCAAACAGAAACTCGTTCCAGATGCTCGTGAACTGCCAGATCAGCACGACCACGAAGCCGGGCATCGAGATCGGAAACATGATGTGGCGATAGATGCCGAGCACGCTCGCGCCGTCGATCCGAGCGGCCTCGATGACCTCGGTGGGGATCGCCGCGTAGTAGTTCCTGAAGATCAGCGTCGTGATCGGGATGCCGTAGACGACATGGGTGAGGATCAGTCCAGGGATGCCGCCGTACAGCTCGATCTTCTGCAGCACGAGCACGAGCGGCAGCAGGATGCTCTGGTAGGGGATGAACATCCCGAACAACAGCAAGGTGAAGACCAGGTCGGCGCCGCGGAACCGCCACTTCGACAGCACGTAGCCGTTCAGCGAGCCGAGCAGCGCCGACAGCAGAGTCGCAGGCACCACCAGAAGGACGCTGTTGAAGAAGCTGGGGGCAAGCGTCGCGAAGGCGTTGCCGAAGGCTTCGACGGTGGGCATCGACGGCAGCTGCCACGGAGTCGTGTGCGACACCTCGCTGAACGACTTGAAGGCCGTTACGGCCATCACGTAGATCGGCAGCAGGTAGAAGACGGCGACGATCAGCAGCAGCGCGTATGTGATCACTCGCGAGGCGCGAAACGGCGATCTGCGGGCGGCCTGGGCCGTGCTCATCGCTCGGTCTCCTGGCGGAGGCTCCAGATCAGGTAAGGCACGATCAGCAGCGCAACCATCAGGAGCAGAACCATCGCGATCGCCGCGCCGCGCCCGTAGAGGTTCTGGCGGAAGACCGCGACCCACATGTAGAGACTCGGCATGTCGGTCGCGAAGCCGGGCCCGCCGAAGGTCATCACGACGACCAGGTCGAAGATCTTGAGCGAGATGTGGCCGAGGATGATGACGGCGGACAGCGTGATCGGCCGCATCAACGGCAGGATCACGCGCACGAAGATCCGCCCCTCGCTTGCCCCATCCACTCTCGCGGCCTCCCGCAGCTCGTCGGGAATGGCGCGGAGACCGGCGAGGAACATCGCCATGCAGAAGCCGCTCATCTGCCACACGGCAGCGATGACGACACCGTACAGGGCGGTCCGCGTGTCCGCCAGCCACGGCGACTCGAGGAAGTACAGATGGAGCTGGTCAAGGAGCAGGTTGATGCCGAAGTTCGGGTTGAGCATCCACCGCCAGACCGTCCCCGTGACCACGAAAGCGATCGCGAGTGGGAACAAGAAGATGTTCTGGAAAATGATCGTGCCGCGCACGTGCTGGTCGAGGAGCACGGCCGCGCCAAAGCCGAGCAGGATGCATCCCGCCAGGAACAGGACCGTGAACTGCACCGTGTTCTGGATGTCCGCCTGGAATCGCGGCAGCCCGAACAGGTCGGTGTACTGGGTCAGGCCCGCGGACGTGTAGTCGGGCACGATGCCGTACCACGTCGTCGTCGACACGAAGGCCGTGTAGCCGATGAAGGCGTAGACGAAGATCGCGATCAGGATGATCGACGGCGCGATGAGCAGGAACGGCGTCAGCCGATCCCAGGAGAACGAGCCGAGGGAGCGACCTCTGAGAGATCGCTCCCTCGTTGCGGTGGCCGGAGTGGCTACCGCCAAGTGCTTTTTACTTCAGGACTTCAGGAACTGGTCGGCGAGCTTGGCGATGTTGGCCGCGCTGCCGTTGACGTCCTTCTTCTGCACGAACTGTCCCATCTCGTCGTTGAGGCCGCTGGCAAATGCCTCCGGCGCCGCCGAACCGTGGGCGATGCTCGGGGTCAGGGCGTCGGTCTTGAACTCTGCGATGAACTTCTGCGCGATGGAGTCGAAGATGTTGGCCGGAACGTCGGTCCGGGCCGGGATGGACCCCTTCTTGGGGTTGAACGCGGCCTGACCTTCCTCGGAACCGCACACCTTGATCCAGTTGATCGCGTTGTCACGGTCGGGCGCTCCCTTGGGGAGGCCGAATGTGTCGCAGACGATCATGTATGTCTTCTCGGTGCCGGGCGATGCGATGCCGGTGAAGTCCGTGTCGGGCTTCCAGTTGTTGGCGGTGAAATAGCCCTTCGCCCAGTCACCCATGATCGTGCAGACCGAGGTGCCGGCCTGGACGCGACCCGAGGCCTGGTCCCAGTCGATCGTCGCGTTGTCGGAATTGACGTAGTTGAGCATCGACTTGATGTAGGTCAGCGCCTGCTTGACGTTGGGGTCGGTCCAGGAGCTCTTCCCCGTGAACAGGCCTTTGTAGAAGTCGGCCCCGCCGACCGCGACCAAGTTGTTCTCGAACAGCATGGTCACCTGCCAGTTGCCCTTGGAGCCAAGGGCGAGCGGAGCCTGCACCCCGGCGGCTTTCGCCTTGCCGAGGGCCGAGAGGAAGTTGTCCAGGTTGTTGTTCGATCCGGCCTGCAGGTTCGACCCCGCCTTGGCGATGTTGACCCAGAGGGCGTTGCCGCGGTGGACGTTGACCGGGACCGACCAGACGTCGTTGCCCTTGCTGACGATCGTCTTCAGGTCCTTGGGGATGGTGTCGTCCCACTTTTCCGAGTTCCAGATGCTGGTGATCGGCTCCATCTTGTCCGCCTTCACCCAGGTGCTGATCAGCTCCTGGCCGGCGTGCACCTGGAAGCTGTCGGGCGGCTTGCCGCCCTGCATGCGCGTCGCCAGCACTGCCTTCGCGTTGGATCCGGCGCCGCCCGCGACGGCGGCGTTGACGATCTTCACGCTCGGATATTTCTTCGAGTAGATCTTGAACATCTCCTCGAGGCCGTCTTTCTCGCCGCCGGCGGTCCACCAGCTAAAGATCTCCAGCTCGTTCTTGCCGCCAGTGGTCGTTCCGCCCGCGCACGCGGCCAGAAACTCGGCAAACGTGCCGCCGAGGACGAGAGCGCCGGCGGCCGTTCCCGTATTCCGGACAAACTCTCGACGAGTCCATTTAGAGCTCATTCACCCGCCTCCAATCTGCGTCCTGCGGCCTTCTTCCCGCGGCATCGCGGGGCGAGAGTGCGCCGGCAGCAGGTCTTACTCAGAACTTATGGAACAGGTGGCATTGTGTTGCCATCCCGAATCAGTGTCAAGCCGCGCCTATCATCCTCACGTGAGAAACAGGCGGTTCGCCTGGCTCCTCGCGGCGGTCGCGCTGGCCGGCTCGCAGGCCGGCCACCTCGTCGCGTACGGGCTCCGTTTCGGCGCCGCTTCGTTCCAGATCGAGGCCTCCGGCGCACACTCGTACTTCCCCTCGCTCGTCAAGACAGGGTTTGGATTCGCCGGGCTCGCGCTCCTTGCCGCCCTGCTCGTCGTCGGCGCCGGGCGCATGGCCGGACGCCGTCGCCTCGATGTGGCGGCGTCGCCATCCCTTCTGCGCGTGCTGGCCGTCCTCTACTCCCTCCAGCTCGTCTGCTTCGTGCTGCAAGAGACCGCCGAAGCCATGCTCGGGGGAAGCCGCCTCAACTCGGCGGCGACGCTCTTGCTGTGGGGCGCCGCGGGACAGCTGCCGGTGGCGCTCATCGCGGCGCTGGCGCTGCGCTGGCTGGGCACCCGATTCGCGCCGGCGCTCGCGGCGATCAGGTCGCAAATCAAGCCCGTCAGGCAACGCCCGGTGTTTGCGTTCGCGGCGCCGAGCCTGCCGCCGGCGACCGACGTGGTCACCGTCTCACAAGGCATCGCCTTCAGCGTGACCCGGCGAGGTCCGCCCTCCTCCTAGCGCGCCGCTTTCGCTGTTCTCGCGTCAGCAACAAGAGGAGTTCTCATGAGCAGAACGCGCTTACTCGTCGTCGCGGCCCTGGTGGTCCTGTTTGTCGTGGCGGGCGGAGTCCTCATCTACGCCAACACGCACACGGGAAGCCAGCACCTGACCTTCAACCTCACCGTGACTGGTGGCAGCAAGATGCAGCCCGACAGGATCGAGGCGCATCAAAACGACACCATCACCATCAACGTGACCAGCGACCGGGAAGGTGAGGTCCACCTGCACGAGTACGACATCGCCTTCGAGACCAAGCCTGGCGAGACGGTCAGCCACACGTTCAAAGCCGACAAGACGTGCACGTGCGAGATCGAGTGGGAGGAGACCAGCACCGAGCTCGGCTCTCTGGTGGTGAGTCCATGATGCCCGCCGCCCACATCATCCTGCACGGGTTCGGACAGCGCTTCGACCTTCCGATCTCGCTCGCCCTCTACCTCTACGCCGCGGGTGGCGTCGTGTTCCTCTCCTTCGTCCTGATCGTGCTGTTCGCCGGCGAGCGGGTCGGCACCAAGGCGATCCAGTATCCGCGGCGGGCGGTCCCGTGGCTGCTCGCGATCGCGCGCACGCCGTGGCCGCGCGTGATCGGCGGCGCCATCGGGGTCATCGGGCTGCTGGTGGTCATCGTCGCCGGATTCTTCGGGTCGAGCGTGGCCTTCAGCAACCCGGCCGAATACGTGGTCTGGATCTACTTCTGGGTTGCCACCGTGATCCTGTCGGGCCTGGTCGGCAATCTCTGGTACCTGCTGAACCCGTGGGCGGCGATCTACGACGCCGTCGCCCGCCTGGTCCCGGTCCGTCCGCCATGGAAGCTCCCCGAGTGGATCGGGGTGTGGCCTGCGGCGTTCGCCTATTTCTCGTTCGCGTGCCTCGAGCTGACCAGCGGGATGGCCAGCCGGCCGCCGATCGTCGCCATCGCGGCGGTGACCTACTCGGTGATCACGTTGGGCGGCATGTTTCTTTTCGGGCGCAAGGCCTGGTTGGAGCACTGTGACGGCTTCACCGTGCTCTTCGGAATCGTGGGCCGGTTCGGGCCGGTCGAGGCGGAGCGGGACGACGCGGGCCGGATCACCGCGGTCTACGTCAGGCCGTGGGGCGCGGGCCTCCTCAAGGAGCCTCCGGTCGGTTGGGACCGCGTGCTGTTCGTGATCCTGATGCTCAGCACCCTGGCCTTCGACGGCATCCTGGCCACGCCTTCCTGGCAGGACTTCACGATCGCCCTCGAACCCCTGTGGCTCCCGATGGGCGCCTTCGGTTTCTTCTTCGTCCGCACGCTGGGGATGACCCTGCTCACCCTCACGTTCCTGCTCGTCTTCATCGGCTTCATGGAGGGCGTGATGTACCTGGGCCAGGGCAAGGTCAGCGCCAAGGCGACGGTTTCGGCGTTCGCGCTGACGCTGGTGCCGATCGCGCTCGTCTACAACACGGCGCACTACTACAGCTACCTGGTCGTCCAGTCCCAGTACCTGATCCCCGTCCTCAACGACCCGCTCGGCAAGGGCTGGCAGCTGTGGCCCGCCCTGGCCACGTTCAGGCCGAGCTTCGCTCTGGCCCAGGCGTCCACGGTGTGGTACGCGCAGATCGTCCTCATCGTGGTGGGGCATGTCATCGCCGTCTTCCTGGCCCACCTGAGGGCTGGCGAGCGCTTCCAGACGGCGCAGCGCGCCCTCCTCAGCCAGTACCCCATGCTTTTGCTGATGGTCATGTACACGATGACGAGCCTGTGGATCCTGGCTCAGCCGATCACGCGAGAGACAACTTGAGCAGCAGGCGCGCCCGGCCCGCCCGCAAGCCGGTGGCGCAGACGCCGGTGTGGGTCGGGCCGGCCGCCGTGGCGGCGCTGCTGGCCGTGGTGGTCGCGGCCTTCCTCCTCTATCGCTGGTACACGACACCGCTTCCGATCAAGACGCCGGCCGTCAACGAGGACCAGCAGGTCATCGCCCAGATCACGAGCCTGCCCGCTTCGGAGTTCGACAGCGTCGGCCAAGGCACGGCCAACAACCTGATCAAGCCGGTGACCGGGACGCCGCTGACCGGAGCGACGGGCAAGCCGGAGGTCTTTTACCTGGGCGGCGAGTTCTGCCCGTTCTGCGGCGCCCAGCGCTGGCCGCTGATCATCGCGTTGTCCCGTTTCGGGACTTTCTCGGGCCTCACGTCGTCGGCGTCTGCGGCGGACATCGAGTTTCCCAACACGCCCACGTTCACGTTCCACGGCGCGACGTACACGAGCCAGTACATCGACTTTCGCGGCCTGGAGACGACCGACCGCGAGCGGAATCCGCTCGACACCCCGACGCCGGCCGAGGAGCAGCTGTTCACCAAGTACAACCCGGAGAACACCATCCCCTTCGTCGACATCGGGAATCGATACGCGTTCACGGGCGCGATGTACTCGCCCGAGGTGCTCGCGGGGCAGAGCTGGCGGGCGGTCGCCGACGAGCTGAAGGACCCCAACTCGGTCCACGCGAAGGCGATCATCGGCTCGGCCAACCTCCTGACCGCCGCCATATGCAAGATCACGACCGGCCAGCCCGCGGCGGTCTGCTCGAGCCCGACCATCCAGAGCCTGGAGCAAAAGCTGGGGTAGTGCCGCGATTGAAGCTGGCCGCGGTCGCGGCCAGCGTCGTGGGGGTCGGAATCTCGATCTACCTGACGATGCTGCACTATGCGGGCATCACGCCCGCGTGTCCCGTGTCCGGGAGCATCAACTGCGAGGCGGTGCTGTCGAGCTCGTACGCCGTCATCGCGGGCACGTCGGTGCCGACCTCGGTCGCCGGCATCGTGTGGTTCGGGATCAGCGCCCTGCTG
>DASXSD010000005.1:0-10905 GCA_036506195.1 Candidatus Dormiibacterota bacterium
TCCACGTTCTGGTCGCCGACGTGGTTCGCGGCAAGCTCGAGGACGTCGCGCACTACGTCGAGATGCCGGAGCTGGGGGCGCAGGTGGCGCGGACCGGCGCCGTCGGCAGCCGCGGCGCGATCGCGCTGCGGGCCGTGCGCAAGGTACTGGCAGAGGCGCGCGGGCACCGCTACGACAGATTGATCGCGTGTGCGACCGAGGCTGTCCGCCAGGCGTCGGACGGCGAAGCGTTCGCGCGCCAGGCGGCCGAGGTGATCGGGGTGCCGGTCTCCATCATCTCGGCCAGGCGCGAGGCACAGCTGAGTTTTCTCGGCGCCGCCAGCCGGCATGCCTCGCGACGCGAGTGGGTGCTGGTCGACCTCGGAGGGGCCTCCACCGAAGTCGTCATCGCACAGGGCCGCGCGATGCTCCGGTCGGCCGTGCTCGGCATCGGGTCCGGTGTCCTCGCGGCCCGCTATCTCGCCGATCCGCCACGCCCCGAGGACCGGGCGCGCCTTCGTAAGGCGGCGCTGCGCGAGCTGGCGCAGGCGCCCGACGGGGACGTCGAGCGTCTTGTCGCCACCGGTGGCACCGCCTCCAACCTGCCCGCCGTGCTCACCAAACGCAACCCCCCGCCTGTCCTCACCACCGCCGACCTGCTGACGTGCGAGGCCCGCCTCGACCGCCATCGCGCCGGCCAGGTGGCGGACGAGGTCGGCCTGCCCGCCGCCCGCGTCAAGGCCATGCGTGCGGGCGTCGAAGCCCTGCTCCTGTTCCTGGACTGGTACGGCCTGACCCTCCTTCACGTCAGCTACGAGGGGCTGCGCCACGGAATGCTGCTCGCCTACCTCGAACGAGGAGGAGATTGGTGGCGGGATGGGTAAATTAGCTTCGTGGAACGTGTAGGCGAGAGCGGCTCTCGGCTTGGACTGGCCCTGGGCCTCGCAGTCGGCGTCCTGCTGATCGAGCTCGCCGGCGGCCTGCTCTCACACTCCCTGGCCCTGCTCTCGGACGCGGGGCACGTGCTGACCGACGTGTTCGCACTCGGCCTGGCGTGGTTCGCGGTCGAGCAGTCAAAGCGCCCCGCCGACAAGCGGCGAAGCTACGGCTACCACCGGGTGAGCATCCTGGCCGCATTCGTCAACGCGATCACGCTGATCGTGATCGTGCTCGCCATCGCGTTCGAGGCGGTACGCCGGCTGATCAACCCGGAGCAGGTCCAGGGCGGCCTGGTGATCGCCACCGCGCTCGTGGCGATCGCCGTCAATGCGTTCGTGCTGCTCACCCTGCGCGGGCAAGGCGCCAACCTGAACATCCGCGCGGCGACCCTGCACGTCACCGGGGATGTGGCCGCCTCGGCCGGGGTCGTCATCGCCGGCGCGGTGATCCTGCTGACCGGGTGGCTCTACATCGATCCCCTGCTGTCGCTGGCGATCGCGGCGCTGATCGCGTACGGCGCGTGGGGCATCGTCCGGGAGACGGTCAACCTGCTGATGGAGGGGACGCCGCGAGACGTCGACCTCGCCGCCGTCTCTGCCGAGATCACGGGAGCCAAGCTGGTGACCGGGCTGCACGACCTCCACGTGTGGGCGCTGTCGGCGGACGAGATGGCGTTGAGCTGCCACATCGTGATCGATGACACATCACTGGGTGACGCGGAGCACGTGGTGCGCGACCTGGAGAGCAGGCTCTGCGATCGCTTCGCGATTGGCCACACGACGATCCAGGTCGAGAGCTGTCATCCCTGCGGAGAGATCCACCACGGCGCGGGTGAGCACAATCACCCGCACCGCGTGGTCATTTCCTAGGAGGTACCAGCGCCTCCTCCTGCTGAAGGATCCTGCGCGCGACCGCGATCGCTGACGCGTACGTCGAGTCCATGCCCCGATAGCTCAGGCCGCGTGCGCCGAGCGTGCGTGCCTGCGTGTATGGGGTGTCCGATGCGTAGTGGACGATGCCGAGGTCGAAGTGGGCCTGCGCCATGTTGACGCTCTCATTGACGGGGTAGCGGTCGGCCTGTCCGATCTCGTAGCAAGCATCGAGGTAGGGGCCGGCCTCCATCTCGACCACGGTGTATCGGCCCTGGTAATAGAAGTCGAGATAGTCGCGGTTCTGGAGAAACGTGCCCCGGACGGTGACCGCCCGTTGATTGTCGAGCGCCGAGCCGTAGACGAGGTTCGGCTGCACGTCGCTTGCGGTGAAACAGTTGTCCAGCCAGTAGGTGTTGCCGGAGTGCTCGTTGTAGACGACGTTGGGGATCATCACGTCGCCGACGTCGGCGTTCAGCGTCGCCGCTTTACCCAGCACGTACACACCGGCCACCCACGCCGCCTGCTCGGCCACCTGGCGGAGGATGTGGTAAGCGGCTTCGCCGAGCGGGTAGTCGACGTTGATGATGCAGGCGTCCGATTCGCGCAGTTTCTTCTCGTCGACGGCGCCCACGCGAGGGTCGATCGTCGAGGGATCGAGCTTCGACAGCATGAAGACCTGCGCCGCCGAGTCGACGCCGGTGCCAACAGCCGCGATGTGGCGGACGCCGTTCGCGGCCTCCAGCTCCGCGCGCCATTTGCGCAGGCGTTCGCGCTGAGGGCTCGCGTCGAAGACCTGGCGCGCGCCGTAGTAGAGCCAGTTCTGGCGCGAGGCGCGGCTGTGCCCCGCCTCCAGCTTGCGGCGCTCCTCGTCCAGCTCGCTGTTGCTCGTGGCGACCCAGTCGACGATCTCGTTCTCGATCCGGCGGGCGACGCCGGTCAGGACGTTGACCAGGCTGTGCGCGTTCGACGAGACGAAGTAGATGGGAGCGTCGCGCGCGCCGAGCTCGTCCATCGCTGCGGCGACTGGCAGCCACCACCGGCTGGCGTTGCGCGCGAACCCCAGGTGGCTGCCCCCGATGAGGCGCAGGACGACCCGGCATTCGTCGCGCTTGATGGCAGCGAGGTTGGCGTCGAAGGCGTCGCCCCACGCTTCGCGCAGCCGGCGCCAGTCGTCATGCGATGCACCGGTGGCGTGCCTCGCGTCCTCGTCGGAGAGGGTGACGTCCTGCAGCGAGCGGTGCATCTTGTTCCACTCGATCTGGAAGGCGACCAGCGTTGGGACCAGGTCGTCGATGTCGGAGGTCGACGCGATGAGCACCGCGAGGGTGTTCTTTCCATCGTGGTACCAGCGGCGGCGCCGGGCGGGCGCCTTGACCGCTTCCCAGGTCAGGATGTCGGCGCCGAGCACCGCCCTGAATCCTTGCGGGCTCTGGCCCATGATGACCCTCCGGCTGTCTGTGATCGCCGCCGGGAGGCGGCGTACCGCGTACAGCAAGGCGCCCATGTCGCTTTGCGGCTGGGCGGCCAGCGGATGAAGGACGGAGCCCATGCCGAGGTGGGCCTGGACGAGCGATTCCACCTTGATGTCGCCTGAGCTCTGGAGCATCGTCGCGTAGGTGCGGACGTAGAGCTCGACGGCGTGCTTGCCGGACCATCCTGAGCTTGGGCCCGCGCCGGGAGGGGCTTCCACGACCCGAATATAAGCCTGTGCCTCGGAGGCCAATTACAAATGCATGAAGATGCCGGCCGGTCCCAGGTGAGAGATTGAGGCCATGTTCAAAGGATTTGGCACTCCACGTTTCCTCCGCGCCGCCGGCCTGGCTGCCGGCGCGGTCGTCATTGGCGGAATCGCCGTCGTGGCCACAGCCTCGGCGGCAGGGATGAGCCTGGGATTTCGGCCCTCGTCCACAGCGCTGGCGAACGATGCCACGCTGAATGCCGCCCAGGCGCGGGTCTCCTCCGAAGTGTGCAGCGACTTCATGAAGCATTTCGCCGTCGAGATCAGCAAAACCCAGGCTGAGATCAACGCAGCCTTCCAGCGAGCGATCGCGGACACGCTGGCGGACGAGGTGAAGGCCGGACACCTTACGCAGGCCCAGGCCGACGCCATCAAGAAGAAGCTCGCCAACCAGACGCCGTGCAACCTGCCCAACCTGGCACCGCGCGGCGCCAAGCTCGAGGCGTTCATGCAGCAGTACCTCACCGCCGCGGCGTCAGCGCTTGGGATCAGCGAGACGGAGCTGAAGACGGACCTTCGCAACGGCCAGTCGCTTTCTCAGATCGCGGCCACCAAGAATGTGTCGGAAGCGACGTTCCGGACGAAGGTCATCGCCAGCCTGAAGCCGATCCTTGACAAGGCGGTGGCGGACAAGAAGATCACCGCCGCGCAGGAGCAGACGATCTTGAGCCGGCTGCAGACGGAACCGCTGCCGCTGTGGAACAAACCCCTGAAGCGGAAGCCGGCGCCAACAACCGCGACCCCCTCACCGAAGGCCGCCTAAGCCCGATTCTCGCATCGCACTGGCGGCCGGACTTGCTCCGGCCGCAACTGGCGCGCCACCATGGTCGCCTGGCGGCGCGACTGGTAGGCAACTCGAACAGTCCCTCCCCTCCGCAAGGGGTTAGCGCCGCGAATCCGGCGCCAGATACCGTCGAGTTGGTATCCGGCGCGGGGCGCCGTTGAGCGAGATTTAGTTCAGCTCGTCGGGAGGTGGCGTGCCGCCCAGGCGGCGCATCAGCTCCTCGAGGAGCTGTCGCGTCTCGGGGTCGGCCATCAGCTTCTCCTGCATCTGCTCGGCCGAGCGGCGGATCTCGGGGTCCGACATCAGGCGCTCGGACATCGCCTGGAACCGAGTTGTCATGTCCTTCATCGCGGTTTCCTGGGCGACCTGGATCAGCACCGGCTGACTCGCGGCGGCCGCCACGGCCTCAGCCTGCAAGCGCACCATCTCGATGCCCTTGCAGCCCAGGCACTCGCCCTTCAGGCCGCAGTGGCACAGCTGCGGGCGCAGCCGGTCCAGCGCCGCGTGAAGCTCGGACATGTCGATCGGCCCCGCCACGCTCGTGAGATTACGAGTCTTTCGACTTCCCCGCGTACATGGCTTCGATCTGGTCGCGATAGTGCTCGGCGACGACCTTGCGTTTGACGTCCATCTTCAGCGAGAGCTCGCCCCGCTCCTCGGTGAAGTCGTCGTCCAGCAGCGTGAAGTACTTGATGGTCTCCCAACGTCCGAGCGAGGAGTTCACCTCGTCGACGGTCTTCTGGATCGAGGCATTGACCGCGTCTCTGTCGAGGCCTTGCTTTTGGGCCCCCTCCCAGTCCGGCACCACCAGCGCTGTGACATAGGGCTTGCCATCGCCGATCGCCAGGGCGCGAAGGACGAGAGGGTTTCGCATCAGACCGTGCTCGAGAGGTAGCGGCGCGATGTACTTCCCGCCGGCGGTCTTGAAAAGCGACTTCTTGCGGTCCGTGATCCTGAGGAAGCCGTCGCCGTCGATCTCGCCGATGTCGCCGGTGTAGACCCAGCCCTCCTTCATGACTTCGGCAGTCGCCTCCGGGTTCTTGTGATAGCCGAGCATGTTGCCCGGTCCCTTGACCAGGATCTCACCGTCGTCGGCGATCTTGATCTCGACGCCCGGAAACGGTTTGCCGACGGTGAGGAACTTGTGCTCGTGGAGAGTGTTCGAGCACACGCCGGACGACAGCTCGGTCATGCCCCAGCCGTTCAGGATCGGCACGCCCATCGCCCAGAAGAACTCCTCGACCTCGCGGGACAGTGCAGCACCGCCACTGATGAAGAAGCGAAGCCGACCGCCGGTGAGGCGCTCGCGCAGCGCCGCGAGGACGAGCCGCTCCGCGAGGCGATGCCGCAGCCGGAGCCACGGGCCTGGCGATATGGAGTGGAAATGTTCTTTGCCGACATCGATCGCCCAGCGAAAGAGACGCTGCCGCGTCGGACTCGCTTCCCGTACCCGTGCCAGGACGGCCGCGTACATCTTTTCGTACATCCGCGGAACGCTGCACATCACGGTCGGCCGCACCTCGTGGAGCTCCGCGGCAAGGTGATCGGCTCCACGCGAGATCCATGCCTGGCCGCCGAACACGAGCCCAACGAAGATGTCGTTGAACCGCCCGAAGACATGCGCATAGGGCAGGAATGAAAGCGACGAGTCCTGGTCTCCGATCGGGTGCACTCTGGCCGCCGCCTTGCTCATCTCGACGACGCATCTGTGGGCAAGCTCAACGCCTTTCGGATCGCCCGTGGTGCCGGACGTGTACACGATCGTGCACAGGTCGTCAGGTTGGAGCCGAGAGAGGCGGGCGCTGATCTCCCGCGTCTGCGTGGGGCCGCGCCGGACCCAGTCCGCGACCTCCTCGCCCATCAGCGCGATCTTCTTGACCGTGAGCTTGGCCGCCACCTTCGCATCCGAGGCGATGGCGTATGTCGCACTCGAGTTCTCGATGATCTTGTGAGCGATCTCGGGCGTCGAGTTGGGGTAGATCGGCACCGTGACCGCACCGGCGGCCTGGATCCCGAAGTCGCAGTACAGCCACGCGAGGCTGTTCTCGCCGATCAGGATCACGCTGTCGCCAGCCTTGACGCCGGCCTCGATCAATCCTGAGGCCACCGCCATCAGGTCGCGCCGCATGTCGTTCCAGCTCTCGACCTGCCAGGCGCCGTCCTTCAGGTGGTGAATGAGGGCTCGATCACCGTACCTGGCCGCCTGCTGGAAGAAGACACCGACTGTCGTCCGGTCGCTGATCGTGCCCGGATCGATCTGTGTGACGGTTCCGGTGGTAGTGGCTATTTGACCGCCTTGATGGTTAACGTCAGCGTGCCCGACGGGACGCTGACCGTGACCTTGTCGCCCTTCTTGTGGCCGACCAGCGCTCGACCGACTGGAGAGTCGACTGAAATCCGCCCCGCCGACGGGTCGCTCTCGACCGCCCCGACCAGGTGGTAGGTCTCGCTCTCGCCCTCGTGGTCGACGACCTCGATCGTCGAGCCCGGCCCGGCGATGCTCGAGTGCGTGTCCCGGATGATCTGGGCGCGTCCTATCATCTCCTGCAGCTCGTAGATTCGGCCGTCGAGGAGTCCGACCTCCTCCTTGGCCTGCTCGTACTCGGGGTTGTCCTCGATGTCGCCCGGCTGGAAGGCCTCCTTGAGCCGCTCGCCGGCCTCGGAGCGCCGCTGCAGGGCGACTTCGAGGTCTCGCTTGAGCTTCTCGAGGCCCTCCGGGGTCAGCAACACAGGTTCGGTTAGGTCCATCACTCCCGCCTCAATCTGAATAATAGCCGGGCGTATGGACCCCTCCGATCTCAGGGCCGAGATCGCCGAACGGCTGGCGAATAGTACGCCGATCGACGCCGAAACCGTCAACGCGGCCTGCTTCCTGCTGACCCGCGCCCTGGAGGAGCTCGAGTTCAGCGTGCCCGAGGCGGGGCCGCTTGTCAGGCGCCTCCTGAGGGTCGCTGGTCGCGTCGTGATCGACACCGCCACGCCGGAAGCCTCCCCGGACGCGTGGCCGAACACGAAAGAGATGGCCGTCCAGTGGATCGACGAAGCGCTGCGCGCGCTGGGCTACGAAGCCCTTCCCTCTAGTTGATGAGGCGCGCCGCGGGCGGGGTCGGCGAGTAGTTCGGGTTGAAGTCGATGCCGGCCTGGCCACCGCCGGCCACCTTGGCCGTGTAGCAGATCACCTGGCCCGCGAGCGGGGAGCGGTCGCCGCCGCTGATCGTCCAGTCCATGCCGGGCGTGTAGATGGTGCCGATGTACTGCGTAGACGCGCTGCCGTTCATGGTCGCGGGGCACGTGTTGGAGGCCGGCGCGTAGATGGCGATCCAGTTGTACTGGACGCCCCCGAAGACGTACGTGGCGCCCTGGGAGTTCTGGTTGAAGCAAGAGCCGTTCGGGAAGTAGAACTGCACCGCGCCCGGAGTGATCGCAGAGCCCACGCACGGCGAGTTGATGTTGCCCGGGTTGGGTGAGGGCTGGCAGTAATTCTCGTTGGCCACGTCTCCCGCGTTGTACGGCGGGTACTCGAGCGACATATCGGCGTTCTGCTGCGAAAGCAGGTTCGCGGGGGGCGGGCAGTTGCTGAAGCACCAGGGGGCCAGCTCATTCGCCGTAGGCGTGCAGCCGAGCGTCCTGGATTGGGCGTAGCAGGTCGTGGCCGGGTTGGCGATCATGGTGTCGTCGACGTCGATCACCGACGCGCCGGCGACGGGCGCAACGCCTGGGGCGGCGGCCCCCAGCGTCCAGCCTGCGCCACCGTTGGGGTAGACGCCGGTCGGCAGGCCGTTCAGGAATCCGGGGGCGTCAAAGCGTCCGACCCACCCGAACTGGCTCTGCTGCCCGTTGCAGCCCTGGGGGTTCAGGTACACGTTGTAGTACTGAGCACCGGGCGCGTTCTCAAGGATGTTGACGCTGATGCCGATGTTCGACGGCGAGTGCAGACCTCCGATGACCGCGCTCGGTGTCAGGTGGCACGACGATGGCGCGCTCTCCCGCCGGCATCCCGGAGGGTTGTAGCAGGGGTTGGGCGTGGTGTTCGAGTCGAGGAACCGGTCGTAGCGGACCGAGGTGACCTCGACGCCCCACCTGTTGTTCCTGCTCTTGGTGTCGGTCACGCCGGAGTGGCAGCCCGCCGGTGTCGATGGATTGAGGTCGGTGCATGCGGTACCCGTCACGGTCTGTCCGGCGCCGTTGGTGACCGTGAAGCGCCCGGCGCAGTTCGTGCCGTTCAGGTCCCAGAACTGTGGGTTGGCGACCGATGCCGTGCCTGGGGCGGAATACAGCTGCTCGTCCGGCGGCTTCAGCTCGTTGGACAGGAGGCTTCCCGCCGCGTCCGAGCTGTAGTCGTTGGTCCATGTGTAGACGCCCGCGTTGAGGAATGCGCAGCTTGCCGAACCACCGCTCAGGTGGAAGTTCCCGTACCGGCCGGGATACATCTCGGTCCAGGTGCCGCGGTTGTACTGGTTGTAGAACTGGGCGGTCGAGTAGTACCCCACCGAGGGGGCCAGGAAGCCCGGGTCGGGCAGCGTCGGCGCCGGGACGACGGCCGTGCCCAGGATGTCGCCGGCTGCGCAGGGCGGAGGGTACGGAACGAACCCCGGACTGTCGTTGTAGCAGAAGTACTGGGCGTCGCTGCAGTTGGAGCCCGCGGCCCCGTAGCAGTTGCCGGCCTCATGCAGGTTGGCGGTGATGCAGGCGGTACCGTTGCTGTAAACGTCACCGAGTACGGTCAGCTGCGCCGAACCGGTGAGAGTCATCGAGCACTTGTCCGTGCTGAGGGTCAGCAGAGCCGGCGTCTGCCGCTGGTTGCCGACCACGGCGGTGGCGGTGGCGCTGATCGGGACCGTCGGCCCACCGCCGAAGATCTGCATGAACGCCAGGGGCAGGTTGTGGTTGGTGGTGTAGACGAACTGGTATCCGTTGAACTGGGTGTCGGTGCTGACGATGCTCAGCGAGTAGCTGCCTGCGAACGTGTAGTTGTAGGTGTCTTGCCGCAGCCCGCCCGTCGGTCCGACGTTCGCCCACGTATGGCTGGACGTCTGAGCCCCGGAGTAGATCCGCAGGTTTCGCTCGTACAGCAAGACCGACTGGTCGATGGACAGCTGGAGGTCCGAGTAGTTCTCGTACCAGTCGCCGGCGGCTAGCGCGGATGCATCGACCGCGGCCTGCTGGTCGCGCCGGTCGACGTAGCCGCGGCCGGAGTCGATCGCCAGGCCGAGCATGCCGAACAGCACGAGGATGAGCACGGCGATCAGGACGATCGCCTGGCCCTCCTGCAAGCTTGGCTTGCGTGGCTTAGTTGCTGTACTCAGCTCGGTAGACCGCATATGCAGTGATGACGACGTTGTTGCCAACGACTTGCTGAATGATTGGAGTTATCGGCTGGAACGTGTACCAGAGGGTCACCTTGATGGGCTCGTTGCCGACGGCCGGCGTGACGTTGTTGCAGCCGGCGCCCGTGTTGGGCGGCGGGTAAGTTCCCAGGCCGCCCCGAGGACCGTTGGGCGTGCCGTTGCCGGCCGTGCTCGGGTCGGTGATGAAGATCCATCCAGTGTTGGGCGCCGGTTTCGAGGGCGAGCCCTGCGGAATGCCGCCGTTGGGCAGCGGTCCGTTAGGGCAGGCCGGGTTGTTCGCGAGGTCCATGATCACCGCGTGGCCGGAAACCGCGTTCGCGACGTCGGTGTCAGTTGGCCAGAAGTGCGGTGTGCCGTTTGGGTCGACGAAGTACGACGCCCTCACCGCCACCCGTGCGCCCTCGTTCGCGGCCTGCTGAAGCGTGATGTAGAGGTACAGCGCGCGGCCGAAGTCGATGATGCCGAACGTCAGCAGCAGGATGACCGGGGCGATGATCGCGAACTCGGTCAAGCCCTGCGAGCGTTCGCTCCGGAAGTAGGTCTTCAGGCGCTCTCTCATGGCTTGCCCTGGATCGTGAAGTGCTCGTTGTAGGCGAGGTTGATTCCGTTTCCGAACATGCCCTGGATCAGGGGCGTGATCAGCTGGAAGTTCATCAGGATCGAGACGTTGATGTCTCCCAGCCAGAAGGAGTTGTCGGTCGGGTGGTTGGCGATGCTGCCGTAGGTCAGCCCGGAGGGCGTCGTGTAGCAGATGTAGACGTTCACGTGCTGTGACTGCGCCGGGAACGCAGCGGCAGGATAGGGCTTGTTGTTAACCCCGTTGCCGTCGGTCGGGCTCAGGCAACCGTTGGCGTTGATGAGGTGGATCTGGCTGTCCTGGAACCCGGCGCCGTGAAGCGCGTCCCTGACCGCGGTCAGGACGTCGGCGTCGTCGAGGTAGAGGTTCTCCCGGCTGGCGGTGTTGAACCACGCCCCATGGCGCGCGCCCTCGCGGGCGGCGCCTTGCAGGCTGACCGAGAAGTAGAAGGCCCGGGAAAGGTCGATCAAACCCATCGCGAGCAGCAGCAGGACCATCGAGGAGATCGCGAACTCCACCAGAGACTGGCCGCGCTGCCGCCGGGGGTGAACGCGCGTTCGACCTCCAGCCGGCATAGTCAGCGACATTTAAGCAACCGGGAATGCATTCTGTTCGCGCTAACGTGGAAAAACCGGTTTTCGCGCGCCAAAACCGCAAGGAATCTGTAA
>DASXSD010000006.1:0-3012 GCA_036506195.1 Candidatus Dormiibacterota bacterium
GGCATGGGTGGACAGGGTGTCGGCGCCGTAGCGGCCGCGGTCGATGAGGAGCACGTCCAGCCCGCGGCGGGCGAGCAGGTAGGCGGTCGCGGCGCCTCCGGCGCGCGCGCCCACGATCACCACGTCATAGGTGGGCTCGGTGCGCCGGCTGCTCCGCATGTGTCGGCTCCTTGGCTCGCGGTCGGTCAGAACACGTGGCGTGCTATGGGGATGATGGCGGCGGCGACTCGGGCGGCGGCGGACGCCGGCCCCGACGCGGGAGGGTGCCGGGATGACGCCCGCTATCGCGACGAGACCGCCTGCCGGAGCATCCGGGCAGGGTTCGCTGTCGCGACTCGGCGGCTTTTCGGGCCTGCAGGCAGGGTTCGCTATCGCGGATGCGCCGGCCCGGCAGTGACCGACGCCTTCCGGGCAGCAGGACGCCCGTAGGTGACGGCATCGCGGACGGGTGCCGGAGCGGTCTCCATCAGCTCATGGTCCGGTCGGGCGCCCAACGCGTCGTTGACGACCGCGAAGGCGACACGGAGAGCGATGAAGGTCGTGATCGCGAAGATCTGCGCGTCGTCGTAACCAGCGTCACGCAGCGACTGGACGTCCTCGGCCTTGGTCGAGCTGGGGTGCCAGCAGGCCTTTCGAGCCCAGCCTGCTAGCGCCCGCTCGCTCGGGTCCAGCCGGGCATCGTCGCCGCGCACCACGTCTCCGGCCAGATCAGCGCCGGCCACGCCCGCGAGCTTCTTGCCCCACGCAAGAGAGCAGTACGAGTCTCCCAAGGTCGCGGCAGCGGCGACAACCAGGACGCCCCGCTGCCGAAATGTCAGTCCCGCCGCGCGGGCGGCGCGATCGATCAGGTCGAACAGCGCACCGTGCAGGCTCGGCTGGTGCGCCCAGAGTCCCGACAGGTTCATCACGAAGCCGAGCTGCTCGATGTCGCTGTCGTAGAGGCGCTGGGCTGCGGCGGTCGGCTCCGGGATCGCGAGGAACCCTGTGCCTTCGATCTCCATCGTGGTCATGGGTTGACCGTACGAAGGCCACGGTGGCCCCCGCGTCGGTGCGTGCGCGCAATTTCAGCCGTGGCTCGATTGGGTTGCTGGCGGGATACGCGTAGCGCTCAGGTCCTGGTCATCAACCTGGCGACCGCGGCCGCGCGGGCAGCCTTCCCCTGGATGCCGAGCTTCGTATAGGTGTTGTGCAGGTGCCGCTCGACGGTGCGAACGCTGAGCGTCAGGGACTTGGCAATGCTTGCGTTGTCCTGTCCCTCGGCCGCCAGACTGAGCACGTCGAGCTCGCGGGGGGACAGCACAGAAGCGGCATCGACTCCTGCAGCAGGCTTCGTCGGCTCGCGGTCGGCTGCCAAGAACGGGGCGACCTCGTCGAGGAAGACCTGCCATGCTGGTTCGTCACCGAGCACGATGTGGTTCGCGCTCTCCAGGACGACCAGTCGGGCCCCGGCGATCATGGATGCGAGGAAGCGGCTGTCCTCGAAGCCGTTCATCCGATCGTGCCGCGAATGGAGCACCAGCGTCGGCGCGCTCAGCTCCGGAAGGAGATCCACCACATCGGCCCGCTTCCGCTGCCTGCGTGAGGCCAGGGCATTCTCGGCCGACACCGCGACCCGCTGAAGCTCGTCGAGCCACCGCATCTGCTCCTCGGTGGCGCCGGGGATCATCATCGACGTGAAGACCCGCCGGAATGCCGAGTCAGGGCGCGCCCAGCCGACCTTGATCAACTGCTCGAACACCCGGTCGAGTTCGCGATCCTCCGGCGTCGGATCACGGAATGCGGCAGCGTAGCTGCCATAGAAGATCAGCCGTGAGATCCGCTCGGGGTGGCGTACCGCATAGGCGATCGAGGGCGGCCCACCTTGTGACATCGCCATCAAGGCGAAATGATCGAGTCCGGCATCGTCGACGACCGCCTCGATATCGGCGATCCGCGCCTCCAGCCGGTAGTCGTCAACGTCCCAGTCCGACAGCCCGTGGCCACGCTCGTCGTAGCGCACGACCGTGGCGATCTCACCGAGATCGCGTAGGAAATGGCGCCACACCGGGCTCTGCCAGTCGTACTGCAGGTGACTCAGCCAACAGGTGGCAATGACGAGAGGCGGCCCGGACCCGTGACGCGCGTATGCGATCCGCACACCGTCGGACGACCGGCAAAACCGCAGCTCCTGCGGTGGCGGCGCCATCCCAAAATCCTGCTGCGGCACGCCCTGATCGTACCTATGTGCGGCCGCGAGGGCTTGCGGCTAGCCCATCGGCTCGAGTGGCGACATCGAGCCACATGCTTGGTGAGGACGTCGCAGACAGCGCCTAGCCCACGCGGTATGTGATGTGGGTAACTCTGGGCGATGAGAGTGCCTGTACCGGCTCGAGGCGGAGGTCGGCTGAGACGTCGGCGAACAGGCGTTCGCCAACGCCGAGCACTATCGGCGCAATATGCATATGCAGCTCGTCGATGGCGCCGGCCTGCAAGTAGGCGTTGATCGTGCTGGCGCCCCCCGCGATCTCCACGTTCTTGCCCCCGGCGGCGGCCTTGGCCTGTTCAAGCGCGACGTCCAGACCCTCGGTCACGAAGTAGAACGTCGTTCCCCCGTCCATCGCCAGCGGATCACGAGCGTGATGGGTGAGCACGAAGACGGGAGCGTTGTAAGGCGGTTCGTCGCCCCACCAGCCCTTCCAGTCGAGGTCCCACTCGCCCCTGCCGGGGCCGAACATATTGCGCCCCATGACATACGCGCCTGGGGTGTTCTGCCACTCGTCGATCACCGCCAGGTCTGCGACCTCCGGCTCGAGATGCCAGTCGTGCAGCCGCATACCACCCTCGCCGATCGGATTCTGCAGGCTCTGCCGCGGCCCAGCCACGAAGCCGTCCACAGACGTCGAGATATTGCAGGTCACTGTCGTCATCGATGATCCAATCGATCGGTGCCGATCAACCGCCAGGTCTCGCGGACAGAAAGTCGTACGACTGGCGAGCGGTTCATCACTGGTCAGAGCTTAGGCGGCATCTCCA
>DASXSD010000007.1:0-26122 GCA_036506195.1 Candidatus Dormiibacterota bacterium
CCCTGGATCCGCCAGTCGAAATCCTGAGCGCGTGGCTCCGGCGACGTCCGGGTACGTGCAAGGCGTCGCCGCGCCGCTCGGATAGCACGCGGTGGTCACCGATCCCGGCACCGGCGACTGACAGCGGGCATAGATGTCACCTGAAACGCGCGCGCTGCCAGCGACCATGGCCACCGCGCCGTTGGACACCACGTCGCCGTTGACGCTCAGCATCCCGGCGCCGTTGACGGTGATCGCGTTGCCGCCCGAGCCGCCGCACCCGGACTGCTTCAGCGCAGCGATCGCCGGCGTGTAGAGGAGATTGCCGACCCCGCCGTTGGAGGTGGCGCCCAGGGTCGGATTCGCTCCGTTGGTGAGCACCCGCCCAAACTGCAGGCGCAGGGTGCTGGTGGCCGTCAAATCGAACCGGCTGCCTTGCGGACCCAGCCTGCGCGCGACGTCGGTCAGGACGGTGCCGTCGGAATACGTGCAGGTCACCGTCCAGGGCGCCGCCCCCGGTGTTCCGTAGCCCGTGCATGACGGTGCGGAGTAAAGCCGAAGGTTGCTGGCGAAGACATTCGTCGCAGCCTGCTCCGCCAGGACGTAGCTGCCGGACTGCTGCAACTTGTCTGCGGCGGCAAGCGCGGCCGCGTCGGTGGCATCCTGCATGTCCCGCCGAACCGAGTAGGCCCGCGAGCCGTCGATGGCGATGGCGACCATCCCGATCAATACGGTCAACATCAGCGCGATCAGGACGATCGCCTGGCCAGATTGGGCTCGGGCCCGCATCAGTACTCCGTCCTGTATACAGCGGCAGCCGACATCACGATGCGGTTCGCGGTCGCCTGGGCCACGATGGGCGTGATCAAGACCAGGTTGAAGCGGATCGTCACCTGCAGCTGGTCGTTGCCGATCGCCGGATTGACCGCGCTGCAGCTGCCGCTAGCCAAAGCAGCGTATTCACCTCCAGGCGCGTTCGGAGGCGGAGTCGTCTCCACGCTGGCCGGGGGATTCGGCTCGGTGACGTAAACCCACGCTGCGTTTTCAGGAGGCGTCGCCGCGGTGACAGGCCCTTGCGGGCATGGCGCGCTGACCGGCGCGCCCTGCATCTGGCTGGTCACCACGGTCAGGACGTCACTGTTGGTCGGCAAAGTGTTCGAGGCGCGAATCGCAACGCGTGCGCCTTCGCGGGCCGCGTGGTTCAGAGTGTCGTAGTAGAAAATCGCACGTCCGAGGTCGATGACTCCAAACAGCAAGAGCAACAGGACAGGCGACACCAGGGCGAACTCGATCAGCGCCTGTGACCGCTGGCCGGAGGCGCGACGGAGGGGCATCAACTCCCCTGCACTGTCATGTGCTGGTTGGCGGCCACCCGGAAAACGCCGAACTGTGACTTGACGAGCGGCGTGAGCGGCCCGTACGTGTAGAGCACGATCACGTTGAGGTCCAACTGGGCCTGGTTCGTCGCCGGGCTGGTGAAGTCGAGGCCGGGCGTGTTGTTGTAGCAGATGTACAGCCACGGCTGGTTCGCAGTCCCCGGATAGGCGCTGGAAACGTAGGGCGGGTTGCGCAGCGCATTGCCGTCGGTGACGTTGGGGCAGGTCGTCCCCGGGTTCTTCAACACAGAAGGCGGGAGCGAGATCGAGGCGAGCTCGGCGTCGACGGCGGCCTTGATCTCGGCGTCGTAGAGATAGGGATGCGAGAGGTTGGGCGCGTCGAACCAAACTCCGTGCCGCGCACCCTCCCGGGCCGCGTTGGCGAGGGCCTCCTGGACGTAGATCGAGCGGCCGATGTCGACCAGCCCGCCCACCAGCAGGAGCAGCACCACGGAGGACACCGCGAACTCCACAAGGGACTGCCCGCGCTGGTCGGAAAACCGCCTCCGCAGTATCAAGTTAGGGGGGCTCGGCACCGGGATATCTTGCCTATGATGGGTCGGCCTTGCGGACCGTTAGCGCAATTACCTCACGCCGGCCGTTCACGCTCCTGGGCGTTCTGCTCGCGATCCTGGTCATCGTCGCTTTCGTCCTCGTGGCGCTCAACGCCAGCGCCTCGAACGCGAGCCCCCAACAGACGGTGGTCTACGCGACGAGGGACCTGCAGCCCAGGGTTCCGATCACCGCGGACGCTCTCGGGACCAAGCTGATCTCGGTCCCGGGAACTTACCCGAAGGTCTACTTCGCGAATGTCGCCGCGGTCCAGGGGATGGTGCCGCTGGTGAACATCACGCAGGGCCAGGCGATCACCTCGAACGAGGTCGCCAGGCCCGGCCAGGCCGTCGGCCCCCAGTCCGAGTACCTGCCGATCCCCCAGGGCTACGTCGCCCTGACGATCCCGACCAGCGAGCAACAGGGCGTCGCCGATTACATACAGGCCGGCGACTACATCTCGGTCATCGCCACGGTCTCCTCGGCCGGGAAGGTGGCGTCCAAGACCGTCTTCACGCAGCTCCACGTGATCAAGGTGGGCACCCAGACGTCGTCCAGTGGGGCGAGCGCGACGAGCCTGACCGTGGTGGTCACCCAGTGCCAGGCGGAGATCATCACCTGGTTCCTCACCTACGCCGCGCTCAAATACACGCTCGAGTCCTATCACGACTACTCTCCCGGCGAGCAGGCGCCCGACCCCAAGTGCCCGAGCGTAGGCGCCGCCCAGGGCGTGACCCTGAAGACCATCCAGGCCAACTACCCGAGCCTGTTTTAGCGCCGTGACCCAGCTGCCCCCGGAAACGATCGTCGCGGTGCCCATGGCCGCCGCGATCGTGGTTTTCTTCTGGGCCCTGGACAGGGTGCGCAGGGAGCGCGTGAGCCAGGCCACCCAGCCGATGCCTGCGCGAGCAACCCCGCGCGAGCTGGTCGACCGGCTGCTGAAGCCGGCCGCCGAGAACCTCAGCCTGCGGCGAAAGGGCCAGGGCAAGCCGACCTTGAGCGAGGACCTGGCACGCGCCGGTCTCAACATCACGCCGCCTGAGTACCTGCTGATCCGGATCGGCGCGGTCGCGCTCGGGGCGCTCATCGGGCTGTTTCGCTTTGGATTCAGCCTTGGCCCGGTGATCCTCGGCGCGGTGGGCTTCATCATCCCACCTCTCGTCGTCACCTACCTGCAGCGGCGGCGCCAGCAGCAGTTCAACGACCAGCTCGCGAGCATGCTGCAGCTGCTGTCCAACTCTCTGAAGACCGGCTACGCGATCGACCGCGCCCTGGAAACGGTGGCGGCCAAATCCCAGCCTCCGGTGTCGACCGAGTTCGAGCGCGTGACCACCGAAATCACGCTGGGAACGTCGGTCGAGGACGCATTGAGCTCGCTGCTGCTGCGCATCAACAGCCCCGACCTGGAGTTCATCGTGACGGCGATCTTGCTTCACATCCGCGTCGGCGGCAACCTGGCCGAGGTGCTCGACAACATCTCCGACACCCTGCGCGACCGGCTGCAGACGAAGCGCGACATGAGCGTGCTGACGGCGCAGTCGCGAGCCTCGGCGACGATCATCACCGGCCTTCCGATCCTTCTCGCGCTCGGGCTTTACGTGTTCGTCCCGGGGTACTACGCGCCGATGACGAGCACCTGGGTCGGTTACGCGATGCTCGGCTTCGCCGGCTTCATGATCCTGATCGGCAACCTGATCATCCAGCGCATGACCGCGCTCGAGTCCTAGTGGTGCTTCAGATCGCGCTCGCGGCCGGCGTCATCTGCGGCGTCATCGTGTTCGCCTACTTCATCGCGCTGGACCAGTACCGGGCGTCGACGGCGAACGGACACATAGTCGCCGGTGGCCCGCGACCGACCTTCGTCAAGCAGCTCGAGTCGCTGCTGCGCCCGGTCGCGAAGCTGCCGGCGCGGACGGCGATCCAGCTGCGTCAGAAGCTCAGCCAGGCGGGCAACCCCGGCAACCTGACACCCGCCGGCTTTCAGGCCGTCCGCTACAGCCTCGCGGCGGTGATGGCGGTGGCGGGCCTCGCCATCGGACTGGTGGTTCCGTTTGGGGTGCAGGATCTGCTTGCCGCTCCACTTCTGGGCACGCTGCTGGCTGCGGCCGGGTACATGGCGCCGGTGATCTGGATCGAGCAGCGGATCGGGCAGCGGCGGCGCCAGATCCAGAAGTCGCTGGCCGAAGCGACCGACCTGCTGACGCTGGTCGTTGAGTCCGGGATGAGCCTTGACGAGGGCCTGCTCAGCATCACCGAGCGGTTCCACAACGCGCTCGGCGATGAGATCGGGAAGGTTCTCCGCGAGATCCGCCTCGGCCGGCCGCGCATGGCCGCCCTCGAGCACATGGCGAACACGGCCGGCGTGCCCGATCTCCACCACCTCGTCGAGTCGATCGTGCAGTCAGACCAGATGGGCGTCCCGATCGCCCGACTGCTCCGCGTGCAGGCGACGGAGATGCGGCGCCGGCAGCGTCAGGGCGCCCAGGAGCGCGCGGCGCAGGCGTCCTCGCGAATGGTCTTTCCGATGGTCGGGTGCATCTTCCCGGTGCTGTGGATCGTGCTTCTCGGTCCTGCCATCATCCAGGTCTTTGGCTCGTTGAGATGAAGCTCATCGCCAAGCCGCGGACGCAGCATCAGTCGTTCAGCGACGTCGACAAGCCGCTCTACACGATCAGTGTCGCGGCCGAGATCCTGGAGACGCATCCACGCACGCTGATGCTCTACGAGGACGCTCGCCTCATCGAACCTCACCGCACGAGCACGAATCGACGCCGGTACTCGCAGCGCGACATCAGCAAGGTCCAGGTCATCCAGAACCTGACGCGAGAGAAGGGCGTCACCCTGGCCGGCGTGCGCCACATCCTCAGCCTGTTCGACGTGATGAAGAAGCATCGCGTCGAGCCGCCGGCGGAGCTGCGCGAGATCTTCGACCGCTACGCCCAACTGATCTAAGGAGCCCCCGGAGAAATACGCGTTAGTCCGGACTATCGCCTCTTCTGAGCACGCTAGATGCGGTGTTAGTCCGGACTATCGCTGCATTTCGCGGCTAGGCTGAGGCGGCTCTCCTGCGTCGCTTCGCCGCCGGCGCCCACAGGCTCTCCAGGTCGTAGTACGACCTCTCTCCGGGCAGGAACACGTGCGCGAGCACGGAGTCGAAGTCGAGCAAGATCCACCCCGCATCGTCGTAACCATCGACCGCGAGCGGCCTGCGGTTCCTGGCCTTCGCGGCCTCCATCATCCCGTCGGCGATGGCGCGCACCTGGCGGTCGGTCTCGCCCTCGCAGATGACGAAGTAGTCGGCCACCTGGGTTTGCTCGCGAACGTCGATGACCACTGGGTCCCAGGCCTTCTTTTCGGCTGCCGCGCTCCGCAGCAAACGCGCGAGTTGCAATGGCGTGAGTCGCCTTGCCCTTTCAGCCGCCAACCTGTCGATTATCCCCGTAGAGCTTGTTTTTGGCGATGTAACTCTCGACCGCCGGCGGTAACCGATCTCCGACCGGGTCTCCCTTGGCGATCGAGCGTCGGAGCGCGCTTCCCGAGATGTCCGGCGTCGGCCGGGCGCAGATGATCGTCGATGTCGAATCGAGGCCGGCGGCCTCGAGCGCTGCGGCATCTGGCTGCGGAGTTCCTGGACGCGTCACGACCACAACCGTCGCCAGCCGTCGCACCTCATCTGGCTGATGCCACGTCGCAAAGAGGCGCGCAGCGTCCCAGCCCAGGATCAGGAACAGCTCGTCGTCGGGATGCGCCGTGCGCAGCTCCCGAAGCGTGTCGACGGTATAGGAAGGGCCGCCGCGGCGCACCTCGACGTCCGAGATCGCGAACTTCTCCTGACCGGCAACGGCCAGGCGGCTCATCTCCAGGCGCTGTTCGGCGCCTGCCACGGTGCCGCGACGGTGCGGCGGCTGACCGGTGGGCACGAACAGCACGCGGTCGAGCCTTGCGCATTCCAGGGCGGCCCGCGCCGCGGCCAGGTGCCCAAGGTGGATCGGGTCGAAGGTGCCGCCCAGGATGCCTGTCCTCACGGCTGATACTCGAACTCGACGCCGGCGATCTTGACGGTGTCTCCGGGCTTGACGCCGGCCGCCTCCAGGGCGGCGTTGACGCCGATGCGGTCGAGCTGGGCTTGGAACCGGGCAAGGCCGCTCTCGGACTCGAGGTTGCTCCGCTCGACCAACGCCTCGACTCGCTCGCCGTGGACGACGAATCCCGACGTCGCGCGCTCGACCGTGAGCTCATCGCTTCGTCGCTCGCGCAAACGGACGACCCTCGGCGGCGCGGGCAGTGCGGTCTTCTGGGCCGAAGCGACCAGCACGCCGATCGCTTCCATAAGGCCCGGCAGACCCTCACCGGTGAGCGCGGAGACGAACAGCACGCCCTGGCGCCGCGTCCGCGTGCGGAGCCGGCGAACAGGCTGGAGGTCGAGCTTGTTGACGGCGACGATGTGCGGCCGCTCCGCGAGCTCGGTTGAGAACAGCGCCACCTCCGCCTTGACCGTCTCCAGGTCGCGCCACGGGTCGGGCGCCGACCCGTCCACGACATAGACCAGGGCCTTGGTCCGCTCGACATGGCGAAGAAATCTCTGCCCGAGGCCTGCACCTTGCGCCGCCCCCTCGATCAGCCCGGGTATGTCGGCCAGCACCAGTCGACCGCCGCCGATATCGGCCACTCCGAGCTGCGGGTCGAGCGTGGTGAACGGGTAGTCGGCGACCTTCGGACGCGCTGCCGTCAACGCGCGGAGGAGGGACGACTTGCCGGCGTTTGGTGGGCCCACGAGCCCGACGTCCGCAATGAGCTTGAGGTCGAGGGCGAGCTCGAGCTCTTCACCCGTGAGCCCCGGCTCGGCGTAGTCCGGGGCGCGACGCCTGGAGCTCTTGAAGTGGACGTTGCCGCGGCCTCCTACCCCACCCCGGGCTACGACCGCCGTGCTTCCCGGCGTGTCGAGGTCGGCGATCAACGCTCCAGCACCGTCGAGGGCGACGGTGCCGACGGGTACCTTCAACGTGATGTCGGCACCAGTGCGACCGGTCTTGCGAGCGCCCGCGCCGTCCGCCCCGTCCTCACCGTGCCAGCGACGGCGGCGCTTGTAGAGCGAGAGGTCGCTGACGTCGTTCGACGCTTCGAGGATTACGGAGCCGCCGCGTCCGCCGTCGCCCCCGTCAGGGCCGCCGCGGGGAACGAACGGCTCACGCCGAAACGATGCCGAGCCCCGACCGCCGTGACCGCCACGCACATGGATGCGGGCGGAATCGACGAAATGGCGGTGGTCAGTCCGTGCCGTTAGGCTCGATCGTCACGCGGCGGCGGTCCTTGCCCACGCGCTCGTACTTCACGTGGCCTTCGACCATCGCAAAGAGAGTGTCATCACGGCCCAGCCCGACGCCGGCGCCTGGACTGATCCGGGTTCCACGCTGGCGGACGAGGATCGTGCCTGCGTTGACGAGCTGGCCGCCGTAGACCTTGACCCCCAGCTTCTGGGGGTTGGAGTCGCGACCGTTGCGCGACGAGCCGCCGCCCTTCTTGTGTGCCAACTACTTCGTCTCCTTCTTGGCGGTCCGGCGAGCCGGTTTCTTGGCCGGCTTCTCGGCGGCCGCCTCTGCCTTGGGCTCGGTCTTTTTGCGCGGAGCCGCCTTGGCCCGACCTCGCCTGGGCTTTGCCTTCTCGTCCGCCTCGTCCTTCTCTTCCTTCTCGAGCCCGATCCCTCCGACGGAGATGATCTCGAGCGCGGTCAGGTGTGCGCGCCCGCCATGGTGCACGCGCACGCGCTTCTTGGACTTGTAGCGGATGCTCTCGATGCGCGGGCCCCGGCGGTGGGCGATCACCCTGGCGTCGACGTCCAGGCCATCGACGCCGGGGTTGCCCACCTTGACGTCCTTGCCGTCGCTGAACAGCAGGACGCGGCCGAGCTTGACCGACGCTCCCGGCTCGGCGGCGATTCGGTCGACCAGGATCTGGTCGCCGGGCGCCACCCGGTACTGCTTGCCACCGCTGACGATGACAGCCGACAGCGAACTGGCTGGCTTGGGCACGGCGAGAGATTGTACCAAGCCCCGACTGGCCAACTCCTTCCCACGCATTGGGGAGGTGGCTGCGAAGCAGCCGGACGGGCGGTGCGGGCTAGCGCATCAGGGCGGAGGTCACTATCACGATCAGCAGCACCAGCCCCGCGAAGGGCGCCACGCCGCGCGCATACAGGCGGCGCGCACCGGCCGCGCCTCGCCACCGCATCATGATCCCGATGCCGATGACGACCCCGGCGACCAGAAGAGTGATTCCCATGAAACGCAGGAACCCGACAAGGTCGTCGGCGGACGGCGGCAGGAAAAGGGTCGCGAACAGGCCACAGTAGGGAAACCACATGAGGATCCGCGCCGCGTCGAGCCTGCGCTTTTCGCGCCGGTCGCCGGCGGGAACCAGGGGCCAGAGGCGCAGCAGCGCCGGAAGTGACAACAGATAAAGGAATGCGCACGCCAGCTTGAGCGGCAGAAGCCCAGGCACCTGCACGTTGCCGAGGACCTGCGGACGCAGGCTCTCGGTCTGGACCGCCATCCCGAGCACGGCAAGCAGCCAGCAGAACTGGACCATGAGCAACAGCCCCGGCGCCGCCACGAATTCGACGGTCAGCGCGAGCTCCGCCCATGTGGTGAACGCAAGCCCCGCCGCCGCAAGCACGAGGCTTCTCTCAGCACCGGGAACCTGGTTGAACGGCGCCGACATCTGCACCGCGGTGAGCACCGAGCCGACGGCGACTGTCGCGAGCACAGGCGTCAGGCGGCGGCGCCTCAAGTCCGGCCACTGCCAGTCGCGCCTGCTCGCACGCATCCATGCGACCTCGATGACGGTGCCGAAGACGATCATTGCGAACAGGCCGGGGTAGACGAGCACGGCGACCGCGTGCGCCGCCATGGACAGAAGGATCTGGATCACAGGCCCGCCACCGTCAACAGCGGAAGCGGGTAGAGGCCGGCGACAACATTGACCGCCAGCACGATGGCAACGCCGAGCGCCTGCCTTCCGCGCGGCAGCCCCATGCTGCGGCCAAGCCGGAATGATCCCGGCAGCCACAGCAGCATTGCGATCGCGATCACGAGGGCCAGCGGCCAGAAGAGCTGTGTCGCGCCGCGCAGCAGAAGCACACGTGCGGCGAATCCCACGAACGGCGCCGAGCCTGCAAGCGCTGCGGCAACGAGGAGGTTGAGCGGACCCTCGGTTGGCGACCGCTTCTCGACCGGCTCTCGTGCGACCAGGTACAGGGGGAGCCTGCAGGTGACGATGCTGAACAGGATCAGCATGGCCGCACGACGCCCGTCGAGCAACGTAAGGCCGAATCCGCACAGCACCAGGCCCCAGTCCGCGAGAAACGAGTAACGCCACGCGGCTTCCTTGCTCGCGGTGAGCCATGCCGCGATCGCGCCCCACGCCATGTTGAGCAGGCCGATGCCGATGAGCATCGCCGCAAAGGCCTCGCCCGCGTCGACCGGGATGAAGCTTTGAGCACGCGCGACCACGACCGCCGCGAGCAGCGGGCCGACGAACACCGTCCAGACGAGCGGCGACGCGGGCGTCGCCTCGTCGGCCTCGAAAGGATGGATGTACGGAAGCAGTCCGACCGCGGCGGCGAGGCCGGCGACGAGTCCGACCGCCGCGAATCGCGCGAGCACGTCGGGGCCTTCGACGCGGAGGAAGACCAGGGCGAGCGCGAAGATCCCGACCGCCAGCACGGGTGCGCGCATGCGGACCGCGAACGTCCGCAAGCCGCCCATCGCGGCATCGACGGTTCCCAGGCCGAGCAGTACGAGCAAGGCGAGGTCGAAGGTCGGGACGACCGCGATGGCGGCGCCGGCCACGACGCCGGCGCCGCCCTGGATGACCAGGCTGCGACGAGGTATCGCCGTCGGGGCAAACACGAAGGCGAAGACCAGTCCCGCCGCAACCAGGACGAGGAGCTCCTCGGCTTCAGGCAGCACGCGGCACGCCCAGTCGCAGCCATCCGGTGCCGGCCGCGATGAACGCCGCCGCGGCGGACGGCCACACCGCGGGTGCATTCGCGTCCAGGCCCGCGGCGGCCGCGACCGCGATGGCGACCACAGCGGCGGCCGTGAGCTGGACCTCCGCGGATTCGGTCGAGAGGACGCGAGCGACCGCCATCCCGACCAGCGTCAGCACGGCGAATCGCAGCGCACCGCCGGGGCCGCTTGTGATCCCGAGAGCGATCCAGAGGGCCAGGAGGCCCGCGCCGACCGACAGGACGATGCGCGGCGTGGAGCCAGGCGGCATCAGGCCCCAGCCGGCCGGCCCGGCCACAGCGCGCCCCCCGGCCGCCAGCCCGCCGCCGGCCGCGAGCAACAGCGCGGGCACGGGTCCGGCGTCCTGCCAGACCACGACGCTCAGGCCCAGCGTGGCGAGCGCGACTCCGAGCGCAAGCCCGCGCCGGCCGTCGGCGAGGACGATCAACGAAGCCCCCAGCCAGGTGACGGCGGCCGCGATCGCCTCTATCACCGCGTCACGGCGAAGCCAAGCGCGACCAGCGCGGCAAGCCACATCGCCGCCTTGCCACCGGTCGCGGCCGCCTCGAGCTCACGCATGCTGAGGATGCTTCGGTATTGCTCGGGCACCGTGAGGCCGCGAAGGCCCGCCCGCGCCCGCTCGATCGAGGAGGCGGCCGGCAGCTTGAAGAGAGCCGGCCTTGCCTGCGTCTGGATCGCCGAAGTTCCCACGACCGTGTAGAGCAAGACGGCAAGGATCAGGAGCGGAGCAAACAGCGTGAGCGCCGGCAGGACGCTCGAGACGGTGACCACCGAGGTCAGACCGCCGCCGAGGGAACCAGCCGAGGCGGACATCACCTCGGCCGCGAGGGGGTTCGCAAACCCGAACTGGATGGCCGCGAGTGCAGGCCCGGCGGCGAGGGTGATCAACGCGATGGCCAGCGAGACGCGTGGGAATGTCTCACTCGCGGCGTGCCCGCGACCGCCGGGCAGCCCGATGGCGCGTGCGCCGGCGACGATCAGGATCGCCCACGCCGCCATCCCGGCGATCCCGACGAGCCCGACAAAGTCACCCGCCTCGAAGCTCGACTCCAGGGCGACGACGCGGGCCCCGAATGCGATCCCGGGCGGAATGCCGACGGCTGCCGCGATCGTGACCAGTGACGCAAAGCCCGCTCGGTCTGGCAGCAGCGCGAGACACGCGACCAGCGCCGCGGCAGTGGCGAGGATCACGACCCCGGCCACCAGGCCGAGGGCGGTCCCCATCGCGATGGCCGCGAGGGCCGATCCACCGAAGAAAGGGATGACCTCGCCGAGAAACTCGCGGCGAGTCGCGGCCGCCTGCGCGCGCGCACCCGCCGCGAAGGCGACTGCGACGCCGACGAAGGCGAGGCCGATGTTGAACAGCGGATGCGGATAGCGCCCGTCGCCCAGCTCGTAGGCGCGCACAAGGAGGTAGAAGCCGAGCGGGAACAGTGGTGCCACCGTCACGCCCGCGGCGCGCAGCGAAGGTCGCGCCCACAGGTGAGCGGGCCACGTGCGCCACGGAAACAGGCACGAGACCAGGATCGCGGCCACCGCAAGGACGGAAAACACGGGGGCAGAGAAGGTCGCGACGGGGACTGCCGAGTAGACAGCCGTGCCGCCGCCGACCTGGAGCATGACGCCCACCCAGCTGAGCGCGAGCCAGCCGGCCAGCAGAAGCGCCCAGCTGGGTCGTGGCGCGCGCGGATCCTCCGTATCAAGAAGGACGACCGCAAGGGTGGCGGCCGTGCCGCCGCCGATCGCGGTGAGCACCACGCCTCCGCTCTCCACAGCAGCGATGGAGGCCGTCATCGCGAGAAGCGAGACCGTGGCCTCCTGCCACGTGCGCGGCTGCAGCGTAAGCAGCAAAGCGGTCGGCGCCGCCACCATGAGGCCGAACGCGAAGGTGACCGCGTCGATGCGAAGGTCGAACGAGGAGCCGTAGCCAAGGGGGCCGAGGATCAGCTCGACCGAGGAGCGCACTGGAACCCAGACCGCGAGCAAGGCCGCGACCGCGCTCCAGGCCCCGATCGCGGACGCGAAACGTCCGAGATTGACGCCCGCGAGGCCGAAGATCGCGATCACGGCGGCTGCGACGAGCGGCAGGACGACAGGTGCGAGGACGGCCGCTGACGGCATGCGAAGGCTAGGTTAGCTGTCTGGTTCTGCCAGCCGGTTTAGCGCCTCGCGGGCTGCCGCGGCGCGCTCTTCGAGGTTCCTGACGACCTCGGGCGGCGCTTTCTCCTGGAAGTCGGGATTCTCCAGCCTGGACGTGATCCTGGCCAGGTCGTCTTCGAGCCGCTTTCTCTCCTTCTCCCGACGCGCATCCCCGGCTCCATACGGAAACACCACCCGGCCGGCCACCACCGCGAGCGGCGTGCCTGGGGCGTCGAGCGCATCCACGAGCTCGACGTTGGCCAGCCTCGCCACCAGATTCGCGATCGAGCCGGTGACCGAGCCGTCGAGTTGCAGCTTTCCGCCCCGCGCAGGCGCTCCCGCCGCCTGGCGGTGGCCGCGGACCTCCTCCACGATCGCGATCACCTGCTGGAACTCCTCTTCCGCGCCAGGATCGACGAACTGCGGCTCCGGCCACGAGTTGCGCATCAGGTAGTCCCCGCGCCGGGGGAGGCGCGACCACAGCTCCTCGGTGACGAAAGGCATGATGGGATGGAGAAAACGCAGCAGCGTGTCGAGGCACTGGAAGGCGACGTCCTGCGCCACCGCATCCCCCTCCCGCAGACGGTCCTTCACCGCTTCCAGGTACCAGTCGCAGAACTCGTTCCACGCGAACGAGTAGGCGCCATTGATCGAGTCCTGGAAGGTGAAGCGTTCGATGCCGGCGCTGACCGCATCGGCCGCGTACGACAGTCGGGACAGGATCCAGCGGTCTTCCAGGTGCTCGTGTCGCTCGACGACACCAGGGGAGTCCGCGGAATCGACGCCGGGCGAGCTGAGGACCAACCTGGTCGCGTTCCAGAGCTTGTTGCAGAAGCGTCGGTAGCCTTCGATCCGGCTCTCGTCGAAGCGCACGTCCTGGCTCGACATGGCCACGCTTGCGACCCACGCACGCAGCGCGTCGGTGCCGTACTTCGTGATCAGCTTGCGCGGGTCGACGCCCGTGCCGAGCGATTTCGACATCCGGCGCCCATCAGCCGCCTGCACCTGGGCCGTGATCGCGACGTCCGCGAATGGGACGTCACCCATGAACTCGAGGCCCGTCATGATCATGCGGCTCACCCAGAGGTTGATGATCTCCCGGGCCGTGACGTTGAGGTCGTTCGGGTAGAAGGCCTTGAGGTCCTCGGTGTCTTCGGGCCAGCCGAGCGTCGCGAAGGGCCAGAGCGCGGACGAGAACCAGGTGTCGAGGACGTCGGAGTCCTGCTCGAAGTCCGTGCTGCCGCACTCGTCGCACTGCTCGGGCGGATGGACCGACACTGTGGTGTGGCCGTTGGCGCAGTAGTAGACGGGCACGCGGTGGCCGAGCCAGAGCTGCCGGCCGATGTTCCAGTCGCGCAGGCCACGCAGCCAGTCGAGGTAGGTGTTCTCGTAGCGCTCGGGATGCCAGCGCACCTTGCCGGCCTCGGAGGCGCGCAGGGCCTTGTCGCGCATCTCCTCCATGCGCAACCACCACTGCTCGCTGATCAACGGCTCGATGACCGACTTGCACCGGTCGCAGTGGCCCACCTCGTGCGTGTAAGGCTCTTCCTTGACCAGCAGGCCTTCCTTCTTCAGGTCGGCGACGATCCGAGCGCGGGCCTCGAGCGCCGGCAGGCCGTCGTACGGGAGACCGGGCACGTTCATGCTGCCGTCGAGGTTCATCCCATTGACGATCTCCAGGCCGTGGCGCTGCCCGATCTCGTAGTCCATCGGGTCGTGGCCCGGGGTGACCTTGAGCGCGCCGGTGCCGAACTCCGTCTCCACCGCGTCGTCGGCGACGATGGGCAGCTTGCGGCCGACGAGCGGTAACACCGCGGTCTTGCCGACCAGGTTCCTGTAGCGCCCGTCGGCGGGGTTCACAGCGACGCCGGTGTCCGCCAGCATCGTCTCGGGGCGCACGGTCGCGATCGTCACGTCGCCGCCGCCCTCGATCGGATACTTGATGAAGTAGAGGGTGTCCTGGTGCTCCTTCCACTCCACCTCGAGGTCGGAGATCGCGGAGCGGTCGTGCGGGCACCAGTTGACGATGCGGGGCGCGCGGTAGATCCAGCCGCGGTCGTAGAACTCCACGAACGCTGTCATCACCGAACGCACGTAGGCGGGGTCCATCGTGAAGCGCAGGCGCGACCAGTCGAGGGAGATGCCGAGGATGCGGTCCTGGCTGACGATCGTCTCGCCCACATCCCGGTACCACTCGTCGACGCGCGACGTGAACGCGTCGCGGCCCAGCTGCTCTTTGGTCATGCCCTCGGCCGCCAGCTGCCGCTCGATCACGTTCTGGGTCGCGATGGCGGCGTGGTCGGTGCCGGGCAGGAACAGCACCTCGCGACCAGTCATCCGCCGGTAACGGGCGCAGATGTCCTGCACCGTGTGGTTGAGCGCGTGTCCCATGTGCAGCTCACCGGTGATGTTGGGCGGGGGCAGGCAGATGCAGTACTTCTCCTTCGGGCTCTTCGCGTCGGCGATGAAAAGACCGTCCGCCTCCCAGCGCGCGTACCAGCCGGCCTCGATGGCCTGTGGGTCGAACGCTTTGGGCATCTCGTTTTGTGTCATGAGGCGTGCTTCATCCATGGCTTTCGTTCGATATCGCCGGCGAGATGGTCGCGGTTAGCGCGACGGAGCCGGCGAGGGTACCGATACGTGCTCGTCGCGGCTCATGGTGAATCGAAATTCTAGCGTTTGTCGCGCTGGGCTCGCCCACCGTGGAGCTCGATTCCGCACGTTATCGCGGTTCGGTGCGTTTGCCGGGGTCGGATTCCGCACGTTATCGCGATTTCGTGCGAAATCAGAGAGTGCCTAGGCGCTCTCTCCGACCGCGCGCGCCGGGCCCTCGGTCTCCTCGGCGACCTCGAACTCCGGCTCCAGCGCGTCGCGGATCGAGCGCTCCGAGATGATGCAGCGCTTGATCTCGGGTCGCGACGGGATCTCGAACATCGAGTTCAGCAGCGCCTCCTCGATGATCGACTTCAACGCCCGGGCGCCGGTGCCGCGCAGGAGCGCCAGCTCCGCGATGGCGTCGAGGGAGCCCTTCTGGAACACCAGCTCGACGTTGTCGAGCGAAAAGAACTTCTGGTACTGCTTGACGAGCGCGTTCTTCGGCTCGGTGAGGATGCGCACGATGTCCTGCTGGTCGAGGTGATGCAGGGTCACGATGATCGGCAGGCGGCCGATGAACTCCGGGATGAACCCGTACTTCAAGAGGTCCTGCGGCTGAAGGTGCTTGAGCGTCTCTGACACCGCCTTCCGCTCGGTGCGCGTGTGGGGCGCCCCGAAACCGATCGCGCGCCGGCCGATTCGTTGCTCCACTACCTTCTCGAGGCCATCGAACGCGCCACCGCAGATGAACAGGATGTTGGTCGTGTTGATCTGGATGAAGTCCTGGTGCGGGTGCTTGCGCCCGCCCTGCGGCGGGACGTTCGCCACCGTGCCTTCGAGGATCTTCAGCAGCGCCTGCTGCACACCCTCGCCGCTCACGTCGCGCGTGATCGACGGGTTGTCCGACTTGCGAGCGATCTTGTCGATCTCGTCGATGTAGATGATTCCGCGCTCAGCGCGGCTGATGTCGAAGTCAGCGGCCTGGATGAGGCGGAGCAGGATGTTCTCGACGTCCTCGCCCACGTAACCGGCCTCGGTGAGGCTGGTGGCGTCGGCGATCGCGAACGGAACATCGAGGATCTTCGCCAGCGTCTGCGCGAGGTAGGTCTTGCCGCAGCCGGTCGGCCCGACGAGCAGGACGTTTGACTTCGTGAGCTCGACATCGCCCACCGACTTCGACGCGCTGATGCGCTTGTAGTGGTTGTAGACCTGGACCGAGAGGACTTTCTTCGCGCGCTCCTGCCCGATCACGTATTGGTCGAGCGCGGCGCAGATCGTCTTCGGATTGGGGATGAAGCCGGTCTTCTGCTTCTTCTGTCCCGCGGAACGGTTGTCGTCTTCGAGGACCTCCTGGCAGAGGTCGATGCACTGGTCGCAGATGAAGACGCCGGGGCCGGCGACCAGCTTGCGGACCTGGTCCTGGCCCTTGCCGCAGAAGCTGCAGCGGGTGTACCGGCGGCGATCTTCTCGTTCGTTCATAGGTCTCTACACATAGTTCTACGGCGAGGCCGGCGCCGGGGGATTATGGCCCCAGAGAATCTCGTTGGCAAGGCTTATGCACTCGCTGCAGATAAAAACTCCAGAGCCGGCCACGAGGCGAATGCCTCGTTCGCCCTGTTCCTTCCCGCAGAACGAGCACTTCGGTCGATGCCTTTTGACCTCGTCGCGCTTGCTTCTGCGTCGGAAGATCATCCTGCGGCGACCTTCTCCTTGACCTTTTCCTCGTCTTGTTTGTCTGTTTTCGTTTTGTCGCCAGGCTTGGCGGGCGTCAGGATGATGTCGTCGATCAGCCCATACTCCTTCGCGGCCTCGGCCGTGAGGAAGTAGTCGCGCTCCGTGTCCTGAGTGACCCTCTCGATCTTCTGACCCGTGTGCCGGGCGAGGATCTGGTTGAGCTGCTCACGCGTGCGCAGGATCTCTTTGGCGTGGATCTGAATGTCGGTTGCCTGGCCCTGCATGCCACCCCACGGTTGGTGGATGAGGATGTTGGCGTGCGGCAGCGCGTAGCGCTGGCCGTGAGCCCCACCGGCCAGGAGCACCGCGGCCATCGAGTACGCCATGCCTATGCAGATCGTGGAGACCGGCGGGCGGATGTACTGCATGGTGTCGTAGATCGCGAGCCCCGCGGTGACCTGCCCGCCTGGGCTGTTGATGTAGAGCGCGATCTCCTTCTCGGGATCCTCGGACTGCAGGAAGAGCAGCTGCGCGACGACGAGGTTCGCGACCTGGTCGTCGATCGGCGTGCCGATGAAGACGATCCGTTCCTTCAGGAGTCGTGAGTAGATGTCGAAAGCCCGCTCGCCACGCCCCGTGTTCTCCACAACCATGGGGACGAGGTAGCTGGATGGGGCCTCGAACCTCTTCATGTTGGGCATCACCGTCATTCTAGACAGGGGTCGCCCCGGTTCAGTCAACCCCGGCAAGATCGACGAGGCGATCGAGCACGCGGCGCCGGCGCAGGCGGGAGGCGAAGTAGCGCCGGGCCGTCGGGCTCTTCTTGAGCTCGGCAAGCTGACCCTTCAGCTCCTCGTCTTCGGCCGCCTGCTCCTCGAGGAAGCCGACCGTCTCCTCCTCGGTGGGCTCCAGGCCCCGGTGGCGGGCGAATTCGGCCAGCACGAGGTCGACCTTCAGCCGCGCCTCGGCGTCGGGTCGCCGGTCCGCCACCCACTGGTCCAGTGACTTGTTCAGATACTGCAGGTAGCGATCGAGCTTCAGACCCTGGCGGCTCAGCGTCCGCTCCAGCGATTCGAGCTCGCTGGTGAGCTCCCGATCGACCAGGGCCTCGGGCACCTCGACGGACGAGGCGTCCACCAGCGCCGTGACGACCGCCTGCTCGCGCTCCATCTTCGCCAGGGCATGCGCTGACTCCTCCAGCTGCTCGCGCACGGCCTCTCGGTAGGCGTCCACGGTCTCCTGCTTGCCGTTGGTGAGACTCTTCGCGAGGGCATCGTCCAGCGGGGGCAGGATTTTCTCCTTGACGCCACGAACGGTGACGCGGATCGTCGCCTGTCTGCCGGCGAGCTCGCTGTTGCTGTACGTCTCGGGAAAAGTCACTCTGGCCTCGCGGCTCTCGTCGACGAACGTGCCCGGAAGGACCTCGACCAGCTCCGGCAGGAGAACGCCGTCCTTGACTTCCGCCTCGGTCGACTTGCGTGTCTCCGACTCGACGATATTGCCGTCGAGCTCGACCTCGACATCGATGACCGCGATGTCTCCCTTTCGCACCTCGCGCTCCACTGGCGTGATCTCGGCCATCGGTTCGCGCAGGTCTTCGAGCCTCCGCTCGAGCATCTCGTCGGTGACCTCGTGGGAGTGGTCCGGCGGTGCGATCTTGAGCTGGGTCACGTCGGCCAGGGTGACCTCGGGCATGACGCTGATGGTCGCTTTGAGCTTTGCGGGTCTCCCCCGCTCCAGCTCGAGGACCTCGACGTCGGGGTTGTCGATGGGATCGATCGATTCGCCCTCCAGAGCCTGGCGGATCACGTCGGGCACCATCGTCTCGACGACCTCTTCACGCAGCACCGCCGGACTGATGCGTGCTTCGACCAGGGCACGCGGGGCGCGGCCGGGACGGAAGCCTTCGATGCGGGCGCGCGAGGCCAGGCGGTTGAGGACGCGGTCGTAGGTCGCGTCGACGACCTCGGCCGGGACCTCGATGTTCATTCCGACCTGGCTCTTGGGCAGGCGCTCAGTGACGACGGAGAGTTCGGCGCTCAACGCCGAAAGTCTACGGAGGGCCCGGCTTCAGCTCAGGGTGACCTGATTTCCCGCAGTGGCCGGCCATTGCGGCATTGACGGGCATTCGAAACCCGCATTGGCCGGCCATCGCGCCATTAGCAAGGTTCCCTCTACGCGATGCTCAGGGACAGGGCAGTGGTGGCGATGGGCATGGCGGTGGGCTGACCACGACCGGTCCCTGCCCGTCGTCAGGCGGGACGCTGTAGACAGGAGTCTTCGGCGTCGGCGTCGGCGGGTTGTCACCGGGCAGCTTGTCGATCTTCAGGGTGTCGGCCAGGTACCAGCTGTTGTTCGGGCCGGCGACGACTCCAGCGGGTTTGGTGAACCAGCGGTTGCCGGGCACGCCCTGGAGCGCCTTGGACACGAACGCGTTGACAGCGGGCGAGGCGACGAACACGCCGTCCGAGCCCCTGATCATCGTGTACTTGTTGCTGAGCACGTCGCCGACCCAGATTCCGACCGCGAGATCAGGAGTAAAGGCGACGGTCACGGCGTCCTTGAAGTTGTCCGTGGTTCCGGTCTTCGCGGCCACGGTGCGGTTCTTCCAGTGCAACGGGCTGTTGCAGCCGAAGATGCGGCAGCGGTTCTGGTCGTCGGCCATGATCTGGGCCATGATGAACGCGACCGCGGGGTCGATCGCGAGCCGCGCGCGCTGGTCCGCGTGCGTCGTGTAAAGGACCTTTCCGTGGGAGTCGCTCACCTGGAGGATCGACTCCGGTGAGTGATACACGCCCATGTCGGCGTAGGTCGCGATCCCGTTCACGTGCTCGAGCAGCGTGATCGGATAACCGCCGAGGGTCAGCGACGGACCGTATTGATCAGGAGGCGCCGTCGCGTTGTAGGTGCCATCGGGAGCCATGTAACGCGGGAAGACGTTCATGCCCCGCATCCAGGTCAGCACCGACGGTACGCCGATCGAAAGCTCGACTTTGACCGCCGCGATGTTCAGCGAGTTGCCCATCGCCTGCTTGAGGGGCAGCACGCCGTGCGACTTGCCGTCGTAGTTGTAGATCTTCGTCGTGCTGTACGCGTCCTTGTAGACCAGCGGCGAGGGGCCGTCGTACACGGGGGTGTCGACCGTGGCCGCGCGCGCGTTGATGACCGCGCCGTACGTGTACGGCTTCATCGACGAGCCCATGTTGCGCACGGTCGTCGTGTAGTTGATCTGCCCCGCCTTTGCGTTGTAGTTCGGCGAGCCGACCATGGCCAGGATGTTCCCGGTGTGCGGGTCGATGGCGACGAGACCCGACGACAGCAGCCCGTTGGGATCCCAGCACTTGGCGCCGGCCTCGTACAGGCCGTACTTCCAGCCGTCAGGGATTCCGCTGTTGTAGCAGGTGCGACCTGGCTTGGCGGCCATGTTGTAGCGGATCACGCTCTCGCCGATCGTCTGCATGTTGTAGTTGAGCGTGCTCTTGACGTTCAGCTGCTGCAGGCCAGGCTGGAATCCGAGCTGCCGCAGCTCCGCGAGCACGTAGTCGACGAAGTGCGGCGCGAGGAAGCTGTTGACCGGCGCCTGAAACACGAGCTCTTCGGCCAGCGCTTTGTCCATGTCTTGCTGGGAGATGAAGTTCGAGCGGACCATCGCGCGAAGCACCTCGGCCTGGCGAAGCTTGGCCGCGTCGGGATGGAGGACGGGGTTCCACTCGGTCGGTCTCTGGGGAAGGCCGGCGAGCAGCGCCGCCTGCGCGAGGTCGAGCTTGGAGGCCGGGATGTGGAAGTAGCTTTCGGACGCGGCCTCGATGCCGTACGACTGCGACCCGTAGAAGCTCTTGTTGAGGTAGAGCTCCATGATCTGGTCTTTGCTGTAGGTCTGGCTCAGCTCGTAGGCGAGCGCGAGCTCTTTGATCTTGCGGCTGACCGACTGCTCAGGCGTCAGGAACTGCTGTTTGGCGAGCTGCTGGGTGATCGTGCTTCCGCCACCGACGATCTTGCCGGCGCGGATGTTGTCGAAGGCGGCGCGGATGATGCCGGCGAGGTCGAAGCCCGGGTTGGTGTAGAAGCCCTTGTCCTCGATCGCGACGGTGGCCTGGATGGCGACGGGCGCCACGTCCTTCAGCCTCACGGCCAGGCGATGGTCGCCGTGGTTGCCCACGTCGGCGAGGACGGTCTTGCCGGTGTTGTCGTAGATGATCGTGTCGCCCGCGAAGCCCGCGGAATCGAGGCCCTGGATCGAGGGCAGGCTCTCGAAAAACGACTGGGCGTAGGCATCCGCCGCCACCCCGATGACGAGCAGGACGGCCACGGTCGCCCCCAGCCCGCGCAGGAGGGCGGTGCGGCGCATCTTCTGGCCGATCGGCGACCACGCGGCGTGAATCCGCGCTCGAGGACTGTGTCCCCCCTTCGTCTTGATCCGCTCAGGAACGTTTCGAGCCATGCTTGGGGAGCGCAGGGATTCTACGCTTCCATCTTCCCCCAACGCCGGGCAGGCGCGGAGCGTTACGCCGCCCGGCCCCGCCGAACTCGAGCCAGCACGCCACGAGCCTGCTGATGGTCGACCGCTACCTGCGGGGGGACCACTCCACGGGGACCATCGATCCATTGACTGCCGACCACGCGATCAACCAGATCACGACCTGGAAGCCGTCGGTCGACGTGGAGATCCATCAGGTCGGCGCCCTGGCCAAGAAGTACATGGGCTGGGCGGACAGGGTCCTGCCGGCGACGCGGATCGAGATGAAGCAGCAGCTGGCGCTGGGCCGGCCTCTAATCGTCGGCGTGCGGACCCACGGCCTCGGGAACCCGAACTATCCCGGTTACCGCACGCATTACGAGCAAACGGGCTATTCGGTGTCGCACTACCTGGTCGTGGTCGGCTATGACCAGGACGACACTTTCGTCCTCAACGACCCGGGGATCAGCAAGGGGCACGGCTGGCACATCAAGTACGACCAGCTGATGCACGCGATCGACGACCTCGATCATGCGTATCCGAACTTGAACGCACGCCGGGTGTTCCTGGTCCTGGCCCCGTTCTCCAACTCCGGCGCCTAGGCGGGGCGAGCATAGACGTCGTCGCCCGGAACCAGGCGTTCCTGGCGAGTCCCTGGGAAGTGAACCCGAACCCCTGGCCGGCCCGGGCTGCCAAGCTCCCAGCCGGCCTGATAGAGGCGGGCGGCCTCGGCCAGGTCCTGGGCCTGGGCGATCTTGACGCCGTCGGTGAAGCTCAGGCTCTGGGAGCGGGATCCCGGGAAGCCGAGGCGGACCTCGCCGCCGGTCTTCAAGTTGTAGACGTAGTCGTCCAGCGATCCAGCGTCGCTCCCGGCGACGAGCTCGGCGATGGTCGGGAACTGGCCCTCGCGCATCGCCAGCTTGAGGTCGGCGCGCGTGGTCCGCTCGGTCAGCCTGCGCCTGCGCCGAAGTTCCGTCTGCAGAAGGTCGCGCTGTCCGCGCAGCCCGGCCAGGTCCACCTCCAGCGGGCGCATCCGCTCCCGGATGTCGGCGATTCGCCGGTCGAGCTCGGCCGCGCCGAGCTCAGTCAGATCCTCCTGCATTCTGGTCAACGTTAGGGCTCGTGCTCGGCGCGCCGGCTGCGGAACGCGGCGAACAGGGCCAGGTCGTAAACGATCTTCAACCCGCCGCCCGCGAAGAACGGCAGGCCAAAAGCGGCCGCTCCGATGGCGACACCCGCGAGCGGCGGGCCGAAGGCTTGGGCCACGCCGCGCACGGCCCCCGTGACCGCGACGGCGGCCGCACGGTCGGCCGAAGGCACGATGGAGACGATATAGGCCTGTCGCGCGGGCACGTCCATCTGCGACAGCAGGAACCGCGCGAAGAGCAAAGCGACGGCCCAGCCGAGGGTCGGGCTCAGTGCGACCAGGATGAGAAGCACATTGCTCGGCAGGTGCGTGAAGACCATGGTGTTGATCAGGCCGATCCGGTTCGAGAGCCTGCCCGACACCTCGTAGGACAGTGCCTGGAGGACCGCGATGACCGCAAACACAGGGCCCAGCAAGCCGGGCTCCGCGCCGAACCGGACGTGCAGCCAGTAGCTGATGACGGCGTTGCTGACGAAACCGCCGGCGAACGAGTCGAGAGCGAAGAGAGCCGCGAGTCCCACGAGCACGCGCCTTGTCTCCGACCGCCGCAGCGCCCCGAAGGCAGGCCCGCCGCGCTCGGACTCGACTCGCTTCGACATCAGCGCCGGGAGGGCGGCGGTGACCAGTCCAATCGCCGCATACAAAAGGAAGAAGGCGCGCATGCCGTTGGGGTCCGAGGCGAGCGCGGCCGACAGCCCACCGGCGGCGTTGAACAGGCCCGCGGTCAGCGAGTACCGCGCGAACGCGAGGTTGCGGCGGGCGGGAGTGACGGCCTCGGTAAGCGCTGCCTGCTCGACCGAGGCGAAAGGCCCGAGGTCGACGCCGGCCACGCCGAGCATGCCCGTGAGGCCGGCGGCGACCAGCCATCCCGCCTGGGTCGCCAGCGCCAGATCGACACCGGTGAGAGCCATCAGGAGACCGCAGGTCGCCAGCGCCGGCCGGCGGCCGAATCGCGCCGCCAGGTAGGTCGTCCCGAGACCCGACAGCGACGCCGCCGCGAGTGCGACGCCGAGGCTGAGCCCGACCAGCGGCGCCGTCAGGCCGCGCTGCTCGAGGTGGAGGCCGATCAGGACGGCGGCGAAGCCGAAGCCATAGGCGCGGGCTCCACGCCCGGCGAAGAGAAGGGCGCGATCCATCTGCCGGGGCGGCGCTACACGCTCACCTGGCGCGCTGGCGGACGGCCTGGAACGCAAGCCCGCTCACCAACGCGACAAGAAGAATCAAGGCCGACGTCGGGATGCCCCACTCCCCGACGAAGTCCGCCAACGCCTGAGGAACAAGTGGCTGCGGGGCTGCCACGGCCGTAGGAGACGGCGGACCTGGAGGCGGGGCATTGACGCTGAACGCGATGTGGCCTTCGACATGTGCCTTCTTGTCCCCGGCGATGATTCGGGACGCAGTGCAGGTCGCCGCGCAGCGCACGGAGATCAAGGCCCCACCGTCCTCCGAGGCCACCAGCAGGTCGCCGTCCTGCACGCCGGCCCCGCTCAGCTGTTCCGAGGTGAGGCGCAGCAGCCTGTCGCTTCCAGGGAAAGAGCTGCCCGGAGTCAGGCGATCGACGTGGTACGCGGCGCCGCCTCTTGCCGTGAATCCGTCGGGCACGAAACCCAACCCGCCGAGGGTCGGGTCGATGTTGCCCGGCAGCGGCTTCTTGATGAGCACGGTCAGCTTGCCGCTTGGCGCCACCGCCAGCACGCGCCCCGTCTCGTCGGGGATGATCAACTGCCCGCCGAATGCGCCGAAGGTGTCCGGCGCGACCGCCATCTGCCCCTCCAGGGACGGCAAGGAACGCGTGATCACGGCGACCGCGCCGTTGCAGTCGACCGTGAAAAGGGTTGTCTTGCCGCCGGCAAGACCCATCACCAGCAGACGGTGATCGAACGCTCCTTCAGTGTCGAACGCGATTCCGGTCAGCGCGGAGACCCCGACCAGGTTGGTGAACGGGCCTGACTCGTCGCCTGCTGCGTTGACCCGGTTGACCCCGAGCGGTGCGTGCATGCGGAGGATGTACGTCTCGTCAGGGGCGAAGTCGCACTCGGCGGCGTCCACGTGCCCGCCTCTAGAGACCGCGATGTACGCCTCGGTGCCGGGGTCCTCACGGTAGCCTCCCAGTCCCCGCGCGAACGGGGTCAGGCCCTCGGCGGGGTCCAGGAGGTACAGGGCCGCTGAGCCAGCGACGACGAACCTGCCGTCGGTGCGCGGGCCGTCCACGTCGACCGCACCCGGCAGGGGAAGCCACTGCTCCCAGGTCACATCCGCCGCGGCCACGGCCAGGGGCCACCACGCCATGGCTGCGGCCGCAGCCGCTCCCAGTGCGCCGGGGAGGCGGTATTTCAACATCCGTGTTGAAAAACTCCTAGAATTGAACCGTGGAATCCAAGCGGGACACCATCCTCGCCTTTCTGAAGACGCGCGGCCACGCCACTCTAGGCGAGATCGCCGCGCATCTCGAGCTTTCCAAGCAGGGCGCACTCCGCCACCTCGATGCGCTCGTGTCGGCTGGGCTCGCCGTGGGCGGCCGCGCCGAACCCAATGGTCCGGGGCGGCCTGAACACGTCTACCGGCTGACGGCGGCGGCCGGCGGCCACTTTCCGGACCGGCACCAAGAGCTCAGCGGCGAACTCGTCGACTTCCTCTCCACCGAGCAGCTCAAGCAGTTTTTCGAGAAGCGAGCCGCCCGGCTCGAGGCTGAATATGCGCCTCGCCTGGCGGGCCTATCCTTTGCAGCGCGAGTCCGCGAGCTGGCGAAGCTCGCTTCCGAGCATGGCCACATGGCCGAGGTTGTCGAGCTTGGCGACGGTGGGCTCGCGATCCGTCACTGCAACTGCCCCATCCAGGATGTGGCCGCCCGCACCGGCCTGCCCTGCGTCAACGAGCAGCAGATGTACGAGCGGCTGCTCGGCGCCGATATCGCACGAACGACATGGATGGCCGAGGCTGCGGACGACTGCACGTATGTGATGAAGGAGAACGAAAGGAAAGTTGGCTGACTTCGAGATCAAAGACTTGCGCGCCAGCGTCGAAGGACGCCAGATCCTGAAGGGCGTCTCGCTCGCCATCAGCAAGGGCGAGGTCCACGCGGTGATGGGCCCGAACGGATCGGGCAAGTCGACGCTGTCGCACACGCTGATGGGGCACCCGGGCTACGCAGTCGACGGCGGGTCCGTGATGTTCAAGGGCCAGAACGTGCTGGAGCTGGAGCCCGACGAGCGCGCCCGGCTGGGCATGTTCCTCGCGTTCCAGTACCCGGTCGTCGTGCCCGGTATCTCGATGGCCAACTTCCTGCGCACCGCCCTGAACTCCAAGCGCGGCTATGACGGGAAGGACAAGTCGAAGCAGGTGACGCCCAAAGAGTTTCGCGGCCTGTTGAAGGGCGAGCTCGAGGTGCTTCATATGGACGACTCGTTCCTGCCGCGGTACATCAACGACGGGTTCTCGGGTGGCGAGAAGAAGCGGGCCGAGATCCTGCAGATGGCGATGCTCAAGCCCGAGATCGCGATCCTCGACGAGACCGACTCTGGGCTGGACATCGATTCCATCAAGTTCGTCGCCGAAGCGGTGAACCGCATGCGCGGCCCTGACCTGGGCATCTTGATCATCACGCACTACACACGTGTTCTCGAGTTCATCAAGCCTGACTTCGTGCACGTGCTGGTCGACGGCAAGTTCGTGCTGTCCGGCGGGCCGGAGGTCGCGGATCGACTCGAGAAGACGGGCTACGCCGAGTGGGGTCACGCCGAAGAAGAGCCGAAGGAGGTCGCCTGATGGCAACGCAACCGAAGATCGACGTCGGCTCCGACTACAAGGAGAAGTACGGCTTCTTCGTCCCGGAGGACTACGTCTTCAAGGCCAAGCGCGGCCTGAGCCCCGAGATCGTCAAAGAGATCTCGTTCATGAAGGGCGAGCCCGAGTGGATGACGAAGTTCCGCCTGCGCTCGCTCGAGATCTTTCGCAAGAAGCCGATGCCCAACTGGGGCGCCGACCTGTCGGTGATCGACTTCGAGAACATCTTCTACTACCTCCGCGCGTCGGAGAAGCAATCGAAGTCCTGGGAGGACCTCCCGCCCGACATCAAAGCAACTTACGACCGGCTCGGCGTGCCGGAGGCCGAGCGCAAGTTCCTGGCCGGCGTGTCGGCGCAGTACGAGTCAGAGGTCGTCTACCACTCGCTGCAGGA
>DASXSD010000008.1:0-30874 GCA_036506195.1 Candidatus Dormiibacterota bacterium
CGCCCGCATCCGGCCCGGCACTGAGGGATAGCGCGGCAGGTTCAGCCCCTCCTTGACGGTCAGCACCGCGGGCATGGGCACCACATAAACATCGCGGCCGCCCTCGACCTCCTGCTCGCATCGCACCGAAGAACCCTCAACGGTCACCTTCTTCAGCCCGGTGACGCAGGGCCGTCCGAGCGCGTGCGCGACGCGGATGCCGACCTGGAATCCGCCCGAGTCCGCCGACTCGTTCCCGAAGAAGATGATGTCGAACGGACCGTTCTGACCTTCGTCAGCGCGAATGGCGTCTAGCAATGCCGCGGCCGTAGCCTCGCCGTCCCACTCGGCGCCGTCGGTCTGTAGGTGGATCGCGCGGTCGATTCCCAGTGCCATCGCATCGCGCAGCTGCTCCACGGCCTCGGTGGGCCCCAACGTGAGCACGACCGAGTCACCTTTGTGAGCCTCGATCAGTCGCACCGCCTCTTCGACCCCGCACTCCTCGTGCGGGCTCATCGTGAAGCCGAGATGCTGGGTGTTGATCGCCCTCGCGTCCTCCGTGAGCAAGATCCGGCCACCGGTGATCGGGACTCGTTTGATGCAGGCAGCGACTCGCATTACGAGCGAATGCGCGTGTTCTCGGGATCGAACAGCGGCGTCGCACCGGCGACCGCGACGCTGACCGGGTAGCGCTCGCCCATGTACTCGACGAGCAGCTGGTTGCCGACGACAGCCTCCTCCGGCGTGAGGTACGCCATCAGGATGTGCTTGCCGACCGACGGCCCGGCGCCGGCGCTGGTCACGTAGGAGCCGCGGCCTCGCCGGTCCACGATCCGCCTGCCGTCGCGTGTGAGGATGGGTTCCCGTCCGAGCATGTAGCGCTTCTCTCCGCTCTTCGACGTGTGGTCGTCGACCGTCAGCGTGCACAGGATGGCCGCCGGGTCTTCCTCGCGGTGGCGCAGGTGGGCCGCCTTGCCCGTGAAGTCTTCCTCCTTCACGCGCGGAGCGGCCATCCCTGCCTCGACCACGTTGTACTCGGTCTCGAGCTCGTTGCCGTGCGCGCGGTAGCACTTCTCGAGACGTCCGGTCGTGCCGTACACGCCGATGCCGCACGCGGCAATGCCGTGTTGGCGGCCGGCCTCCCACAGCACATCCCACAGCTTCAAACCCTGCTCGATGGGCACGTACAGCTCCCAACCGAGGTCGCCCACGTACGAGATGCGCGACGCGAGCACGCGCTGCGTGCCGATGTCGATCACCCGGCACGTCCCGAACTTGAAGCCCTCGTTGGAGACGTCGTCCGAGGTCGTGCTCGCGACGATGTCGCGCGCGCGGGGTCCCCACAGGCCGATCGTGGTCAGCGAGGATGTGAGGTCGGCGAGCTCTGCCCCCTCGGCGAGGTGGTCGCGGAACCACTTCTTGTCGGACATTCCGGCCGCGCCGCCCGTGACGACGCGGAAGTGCTCATCGCCCAGCCGCATGATCGTCAGGTCGGACTTGAAGCCCCCCTCGTGGCTGAGCACGGGCGTGTAGACGACCCGCCCTATCGGAACGTCCATCTGGCGCAGCGCGGTGCGCTGGACGGAGGCCAGGGCGTCGGGGCCGACGATGTCGAAGATGGTGAAAGCCGACAGGTCGAAGAGCCCGGCGCGGTCGCGCATCGCGAGGTGCTCGGCGTTGATGATCGGCGACCACCAGCGCGCGTCCCACTCCGCCGCGCGGCGGGTGACGCGATCGCCGAATTCTTCGAGCAGCGTCGCGTTCGACTCGTACCACTGCGGACGCTCCCAGCCCGCAGCCTCGAAGAAGAACGCTCCCAGCTCTTTCTCGCGCACGTGAAACGGCGCCAGGCGGAGGTTTCGGTTCGACGCCCACTGCTCGCTCGGGTGGACGATGCCGTAGGTCTTGTTGAAGCCCTCCGACGCACGCGCGTGGATGTGCGCGCGCGTCCTTTGATGTTCGTGGAAGCGCGCGATGTCCGAGGAGTGGAGGTCGATCTCCGACTCGCCATGCACCATCCATTCCGCGACGGCCTTGCCGGTGCCCGGCCCTTCCTTCACCCACACGGCCGCCGCCGACCAGAGACCTTTCACGTCCGGCGATTCCCCCAGCACGGGCATGCCGTCCGGAGTCAGGGAGAGGACGCCGTTGACGGAGTACTTCACGCCGACCGATTCGTCGCCCACGATCTCCGGCATCAGCTCGAGCGCGTGCTGCATCTGCTGCTCAAAGTCGGCCTGCGTGAACGGGAACTCCGTCGGCGAGAGGGCTGCCTGCTCCACGGACGGCAGGTCCTCTGGGTCGTAGAGGATCGGCCGGTGTGCGTAGGAGCCGATCTCCAGGTCGCCCCCGGCCTGCCGCTCGTACATGTTGGTGTCCATGTCGCGGACGATCGGGTGCTCGATGTCCGACTTCGCCCCGCGGAATCTCGGGACGGGCCCGATGTCGATCATCTGGTGCACGGCCGGCGTCAGCGGGATGCGCGCGCCGGCCATGCGCGCGACGCGTGGGCTCCAGACGCCGCAGGTGATGGCGACCGTCTCGGCCTCGATGTCGCCGGCCGTCGTGCGCACTCGCTTGACGCGACCGTGCTCGACGTCGATGCCCACGACCTCGGTCTTCGGTGCCACGTGGAGCGCGCCCGCCGCGATCCCTTTCTCGCGCATCAAGGTGCCCGCGCGCAGCGAGTCGACGACGCCGACGCCCTCGGTGTAGAAGCCGCCGAGGATGATCGACTCGTTGATGTACGGCACGAACTCCTTGACGTCGCCCGGCGACAGCAGCGACATGCCCTCGATTCCCCACGACGTCCCCGACGCGACGCGGCGTGTCAGCTCCTCCATCCGCTCCCTGGTGCGCGCGACCTCGATCCCGCCACTCCTGATGAAGACCCCGAGCTCCTTGTACTGGCTGACGCTTTCCACGGTCAGCGCGGTCATCTCTTTCGAGTGGTCGACCAGGTAGATGAAGTTCGATGCATGCCCGGTCGAGCCGCCTGGATTCGGGAGGGGGCCTTTGTCGAGGAGGACGATGTCGCGCCAGCCCAGACGTGTCAGGTGATAGGCGAGGCTGTTGCCGACGATCCCGCATCCGATCACGACGCATCGCGCCTGGCGCGGCAGTCCGTTGTTCACTCTGGCTGATAAGGCGACCGGGTCTCCTCGGGCAGCTCGTACCACCGGACCCGGTCGCCGACCTGCGCCCGGAGGCGCCACTTCAAAGGCTTGGGTTGTCCCTCGATCGCATTCCACAGCTCGTCGATGCGCGCGTTCACGAGATCTCGGTCGACGTCGAGCTCGTCCACCGTGTGCCGCAGCTTGCCGAGATTGATCTCCACGGTGCGACAGAGGCCCCAGTCCCCGCAGGCGAGCCGCGCGACATAGCCCGGGTCGATCGCGTCATCGTCGTTGATGGCGATCGGGTGGTCAAGCAAGAGCGCGATGACGTCGACCAGGTCCTTGCGATTGACCTCGTAGATCTGCAGCTTGCTGAGAAGCAGGTCTGACGGGCTGATCGCGGGATGCTCGTGGTCCAGGCGGCCGCGCAGGTCGATCACGTGGGACATCCGAAAGACGTCGACGAACACGTCGACCTGGCGACCGTTGTGAGGGTCGTAGAAGTACAGGCGCCGGTCGCCCTGCATGGTGTTGAACCGCTCGTTGGCCTCGTAGCCCAGCGCGCGAAAGAGCTCGAGCACGGCCTTGCGGTCACGCTTGGGAATGGCGAAGTCGAGGTCGCCGTACTTTCGCCTGAGCGGTGGTTCGTGTGAGCTGGGCGAATGCTTGTGCACACCGGCGCCGCCGAGAAGCTTGAGGCCGATCTTCTTCTTTCTCGCGGCCTCGGCGATGCGTTCGGACTCTTCGATCGGGTCCTCGTGGGGTTTGGTCACTCCGGCGAGATCTCGATCACGATCGTCTTCAGGTCGGTCATCTGCTCGAGGGCGAACCTCCCGCCCACGCGTCCGATGCCGCTCTTCTTGCCGGCGCGCCCTCCGAATGGCAGGTGTGCCTCCCAGTAGTTGGTCGACTCGTTGATGTTCACCCAGCCTGTGTCGAGCGCGTCGGCAAAGCGAAGGGCGCGCGAGAGGTCCTTCGTGTAGACGGCGCCCAGCAGCCCGTACGGCGAGTCGTTAGCCAGCTCCAGGGCCTGCTTCTCGTGCTGGAACTTGATGACCGGTGCGATCGGGCCGAACGTCTCCTCGCGGCTGACCCGCATGTCCGGCTCGACGCCATCGAGGATCGTCGCGTGGTAGTAAAGACGCGTCGGAAAACCCTCGGCGCGTTCGCCGCCGAGGACCAGCTTCGCGCCGCGCTTGAGGGCGTCGGCGACGTGCTGGTCCATCTTCGTCGCGACACCTTCGTTGTTCAGCGGGCCGAGCGTGGTGTCGTCCGCGAAGGGATCGCCGAGCCGCAGCGCTCGCGCCGCGTCGGCCAGCCGTGCCACGAACTCGTCGCGAACGGGCTCCTCGACCAGGATCCGCTCGCCCGCCGTGCAGCTCTGACCCGCGCACAGGTAGCAGCCGACGATGGCGCCCTCGACCGCCTTGCCGAGGTCGGCGTCGGCGAACACGACCTGCGGCCCGTTGCCGCCGAGTTCCAGCATCACGTGCTTGCCCGCGGCGCGCTTCGCCACCGAGGCGCCGGTCTCGGTCGAGCCCACAAAACCGATCCCGTCCACCAGCGGATGGCCGGCCACCTCGTCACCCACCTCGGCCCCCGGTCCGGTCACGAGGTTGGCCGCGCCGGCGGGAAAGTCCGCTTCCGCGATGCACTCCATGAGCGCGACCGAGATGACGCTGGTCGACGAGGCCGGTGTCCACACGAAGGTGTTGCCGGCTGCCAGCGCCGGTGCGATGAGCTCGGCCGCCATCGTGAGGGGCCAGTTCCAGGGCGTGATGATCCCGTACACGCCGCGCGGATAGTGCCGAGCCAGGACGAGCTTGCTCGGGCTCGCCGACGTCAGGACGCGGCCTTCAAGCCGCTTGAGGTCCTCGGCCGCGATCTTGAAGTACTCGATGCACTCGTCGACTTCGCCGAAGGCTTCGGACTTGAGTGGCTTGCCCTGGTCGAGCGTGAGCAGATGCGCGAGCTCATCGCGCCGCCGCTCGATGGCCTCGGCGATGCGATAGAGCCGCTTCGAGCGCTCGAAGCCCTTGAGCCCGGCCATCTCGCCACGCGAGCGGTGAGCAGCCTCGACCGCGCGGCCGGCGTCCGCCCGCGTGCCCTTCGGAACCTGCGCGATGACCTCGCCTGTCGCGGGGCTGTCGGCGTCGAACAGCTCGCCGGACTCCGATTCGACCCAGTTCCCGTCGACGAACATCTTCTTGACGCTGCGGGCCACGTCGATCGTCATCGCAACTCTCCGTTGCTGCTGCCTTTGCGGCCCATGTCGAACGCCTGCTGGTAGATCCTTCGGTAGGCCGCCCCGTCGACGTCGCGAGGATTGCCGATCGTCTGCGGGTCGGCGAACGCCTTGTCGGCGAGCATCGGGATCTCGTCCTCGCTGAAGCCGAGCTCCTGCATGCTGGGGATGTCGACGTCGGCGGTCAGCTGGTGCACGTACTCGACCGCCATCTCCGCCGCGCGCCACGTCGAGACGCCGCGCACGTCGAGGCCGAACGCAGTTGCCATGCGCGCGAAGCGTTCCGGTTCGCCCGAGTGGTTGTACTCCATCACCGGCCCGAGCAGGCGCGCCGTGAGGGCACCGTGTGGAGCGTCGTGCACCCCGCCGGCGGTCTGACTCATCGCGTGGGCCGCGCCCGCCGAGTCGGTTCCGTAGGCGAGCCCCGCCAGCGTCGCCGCCGCGCTCATGTGGTAGCGGGCTTCGAGGTTGCCGGCCTGCGAGTAGGCCACGCGCAGGTATTTCGTGATGTACTCCATCGCCAGCAGCGCCACCGCGTCGGTGAAGGGCTGGTGATAGGACATGGTGAAGCACTCGACGGCGTGGGCGAGGGCGTCCATGCCGGTGCCGGCGGTGACCGCTGGGGGCAGCTTGACCGTCAGCTCGGGATCGATCACGGCGACCCAGGCCGCGATGTTCGGCGTGCCCCCGACGTTGAACTTGATCTTGCGGTTGGGGTCGGTGATGACCGCCCACAGCGTGACCTCGCTGCCCGTGCCCGCCGTCGTGGGCACCGCGATCATCGGCGGGATGCGCGAGCGGATGGGGCTCCCTCCCCACTCGTACTCGACGATGGACCCGTCGTGGGCCGCGACCACGCCGATGCCCTTGGCGGTGTCCATTGAGCTGCCGCCGCCGATCGCGACCAGGCCGTCGCAGCCCTGCGCTCTGTACTCGGCGGCGCCCTGGTCGACCAGCTGGACCCCGGGGTTCGCGCGCACCTTGTCGAACACGACGGCCTCGACGTCGGAGCGGCGCAGCGCCTCGAGCGCCGTGTCCAGGAGGCCGGCGGCCTTGACCCCGGCATCCGTGACCAGCAGGGGCCGCCGCATGCCGAGCTGGCTCGCCTCGGCGCCGAGCTCCTGGATGGCGCCCAGCCGCTGCACGAGGCGGGTCGGGCTCTGGTAGGTGCGAAGCGTGTATTCGAGCATGTTTAGAAGAGGAGGCCGCCGAGCTTGCGCTCGGCGGCCGTTGCCATGCTACTCAACAGGGATTTCGTGGTGGATCCGGTTCAGGTCGATGCCCTGCTGCCGTCGGTAGAACAGGGCGACCAGGTAGATCGCCAACGCAACGACATAGGTGACCGCGAAATACACGACCGAAGGGATGCTGGACTCAAACGATGTGCCGTAGAGGTTGTCGGCGTTGAAGAACCACTCATACAGCAGGAACACGAGGAAGATCGCGGTGACGGCGGCGGAGATGGTCAGTGTCGGAATCCCGCCGATCTTCATGTTCGCAATCGGCGACGCCATGAAGATGTCCTTGCGGCGCCACGGCAATATCAGCGCCGCGATCGTCGTGCCGAGATAGGTGACAGCGATCACGGCGGTCGCGTCGAGGAATACCTTGGTGAAGTCGGCCTTGTAGGCGTAGACCGCGCTGACGACGAGCGACGGCACGATCATCAGCAGCAGCGCGCCATAAGGCACGCGGCGGCCGGAGGAGATGTTGGCGGCCCAGGACGGCAGCACGCGGTCGAAGGCGGCCGCGAAGATGACGCGCGTCGACGATAGGAACAGCGTGCCGGCCCACCCGAAGAACCACAGCGCCATGACGATGATCAGCAGCGCCTGGAACAGGTGGTTGTCGACGAGCCAGCCCGCGAGCATCACCGGGTAGGGCCAGGTGCCGACCGGCGCGGTGCCGCCGTACCAGGCGGCGTTGGCGGCGTTGTAGAACTGCCAGCCCATCGTCTTGACGATCAGCAGCATCAGTACGGCGACCATCGCGATGGTCACCCAGAGCCCCCAGAACATGCTCCAGAACGGCTTGCGGATGTCTTTGGCGCCGCGGACCTCGCCGTAGAGGGTGGCGCCCCAGTTTGGCCAGAGCATGTAGAAGGCGAGGAAGGGCATCAACAGGAAGATCGGGCCGAGAGAAAAGACACCGAAGTCGTGCGGTGCGTATCCGGCCTTGTTGCCGGCGTCGATGGTCGCCTGGTAGGCGTTGCCGGTGGCGCCGAACAGGTTGTGCGCCTCGCGGTTGAACGCGTTCTGGAAGTCCTGCGGGCTGGCGAACAGCAAGAGCACGCAGACCACGGCCAGGCCGCCGACCCCGATCCAGAAGCAGATCTTCTGGATCCGCGCGTAGGTCTCCATGCCGAGGGTGATGACGACCGATACAAAGGCGAGCACGATCAGGCAGCTGACGAAGACCCCGGTCTGGCTGCCGAAAAACGTAGCGACGCCAGTCCACCCGAGCGTGTACGCGAGTGGAGTGAAGAACTGAGCGACCAGTATCGCCGCGTAGATCGGGGCCCACAAGAACAGGGTGAACCACCAACCGGTGATCGAAAGCACGAACCCAGGACCGCCCCCGAGGATGCGGCTCTGCCACGCGTAATCTCCGCCGGTTCGTGGCATCGCGCTGACCAACATCGCGTAGGTGACCACCAGGAAGGTGGCGAGGACGCCGAAGATGATGATCGCCGCCAACAGCTGCCCGTCCGGGACCCAGTAGACGTAGGACATCCCGTACAGGCCGAGCGTGATGAGGTTGATGGACCAGAACGAATAAACGAAAGCGTCGAAGGTCGACCAGGCCTTGACCAGCCCCGTCGCGTTACGCAGGAACAGGCCTGGCCTTGCGGCCGCCGTCCCCATCGTCGTGTCAGCCATGTTGCTTCCTCCTTACCTCCTCATCCGTTGACGAGCTGATAGCTCTTGATGCCCTTCTTCGCATCGAGCTGAATGACCGCGCCCATGAGCATCCCTTCCTCATAGGCGCTACCCGGGTTGATGGCTAGCGTCTTGCCGATCTTGATCGCTCCCTTGCTCTCGTGAATGTGCCCGTGCAGCGAGAGCAGAGGCTGATGCTTTTCGATCGCCTGGCGGACCGCGGTCGAGCCCACCGGTCGCAGCGCGCGTCCTCCGTGCAGGAGCTTGAGGTCGGCGTCGATCGCCGGCGCCTCGTCCAGCCCGGAGCGGTACGGCGGGCAGTGCAGGTTGAAGATCGCGCGCGACTGGTCTGGGATCTGCGTGGCCATCTTGTCGATGCGATCTCCCAGCTCCTCCTCCGAGTCCTCGCGGTGCGTCTTCCACGGCGTCGGGTTCGACCAGCCGGTCGAGATCATCGAGAAGCCGTCGATGTCGACCATGCGACCCTCGCCGAGCTCGACGAAGTCAGATCGCCTCACGACCTCGTCGACCTCGAGCTCGTCGTCGTTGCCTGGGCACACGAACACGCGCACCCCGGTCCCGCGCAGCTTCTCGGCGGCCATGGCCATCCACCGCTCGATGCCTTCCAACATCACCTCCTGGAAGCATTCCGCCCGCATGGCCGGGTTCTGGTCGAGCTCGTGCAGGCGCTCGACGCTCATCCGCAGCGGGTAGTACCCCTTGCGCCGGATGTTGGCCTCGACGTCGGCGACCTGCTCGGCGGGCACCGTCTGCCGCTGGCCGCCCAGGGCGACGCTGTAGTGGCCGTTCTCGGACACGACCGGGACGATCGCCTTGCCCGTCATGTCGCCGCCGCAGATGAGCACGTCGGCGTCGTAGAAGCGCGCGGCGTTGAGGAACTTCTTCCAGCAGACCTCGGAACCGTGCAGGTCGGTGGCAAAAAAGATCTTCGGCATGGGCTCAGCTCTCCACCAGCACCTTTCGGATCTCGCGCTCGAAGCCGGAGACGTGATGGCGCATGATCTCCTCGGCGCGTCCGCCGTCGCCGGCGCAGATCGCCTGCAGCAGCTCCACGTGCTCGTCAACCGCCTCGCGAAGGCGCACCTCGCGGTCGAGCACCAGGTACCACAGCCGCAGGCTGAGGTTGAAGTAGCGCTCCAGGGTCGCCTCGAGAAACGGGTTGTGGGTCGACCGGTAGACGAGGCGGTGGATCTGCTGGTCGAGCTGCATCAGGTCTCGCTGGCCGGTGACGTAGCCCCGGCGAAGCAGCTCGAGCAGCTCCTCGATCTCATGGCGATCCTGCGAGGTCAGCTTCTCCGCCGCCAGGCGTGCCGCGTGCGCCTCGAGCACCACCCGGACCTCGGTGATGCGGGCGAGGTCGGTGATGTTGACGTCGGTCACGAAGGTGCCTCGGTGGGGGACCGAGCGGACCAGGTTCTCGCGCGCCAGCCGCTGGAGCGCCTCGCGGATCGGGGTCCGGCCGATTCGGAGCTCTTCGCGCAGCCGGGCCTCGTTCACGACCGAGCCCGGTCGCATCTCCAGGCTCACGATGCGCTCCAGGAGTCGCCGGTAAGCCTCCTCGCTCTGCGACCGGGCTTCGACCGTGTCCGCGACCGCCATCCCAACCCCTATCCCTATCTCGCTTGGCCGATATGCGACCGATATACCGGCGCGCAACGTATCACCGGCGGTTGATTACGTCAATTCGCGGCGTCGCCCATCCAGCGCTCGACGCGGTCGGAGAACAGGACGTCCAGCGCGCGCTGCCAGCGGCCCGTGTAGTAGCCGTGGAAGTCGAAGTCGACGGCTGAGATCTTGTTCTGGATCGCGCCCCACAGGGTCCAGCCCACATCTGACATCAACGCGAACAGGTTCATGCGTGCGAGCTGGCGTCGATCCAGCCGTCCGAAGTACGCCTCGCAGAGCGACGCGCGGAGCTCCTGGTCGAACTCCGCCTCCTGCGCGGTGTTGCCGAGATCGAAGCAGGGATCGTTGTTGCCGCTCAGCTCGTAGTCGACGATGCGAAGGGCGGAACCGTCGTCGATGAAGTTCTCGCAAAGCAGGTCGTTGTGGCACGGCGCCATGGGGAGTGCGGCGACGCTCACCGCCCGCTCGATCGCATTCACCGTTCGCAACCAGTCGCGGTAGTCGTCGGGGATCGTCACCGCGTGCTCCTCCACGATCCGGAGGTAGTACTCGATCAGCCGGAACATGTTGAAGTCGTGGAGGAATCGCGGCGCGGCGTGGAGGCGGTGAAACGACTGCGCCATTCGTGCCGTCATCTCTTTCGTCTGCAATGAAGGGGCGGACATGGTCGGGCCGGGGATGAACTCGAGCACCATCACGTCCGTCCCGGCGAGGTGCTCGAGCACCTTCGGACCGATCCCGGTCGACGCCGCCGCTTTGGTGTTGTAGACCTCGTTCTCGCGGTCGATCGACAGCAGGTCGGTCGACTGCCCTGGCAGCCGCATCACGTAGCGCTTGTCATCGGACTCGACGAGATAGTTCTCGTTGGTCAGCCCGCCGGACAGCGGCGAGATCGTGTAGGGCTTCCCTCTCCAGAGGGAAACCTTGGCCGCCGCCTCCTCAGCTCGTGTGTTGCCGGACATGCTCTTTGGACAACACCGCATCCGTCATCACGCTTGCCGGCAGCCTCTGGCCGAAGACCTCGACATCGACATCCGCACCAGGCTTCAGGTCGACCGGCAGGTACGAATAGGCGAGGTTCTTCTTCACCGTGAAGCCGTACGCGCAGCTGCGGAGCCGCCCGACCACACGACCATCGAGCAACACCGCCTCGCCCCCATATACAGGTATGTAGGCTTCTTCGCCGACCGCCAGGGTCCGCAGGCGGCGCCTGATGTCGCGGCCGATGGCAGGCCACTTGTCGCCGTCGACGCAGAAACCGAGCCCTGCCTCGTATGGGTTCTCGAGCAGGCCCATGTCCGTGCCGTAGTAGCGGTAACCCTTCTCCATGCGCAGAGAGTCGAGGACGCGATAGCCGCCGGGTCTGATGTCGAACTCGCGGCCGGCGGACATGAGCCGGTCCCACACCTGGCCGGCGACGTCGGGCCTGACGTAAAACTCCCAACCGAGCTCGCCGACGTAGGTCACGCGCTGCGCGAGCACAGGGAATCCGCCGACATGGATGTCGCGCGCCTGCATGAAGGGGAGAGTGTCCTCGGAGACGTCGTCTGTGGTGACACGGGCGAGCACGTCGCGCGAGTGCGGCCCCCATATTCCGATCACCGCCAGCTCGTCGGACGTCTCGCGCAACGCGACCGGTGGATCGCCCTCGCGAACCTGCATGCGCAGCCAGCCCAGGTCACTGTTGACATAGCCGGCGCCGGTGACGAGGCGGAAGCGGTCGGAGGCGAGACGTGTGATCGTGACGTCGGCGGCGATGCCGCCGTCTCTCTCCAGGAGCTGCGTATAGACGACGCTGCCGGCGGGGCGGTCGATCCGGTTGCCCGCAACCCGTTCCAGGAGCCCGAGTGCGCCACGCCCCGTGATCTCGATCTTGCCGAAGGAGCTCATGTCGATGATGCCGGCTCGCTCGCGGAACGCGCGGTGCTCCTCGGCGAGGCGGTCGAAGTAGGGCGGTTTCGCGAATCCGAAACCGCGCTGGTCCGCACCTGCGCGGCGCCAGGGCTGCCCAGGCTCGAAGTAGTCGGGCCGCTCCCAGCCGTGCTTGACCCCGAACACGGCGCCGAGGTCCTGCATACGCGTGTGCAGGGCGCTGGTCCGCTTCGGACGGCCCCACTCGTCCGCGTCGAAGGGATAGCGGAGGTGGTAGTAGTACCTGTAGGTCTCGCGCGCGAGCTCGGCAACGTAGCCGGGATCGCGGTGGACCGGCCCGAAGCGCCATGGCCGGTAGGCGTAAAGGTCGAGCTCGGTATCGCCGTCCGTCACGAGCTCGGCGATCGCGCGGCCGATGCCCCCCGCGCCGCCGAACCCGTTGAGGGATAGCCCGGCCGCCATGTACAGCCCGCGCACCTCGGGCACGGCGCCGACCAGCGGTCCTGCGTCGGGCGTCATCGCGTCGGGGTGACAGACCAGCTTCACGATCCCCGCGTCGTGGACGAATGGAAAGCGGCGCGCGGCCCCGGCGAGGAGTGGCTCGAAACGGGCCTGGTCTGGAGGTAGCGAGGTGCCTGCGTGGTCCCATGGCACGCCGTCGATCCAGCGCGCGACCGGGTTCGACTCGTATCCGCCAAGCACCATCCCGCCGGCTTCCGCTTTGCCGTAGACGAGGTTGTCAGGGTCACGAAAGCACGGCATGTCGTGGGGCATCTCATGGCCGGCGACCGCGAGCAGCGCCGCGTGCTGGTGGTCGACCGGCGTGGAGACGACGAACGCGCCGGCCATGGCCGCCACCTGCGGCCCCCAGATGCCTCCGGCCACGACGACGGTGTCGGTCTCGATTCGACCCTCATCCGTATTCACGGCGCGGACCGCGCCTTTGCCCGAGACCTCGATCCCGGTGGCGCGGCGGAAGGTGTTGACGCGGGCGCCAAGCTTCCTGGCTGCGGCGGCCAGGGCGTGGGTCGCGGTGTGCGGGTCGAGGTGACCGTCCCCCGGCACCCACACGGCTCCGTGCAGGGAGTTGCGGCTGATCACCGGCATCATCCGCGCCGACTCCTCGGGGGAGACGAGCTCGACGTCGAGCCCAATCCCGCGAGCGCGACTCACTCCGCGCTGCAGCTCCATCAGCTGGTTCTTGCTGGAGGCGAAGCGGAGACTGCCCACGGTCTCGAACACGCCGAGCTGCTGGTAGAGCTCGATGCTGTATTTGCGGAACCGCATCATGGTCGGCGACGGGTTGAACTGGGTGACGAGGCCCGCCGCGTGACAGGTCGACCCGCTGGTCAGCTCGTCCTTCTCGAGGAGGACGGCGTCGCGCCATCCCGCTTTGGCCAGGTGATAGAGGACGCTGGTCCCTGTGATCCCACCACCGATCACGACCGCCTGCGCACGCTCCACTCTGATGCCGGAGCTTACTCGGGACACACCAAGTGCCCGCGATAGTCCGGACTAACACCCCTCTTCGATCGGCCGGACCGCGTGATAGTCCGGACTAACCCCGATTTATTCGGGAAGCGGCTGCTGCTTCGTTTCGGGGAGCAGGAACAGGAGCATTGCGCCGGCGATCGCCGCTACGCCGCCCAGCTGGATCGCGCCTCCGAGCCCGGTCGCGGGTGCGAGCGCCGCGACGGCCTGCAGCCCGGCGATGTTGCCCATCGCGGCAACGACCGCGATCGCCGCCTCCGCGGTCGCGCGGGCGCGAGTGGGGAACAACTCCCCCGACCACGCGCCGAAGACCGGGGTGCTCGCGCTTGCGAGGGCGCTCCACAAGACGTTGCCCACGAAGAACGCGATCGACCCGGTCGCAAAGCTCAGGCTGGTCGCGGCCGCGACGGAAACCGTGAGCGCAATCGCGGGGCCCCTGCGGCCGAACCGGTCGGTGAGGTAGCCGCCGGCGAGGTAGGAGACGGCGCCCGCGATCCCGCAGACGACGATCAGGATGCTGATGAGCAGCGTCGACCAGTCCAGCACGAACGTTGCGTAAACCGTGTAGAGACGACCGGCGGGTCCGAGCAAAACGGCCAAAAGGCCGGTCATCGTGGCGAGGATCAGGACCCTGCGCCGCCACGGCCGCTCGAGAAGTAGCCGCATGGCCGAGGTGGTGATGCGCACGCTCTGCCAGGTCTTGCTCTCCGGCAGCAGCCACCAGATGAAAGGAGCGATGAGCACCCCGACGCCGCTGGCGTAGTAGAGCCACCGCCAGTTTGGGGCGATCACCGGATATGCGACCACGACGAGGAAGATGCCAACCCCGGAAAGAAGCGCAATCACGCTGACCGCGGCGCCGCGGTGCTCGGCGGGGGCCTCTTCGACGATGAGCGCGGTCACGACCCCCGCCACGAGGACCTCGAAGCACACCGCGAAGAGCTTCAAGAAGGCGAGGATCGCGATCGAAGGCGCGAAGCCGCTGACGAAGTTGGCCATGGAGGAGCCGGCGATGCCGACGGCGATCAGGCGTTTGCGTCCGAACCGGTCGGCGAGCGTCGACAGTGGCAGCGCGCCCAACGAGCCGATCGCCAGCACCGAGTAAAGGTCGGAAAGGGCGGGGACCCTGGCGTGGAACTCGGTCGCGACCGCGGGCAACGCGATGACCAGCACGGAACCCTGGTAGGCCGTGAGGACCACCGCGATACCGGCCCAGGTGAGGATTACTCGCTGCCGGCGGTCGAGCTCAACCACGGACGGTAATAGTCGCCGGTTCTAGATCAACCGCAGCTTGCGAAGCAGGTAGGGCCCCGGCCCGAGGAACCCGCACGTCGCTGCGATGTGGGCGATCGAGATCCCCAGCAGCGAGGACGGTCCGGGCAGCAGCCAGTAGGCGAGGCCGAGTGGTACACCGACCAGGGCCGTCGCCAGCGTGTCCTCCCACGTCCAGCGCCCGAGGCGGTGATAGAGCACGTAGGCGGTGGTCGCCAGCGGGAATGCGACAGGCGCCCCCCAAAGGACTGTCAGGCCTCCCTGCACCAGGCCTCGGAAGAACGCCTCCTCGACCGGACCGTTGACGGCGTAGAACGCGGCCTGGAAGAGGGCGTCGGACGGCCCGGCGGGGACGCTGAGCGCACGCCGCCGAAGCGTGAGCCAGAGCTGGACCGCGGCGGCGGCCAGAAACATCACGGGCGCCGCGACCAGGGCGAACCCCACCTGGACGGCGAGGGCGCCGGGCGCCAGCCCGAGCCAGGATGCACCCTTGCTCAACCAGTAGGCAATTCCGAACGCAAGCGTGAAGGGCAGGAGCCGGACCACCAGGTCAGGGCGCATCCAGGCCCAGCTGTCGGGAATACGCGTGAGCAGCAGACGCGTTGGAGTGGGCGAAGTGGCGGCGTCAGAACCCATCACGTTCGACCTGTACTTCGACTACCAGTGCCCGTACGTGTACCGCGCTTCGGTCCTCATCGACGCGGTGCGGCTCTCGGCCACGCGAACCCTCGACGTCCGCTGGCGGTACTTCTCGCTCACGCAGGTGAACTCCAAGGATGACGGCTGGACGGTGTGGGATGCGCCGCCGTCCCAGTTCGTCAAGGGAAGGCTTGGCTTTGCCGCGGCCGAAGCGGCTCGCCGGCAGGGTCGATTTGAGCGATTCCACCACGCGCTGCTGGAGGCACGCCACCGCGACCGCCTCGACATCGACCAGCTCCCGGTGGTCGAGCAGGTCGCCATGGACGCCGGCCTCGAGATCGAGCGGTTCCGCATTGACCTCGGCGACCGGGAGATCCTGGACGCGTTGGCGTCCGATCACCGCCTCGCGGTCGGCACCCACGGCGTGTTCGGCACACCGACGTTCGTCTTCGCCGGGGGCGCGTCAGCGTACGTCCGGCTCGCGGATATCGTCGCCGGCAACCACGCGCAGGAGGTCTTCGACCGCCTGGTCGCGGTCGCCGCCGCCGAGCCCCGGATCCTGGAGATCAAGCGCCCCCGCAAGCCCTGAGCACTACCGACCGGGTGCTTTGGACCAGTTCGGAGTTGTCTGTGCGGGGGAGGGTTTTGGACATGGCGGAAGCCGACAACCACGACCTTCCAGTGGGTACAAACGACAGCTGGCGCGCCTGGCTGATGACCGGTGCCCGGCGAAACCCCGTCGACAGGCGGCGAATGCGGGGCGCCCACAAGGGCCTGAAGAAGATCCTCCTCGAGGGCCTGGCGAACGGAAACGAACGCCCTCCGACGTGGGCCGATTTCTCGGGTGCCATGGTCCGCCACGCGGTCGACGACGCGATGCAGTCCCTACCCAAGGAGGACACGCAGGTCGTCAAGCTCGCGTATTTCGGCGGCTACTCGAACCGGGAGATCGCCGCGGTGGTCGGCCTCACCGAAGGCACCGTCCAGCGGCGTCTTCGCCGTGCCCTGGCTGCGATCAGCGAATACATCCAGCACGGGCGCCGGATCAGCCGCCGGGCCCTCTACGTCGTGACCGTCTGGCTTTCGGGACGCTGGGTCGGGGACGCCGTCCACCACGCGGTGCCGGTCGGCGCGGTCGCGGCGGCGACCGTGATCATTCTGGCTCAGCCTGTCTCCTCACCTGCCGTCTACGACCAGGCAGGTCCGACGCATTCGTTGGCGCCGAGCACGACCGTCGTGCCTCCGATCCCCTCACCGACGGCGCCGGTGGCCGTGCCTTCGCTGCCGCCGGTGACGGTTCCCGACGTGCCGCAAGGTGCGCTTCCGGTCGCGGTCCCGACAGTCGGGCTGCCGGTCCCCACACCTTCCGTTCCGCCATTGCCCAAGGTCAAGATCTAGAAGCCCGGGCCTCAGGCGCCGTTCCGGGCGTAGATCACCACGCCGCCCACGACCGCCACCTGGTGGTACTGCCGCGCCACCAGCTCGGCGATGACCGGGTAGTTGCTCATTGGATACTTCGCAAAGTCGCTCCACCCAGCGGCCGCCGTGTCGACGATGAGGGCCGGAGGGTGAGCGTCGAGGTCGGCTTCGAGCAAGGGCCACACGTCGGGCGCGACATCCCAGGCGTCTGGCGGAAGGTCGGATCCACGGGCAAATCCGCGCAGGAAGCCCGGGAAGCGGCTGCTCATCGTGCGGTCGGCCTCCACGTAGAGGGCGGGCCAGTTGCCCCAGACGAAGACCCGATCGGCGTTCGAGGTGTGCGCTCCCATGTAGGCGGCCACTGCCTCGTGCTGCGGGACCGGGCGATCGAAATCGTAGGTCAGTGGGTCAGCCGTGACGTCGAAGATCCACCACGCGACTGCCGGGACGGCGACGCCCACGACCGCCGCGACCGCAACCGCGCGTCGAAGCCGAAAGCGGTCGAAGGCCAGTGCGGCCACGACCGCCAGCGGTCCCATCGCCTGGATGAAGTAGTGCCAAGAGAGGTGGCCGCCGGCCAGCGAGCCGGCCATCGCGACGACGAGCCAGAGGAGCGCCAGGCGAACGGAAACCGACAGCGTGCGCCAGCGCGTCGCCACCGCGATCGCCGCGATCCAGAAGACGGCCATGTCGACGAGGAACGGCACGACGCTGTCCCTCGCTCGCATCCACACCAGGTTCGGCGTCCAGTTCGTCGACGCGTAGCCGACCAGAGTGCCGATCGTCCATCGCCAGAAACCCGGGAGTGATCCTGTGAGCGTCAGGAGAGCGGCCGCCACGATCAACGCCGCCACCGCGCCGGCGGCGGCCAGGGCTGCTGCCCGAAGGCGGCGTGGTCCGGGCTCGAGCCAGATCACCGCGAGTGGGATGAGGAGCACGTTGATCGCTGCTGACTGGCGAAACGCAAAGGCGACGAGCAGGAAAGCACCGCACCAGAACCACCGGCGCCGCAACATGCAGAGGACCGACGCTGTCAGCGGCAGCATCATGAAGAGCTCGGTGTTCGCCGCCAGCAATCGCGGATTCCCGGCCCCGGTGAGGATTCCGTAGAAGAGCGCGGCAAGCAGCCCCGCCCTCGGGCTTGCGATGTCTCGCGCGATGAGACAGACGAGCACACAGGTCGCCGCCAGCGCGAGGAGGGAGACGGCGTGAACCGCCGTCATGTTGTAGGCGCCAAAGACACGGAAAGTCACGGCGTAGACCCAAAAGATCCCGGGTGGCTTGTTGTCGACGCCGCCGTCGCCGTACAGCGACCCGCCCATGTTCATCAGGACGGCGATGGAGCCGTAGATGGCCTCGTCCCCGTCCAGCACTCGATGCAGGAACGACGGCAGGTGGGCCGCCAAGACGACAACGCCGACCACGGCAGTCCAGGCCGCCGCCCTACCGGTACCTGTCGCCACGGCGGGGCCCGCGCGTTTGTCAATATAGGAAGTGCTCACGCGGCGTGAGCTGAGGGTTCAGCGAGGGATACGTTGTTCAGCCTTGTAAACGTGGCTGGGCGCCGGGTTTGCCTGGCGCTCGGATTCGCCGTGGTCGTGCCGGCCATGGTTCTCGACGTGGCCATCCGACACGACCCTATCAGCGTCGACTTCCACACCTACCTCGCCGCGGCCCAGGTCGGCCTTCACGCCGGTTGGGCGCACGTCTACGACCAGGGTTTGGTGATGGTGCAGCAGGAGCTGCTGGTTCCGGGCGGCCGCCTCCAGCCTTTCCTCAGCCCCCCTATGGTCGCTTTTGCCGTCGCGCCGCTCGCGTGGCTGCCGTACAACATCGCTTACGTCATCTGGGCGTCGGTCACCCTGGCCGCCTTTGCCCTCGCCCTCGCCTTCTCGGGCGTCAGCCGCGGGCTCGGCAGGTGGATCGCCGTCGTGGGCGCGCTCGCTCCCTGGTGGGTCATGCATGCGGTCAATGTCGGGCAGGTCGTTCCCCTTGTGGCAGCCGGCATGGTCATCGGCTGGCGCTTGCTGCGCGACAGGCACGACGTACTCGCCGGAGTCGCGCTCGCGGCCATGCTCCTGAAGCCGAACACGGCAACTCTCGTTCCGCTTGCGCTCCTTTTCGCGACGCGATACCGCGCGTTCGTCTCGTGGGCTGCCTGTGCCGCCGTGGTGATGATCGCGGTCGTGCTCGTACTCGGGCCGAACGGTGTCGTCGCCTATGCCGCAGAGTTGCGTGCCCCGTGGCCGACCGGCGCCGACAGGTTGACTCTGCATGGAGCGATGGCGGCAACCGGGCTGGCCGCAGCCATGCTTCGCGTCCTCATCGTGGGAGGTGTGCTCGCCGCGGCATACCGGCTTCGCGAGTCACCCGGCCTTGTGATTCCTCTCGCCATCATCGGCTCCCTGTTGGTCTCCCCGTACCTGCATGGCGCCGACCTCTGCATGCTCGCCGCGGCTGGATGGATGATGTGGGAGGAGCGCCAGACGACCGCCTGGCGTGTGTTGCTCGCCGGGGCGTGGTTTCTTGCCAGCCCGTTCCTCTACCTGCGCGGGGACAGCCCACAGCTGACGCAGTGGCCGTGGCTCGAGTTCGCGCTGTTCGCGGGGCTCTTGCTCGTGGCCATCGGGCCCTTTACAGCGTGGGCTGACTCGAGGAGTCGAGCCCCCGCATAATCAGGTCGCCCGCCGCCTCTGGGAGACCTCTTGCCAATCGACATCCGGGAAATCGATGGACCACTTCGTGTGCTGGCTGGACCGGGCACGGGAAAGACGCATGCCCTCGTCGACCTCTACGAGCAGGCCGTGGTCGAGAAGGTCGCCGGCCGGGAGCAGATCCTCGTCCTCACGTTCTCGACGGGCGCGGCCGGCGAGATCGCACGGCGCATCGACGAGCGGCTGAAGGACGACTACGGCGAGGCGTGGATCTCGACGTTTCACAGCTTCTGCGCCCGCATCCTGCGCGACCACGCACCCGACCGCGAGCGGTTGCTGCTGAACGGATTCCAGGAGTGGATCGTCATGGGCAAGGTGCTGGCGGACCTCGAGCCGGGGTTGCTCGGCACGCTCGATGGCGTGCGCCGGTCGGACGCGTTCGCGCGCGACGCGCTGGCGTTCGTCGCCCTGATGAAGCAAAACCTCGTCCATCCATCGGCTCTCCAGCTGGCCGTGGAGGCGAGCGCGGGTGACAGGCTCCGCGTGCTCGCGTCGATCTATCAGGCCTATGAGCAGCGGTTGCGCGACGCGAGGCTGGTCGACTTTCGCGACCTGATCTCGGGGGCGATCGAGCTCCTGGGGTCGACGCCGGCCTTGCGCGAGGCGGTGCACTCCAAGTTTCGACTCGTTCTCGTGGACGAGTTCCAGGACGTGGATCCGGCCCAGTTCGAGCTTCTGCGTCTGGTCGCCCCGCCGGAATCAAAGCCGAGGCTGGTGGTGTTCGGCGACCCCGATCAATCGATCTACGGATTTCGAGGCACCGTTCCGCGGCTCCTCAGTCACGACTTCGCGGCGGTGTACGGCCCGGCCACCCGCCTGCTCGACGAGTGCCGGCGCTGCTCCCAACAGGCGCTCGACGCAGGGGAGCGCCTGCTCGCCGCCACCCAACCCGCCCGGTCGCCCAGGCGCCTTCGTGCTCAGGCGTCGAACGGTTTGCCGGCGGTCGTTGTCTCGCGCGAAAGCGACCCGGTCGACGAGGCGATCTTCTGCGCGCGCGAGATCAAACGACTGCGCGCTGAGTGGCCCGAGGTTCGCCTCTCGGATTTTGCGATCGTCCTCCGCAGCACGACGGCGTTGGGCGGGCCCTTCGAGGAGGCCATGCGCGCGCTCGGCCTTCCGTATGAAGTGCGGGGTTGGGGCGCGACCGCGCGCAATGAGGTCGTCCGTTTCCTGATCGGGTACCTCGAGTCACTCCGCCGGCCCGACGACTCCGACGCTCTGGAGAGCGCCCTGGCGTCGAGCCTCGCGGGGATCGGACCCAGGACCGTGAGCAGGCTGCGCGCTTATGCGCGCGAGCGAGGGCGGCCGCTCAAGAAAGTCGTCGATCGCGTCATGTATGCCCTCGTAGCGCGTGATCCCGCTCGGTATCCGCTGCCGTGGGGCGAGGCGGCGCCCACCGAGACTCGCCCCGAGCCTGACTTCATGGCCTTCCTCACCGACGCGGAGCTCGAGGACCTCTACCGGGCGATGGTGGCGCGCGATGGCCTGCTCAGCCTTGCCCGCAAGCTGCCGATCGCGAGCCTTGCCTACTCGGCGTTGATCGAGCACGGTGCGATGCGGCGCCTGCTCGACCTTGGCCTGCCTTCGGATCAGCGAACCGAGGCGATCGCGGACCTGCGCGCGGCGATCGAAGGCCTGGAGTCGATCGAGGTCGTCCACGAAAGGTTGCACGGGGCCAAGCCGCTGCTCTCCGACATCACGGGCTCGCTCGAGACGATGCTCGCCTCCGCCGCTGATGACACGGAGGCGGCGGCCGGACATCGCGATGCGGTCCAGGTCATGACCGTGCACCAGGCCAAAGGCCTGGAGTTCGAGGTCGTGTTCTGCGCTGGCTTCGCGCATGGACTCTTCCCACTCGACGCGAGACCCCACCCGCTTCTCGACGCGGACGACCGTGCCTGGCTCGAGGGCTACAAGGTCGGGTTCATGCCTTCGTGGCCGTCCGACCCGGACGGCCATCTCGCCGAGGAGGCACGGCTCGCGTTCGTGGCCATGACCCGCGCGCGACGACGGCTCTACATCACGTACGCGGACACCTACCTGCGCCAGTCGGGGCGCTCGGCGTTCCTGGACATCGCCCAACCCGACGCTGAGGTCCGCGCGCTGACTCGTGCTGCGTCGCGGCTCCTTCCCGGCGATGTGCTGCTGTCGCGCGAGGCGGAGGTCGTCCTCGCGGCGCATCCGGTTGCCCTCACGGAGTCGACGCTCGCGCGCGCCGGTCACCTCGGCCTCGACGTGGCCTTCCTTGTGGACCCGACAGCCGGCGAGCCCTTCGAGCCCTACGGCGAAGGCCGCAACCCCGATGCGGTCGAGATCGGCCACTTCAGCCCGACGACACTCAACGACTACCTCAAGTGCCCACGCCTCTACTGGTACAACCACCACCCAGGACTCGTCGAAGAGCCGCGATCGGTGGCTATGGAGCGTGGCGGTTTCCTGCACGAGGTGCTCGAGGACTTCCACGTGCACGAGCAGGAGTGGCGTCCGCTCGAGGCCGAGCAACAAAGGCAGTGGCTGGAGGACGCGCTGCGGCGCCACCTCGACTCCTACCTCTCGCGCATGGAGGGAGTGCTCGACCGCAGGCGCGAGGAGAAGCAGGTCCGCTCGCTGCTCGGCAACTACATCCGCTCGATCACCGGCATGCAGTTCATCCGCCGTCTCGGCACCCTTGCCGTAGAGAAACGATTCCGCCTGCAGATCGATGGTGCGGAGGTGGTCGGCAAGATCGACCGCGTCAACGACGTGGGGGACGGCGAGGTGGAGGTCGTCGATTACAAGACCGGCTCGGGCAAGGCGATGCGCATCGCCTACGAGATGTACTTCGGGCCGCAGCTCCACGACGTGCAAATGGCTCTCTACTACCTGGCCTGCAAGCACGGAGTCGATGAGGAGGGCAAACCTCTGGGGTTCCAGCCGCGCTTCCTGTCCCTTTGGTACCCGAAGGACTGGGTCTGGGGAGGCATGCGCCAGGACATCTTCAGCGTCGGCAGACCGGCCGGCTTGAAGGAGTACCGGGAGAAGCCACTGAGTGCGGAAGACCTGGAGCGAAGTCGCGCCGTGGTCGTCGAGGCCATCGCGCGGATCAAGGGCGGCCACTTCGAGCCCGCGCCCCGCGAGATCGCCGGCACGTGCGTGACCCGGTTCGGCACATGTCCCCACGCGGCGATCTGCTCCTACGGCGGGGCCCCACCCGAATGAGCACGCTGCGCGTGGCCGGACCCGCGTTGAGTCCCGAGCAGGCCGCGGCCGCCCACGCGGGCCCGCAGGGCGCTTTCCTGATCGCAGCGGGACCCGGCACCGGCAAGACCTTCACCGCGACCGAGAGGTTTTGCTGGCTTGTCGAGCAGGGCGTCGCGCCGGATCAGGTACTGACGGTGACCTTCAGCGAGCGCGCCGCCGAGGAGCTGCGGCAGCGGATCACGGTGGAGCTCGCCGGGCGCCGGCCCGACCTGGGGGCGCAGGCGCTCGACAGTGCCTGGATCGGGACCTTTCACAGCGTCTGCGCGCGACTGCTCGACGAGTTCGCGTACCTGGTCGGCGCGCCGCGCGAGATGCGCGTTCTCGACGAGACCGGACAGAAGCTCTTCGAGCAAGAGCTCATCGCCAGGCTGCGCAGCGGGACGACCGCGCCTTTCGATCCCGACTCCTTCACCGCGCTGTCGGTCGACGATCTTGACGACCTGCTGCGATCAGGTTTGCGTTTTCTCCTGAAGCTGAAGGGCCGGGGCATCGACCCGGAGCACTTCAGACAGCGCGCCACCGAGCTGCACGCGCAGCACTGGGCCGGCCGTCCTGCGACGAATGGTGCGGGCGGTCCTGACCCCGCGCGAGCCGAGACGGAGGCGATCGATGTCCTCTACACGGTCTACCGCGCCTACGAAGACGGGCTTCACGAGCAGGGGCTGCGCGACTTCGACGACCTGCTCCTGGAGGTGATCCGCGCTCTGGAGCGCGTGCCCGATTTCCGACGCCGATGCCGCGAGCGATTCCAGTACCTGATCGTCGACGAGTTCCAGGACACCAACCGCATCCAGCTCGACTTCATACGTCTCGCGTCGGCGGACGGCTTCGGCAACGTGACCGCCGTCGGCGACGCCAAGCAGTCGATCTACGGCTGGCGCGATGCGGAGATCGACAACATCCGCCGGCGCTTCCCTGGCCGGCGGCTGCCTTTGACCCACAACCGCCGCTCGTACCAGGGGATCCTTGACTGCGCGACCGACTTCATCCGGCGAGACGCGGAGTTTGCCGGCGAGCCGGAGCTGGTCGCGACCCGCGGTCCGGGCGCGGGCGCGCCCGTCAGCGTCCTCATGGCCCCCGATTCGCGGGTGGAGGCTCGGTCGGTGGCGGAGACGATCCGCCGCCTGCACGTCGCCGGACGCGCCTTTCGCGACATGGCGGTGCTGTCGCATTCCGTCCGCATGCTCCCGCGCGACTTCGAGGACGAATTGCGCCGGCAGGGCATTCCTTACGTGACCAGCGGCGGGTCCGGTTTCTTCGACCGCCAGGAGATCAAAGACGTGCTGGCGCTCCTGCGCCTGGCCGAGAACCCAATGGACGACGGAGCGTTGGTCCGGCTCCTCCAGGGTCCGATCGTTCGCCTGCCGGACCGCGGCATGTACCGCCTCGCCTCGCGCCGCTTCGAGCGTCCCGGAATGAGGCTGCGCGACTGCTTCGACGAATCGTCAAAGGAGGGATTCCCCGAGATGCCCTCCCACGTGGCCGCCCAGGCGGTGCGGCTGATCGAGCTGACAGACCGCGTCGGGCTGCTGCGCGACGCGCTCACCGTCGCCGACATCCTCAACAGGCTGCTCGAGGAGAGTGGGTACCTCCGATGGGCGGAGCTTCGCGCGCAGCGCGACGGAAGCCCGCGCGCCCTGCTCAACCTGCGCAAGGTGTTTCAGCTCGCGGGACGCTTCGAGCGCGACCTCGCCCTCGTCGGCATCGGCGACTTCGTGCGCCACCTCGACCAGGTCATCGACGCGGATCTCGCGGTGGGGGAGGCGGCGGAGGAGGTCGCGGGGACAGAAGCCGTATCGCTGCTCACGATCCACGCCGCCAAAGGGCTCGAGTTTCCGGTCGTGTTCCTTGTCAACCTGCGACCGCCCCGACCGCGCGACTCCGAGCGCCTCTTCTTCGACCCGGAAAGCCTCGGCTTCGTGATGAAGAACTGGCGTGGGGAGAAGCATCCCCGTTACGTCGACACGTCACCGGGCGCGCCCGCGGTGGCGCTTGCGATCGGAGAACGGCGCCGCATCGTGTACGTCGGCCTCACGCGTGCGAAGGATGCGCTGTACGTGACCGCGACGCGTGAGGAGCCGTCGCCGCACGACGTCGGCGCAAATGGACTCGAGGAACACGATCACTTCGCCGAGATCCTGAGCTGGGCCCTCGCCCATCCCGAGTCGGCGGCGGTCGTGGAGGCGGAGCAGCTGGAGCTGCCGGTGGCGCGCACGGAGAACGGCCAGGCAGGCGATGACCCTTCAGTCGTCGCGCAGGTGCTCGACAGTCTGGAGCGGACTCGTCCGACGGTGGTCGAGGATCGATCGACCCCGCTCCCAGTCGAGCTCAGCTTCTCGCAGCTCCACGACTTCGAGGTGTGCCCCGTGCGCTATCGATTCGCTCATGTGCTGGAAGTGCCTGCGCCTCCAGACGAGCTCCAACCGCGCCACGTCCAGGCGGTGGGCTCCACAGAGCTCGGCGCCGCGGTCCACGAGGCGCTCGCCGCGTGGCACGTGAACGGAGGCGATCTGTTCGAGCTCTATCGGGGACCAGAGGCTGGCCGCGCGATGCTGGCGCGTTACCTCGAGCACCCGCTCGCGCGCGCGCGGACGCTCGCCGTCGAGTCGGGGTTCAACATCTCGGTCGCCGGCACGCGCGTGCGTGGCCTCGTCGACCGCATCTGCGAGGTGGACGGACGCGTCGCCCTGGTCGACTTCAAGACCAACGCCTCGCTGGACGCCTCGCTGATGGAGGCGTACTCGCTGCAGCTGCGCATCTACGGCCTGGCGGCGCGGCGGGGAGTGCTGGCCGGGGGCCGCGATCCCAAGCTGATCCTCTTCGACATGCGCCGGGGCGAGCAGCACGACATAGAGCCCGACGATGATTTGGTCGAGCGCCGGATCGCCGAGGCGTCGGGTCGCATCGCCGCTGAGGACTTCCGCCTCGGACCGGAGCACGCCGATCGGCCGTGCAACCTGTGCTCATTCCGCCCGATATGCCCAGACGCCCGCCGCTGATTCCCCGCGACCGCCGGCACTCGCGGGTCTCGATGCGCCTTCAAACCCGCCACCGCCGGCGCTCGCAGGTTATGCGATGAGGGAGCGGTATTTTGAGAGACGCGAGATCAAGGAGGCCATCGCGTTCGCGGAGGCCGGCGGGATCGCGGTGCACCGCAACTTCGACTCCTACCACGGGTCGACGATCCGCGGCTTTCGCCGGGAGAAGCCCTTCCTGCATGTGATCGGCCTGCGGCCCGTGCTCGAGGAGTGGGGCAGGCTGCACGGCCTGCGACCCGAGTGGATCCAGGCAGAGAAGCGGCGCAAGGTAGCCCACTACGACGTGTTCGGTCCGCCGGCAGAAGCCCTGATCGAGAAGCTCAAACCCTCGCTTGACTCTGATTGACGCAACGCGTTATACTGCGTCAAGACAGTCAATCACAAGAAGGGAGTTTCGTCATGAGCACTGACTTTTCAGAAACCGCAACCGCCGTCGAGGAAGTAGCCGTGGGCGCCGCGCGGGCCGCGGTCGAGGTCGCGTCCGACCCGATGGGCGCCGTCCGCAAGCAGGCCCGCAGCTTCGAGCGCAAGGGCGCGCCGGCCGTGCGCCGGATCAACCGCCGGCTGAACGCGTTCATCCCGGACAAGTTCACGCTCCTTGGCGTCGAGGTCAACCAGAAGCTGCCGGAGAAGCTGGTGATCAAGGGCCTTCATCTCGTCAAGGTCCAGGCGAAGCGCCAGGACATGTTGGGCGGCGTCGCCAAGCGGACGCTCCGGATCTTCAACGGCTCGTTCAAGACGATCGCTAGAACCGCGACCCGGCTGGAGCAGGCGAGCGACCTGACCCCGCATCGGCAGGCCGAGCGCATGCCGGCCCGCCGGGCGCGTCGTTCCTCGCGCCGCCGCGCAGAATAGGTCTCGCAAGAGGGGCGCCCCGAGGGGCGCCCTTTCTGTTTTCGGTTAGCCTTCCCGCTCGGGGTAATCCATGGTCCTCTGCACCGGCTCGATCGCGTACGACTACATCCTCACGTTCAAGGGTCGGTTCAAGGACCACATCCTTCTCGACAAGACGCACATCCTCAACCTGAGCTTCCTGGTCGACGATCTCCAGAAGCGAAGGGGTGGCGTCGCCGGCAACTACGCGTACAACCTGGCGCTGCTCGGCTACCCCTCCGCCGTGCTCGCGACCGCGGGCACGGACGCCACCGAGTACAGGGACTGGCTCGAGGCGCACGGCGTCGACTGCCGGGGACTGCGTTTGCTCGAGGGTGCCATCAGCGCGACGGGTTTCACCACCACCGATATGGACGACAACCAGCTGACCGGCTACTACGGCGGCGCCATGTGGAAAGCGGCGATGCTCGGCCTGGACGACGGACCGCCGGACGTCGACGCCGTGATCGTCGGACCCAACGATCCGGGCGCGATGAAAAGACTCGTTCGCGAGTGCCGCGAGCGCGGGTTGCCCTTCGTCTTCGACCCGGCGCATCAGCTGCCGATGATGGACGGCTCCGACGTGACCGACGGGATCAGCGGCGCCTGGATCGTCATCGGCAACGACTACGAGCTGGAGCTCATCCAGGAACGGACCAAGCGCGACATGGGAGGGCTGCTCGAGCTTTCGCGGATGGTGGTAACCACGCTCGGCCGCCACGGTTCGCGAATCACGACTCGCGACGGCTCTGTCGAAATCCCGCCCGCGGCCGCGCTGCGCGAGCTCGATCCCACCGGAGCCGGCGATGCCTACCGCTCGGGCCTGGTCGCGGGCCTGCTGCGCGGGCTGGACACCTACGCCGCCGGCTGCGTGGCCTCTCTGGCGGCGACGCATGCCGTGGAGCACGTCGGCACAATTGAGCACCAGTACACGCGCGAGGAGTTCAGCGCTCGGCATCGCGAGTGCTTCGGCGCCGATCTCGCCGCCGAGTTCTGGCCTAGTTGAACTTCTTGCCCTGGTCGCGCCGGTAAGCCCAGAGCGCGAGCAGGAAGAACCCGACCGTGTAGCCGGCCATGTACACCCAGTCGGCGGAGATGTCGTCGTAGGGCACGCCGACCGAGTTCCAGACGAGGTGGGCGGCGCGATAGAGCGGCAGGTAGGGGGCGATGTCCTGCAGGAAGCGCGGCAGCAGCTGCAGCGGAAAGAAGAGGCCTGATGCGAACGCCGTCGGCAGGTAGATGAGGTTGGTGACCGCCGGGGCCGAGTTGGGTCCAGCGAGGTAGCCGAGCGCGAAGCCGAGGCCGATAAAGGGGATCGAGCACAGCATGGCGCGAGTCCCGAGCGTCAGCCACTGCGATGCGGTGAGATGCACTCCCGCCGCGATGGCCGCGAACACGCTCAGCACCACGATGGAGATGAGCGCGATCGCAAGGGCGGACAGTGCCTTGGCCACGAAATAGACCGGGGCCGGCAGCGGCGTCGACTTCATCAGCAGGTCCTGCTTCTGTCCCCGCTCGTTGGCGAGCGAGATCCCGAAGCCGAGGACCATCACGTTGGCGACGCCGTACAGCGCCATCGACGCGAGGAAGTACTGGCCGAAGGTGACCGACGACCCCGGGAACAGAGGCTCCCTCGCCTGGCCGAGCCCGATGAACGCGTAGAACATCGACGGCAGGACGATGCTGGTGACGCTGAAAGCCGGCACCCGGAGCAGCTTCACGAACTCGGCGTAGGCCTGCCGGCCCAGCATCGGCAGGACCGGCGCCGTGGTCGGGCTGACTGCGACCGCTTCCGCGCTCATGCCGTCACCTCGTGGCGCGTCATCGCGACGAAAGCCTCCTCGAGGTCGGCGCCGGACACCTCGAGGTCGCGCAGCTCGACCCCGCGCTGGAAGAGCTCGCGCAGGACCTCCTCTGGCTCATTGGTCAGGAGCCGGACCCGGTGGTCTTCGACCTGGATCGAGTTGAGTGGCAGGCCCGCGAAGCGGCTTTCGTCGGGGAGCGCGGTCGTTAGAAAGGTGATCCGCTTGCCTGCAACGCGCGCCTTGATCTCGGTGGGGGAGGAGTCGGCGATGACGTGGCCCCGATCGATGACCACAACGCGCTTGGCGAGCTGGTCCGCCTCTTCGAGGTAGTGCGTGGTCAGGACGATGGTCCGCCCGCGGGCGCCCAGGCCCGCGATCTCCTGCAGAAAGCGGCGTCGTCCCTCGACGTCCATGCCGACTGTCGGCTCGTCCAGGAACAGCACCTCGGGGTCGCCGCATAGAGCAAGCGCGAGGTAGAGGCGCTGATGCTGCCCGCCAGACAGGTCTTTGACGAGTGTCTTCGCCTTCTCGTCGAGGCCGGCCATGGCGATGGCCTGCGCGACCGGCAGCGGACGCGGGTAGTAAGAGCAGAACAGCGCGACCAGCTCCTCCACCCGCAGCATGCCGGGCACGCCTGACTCCTGGAGCATGACACCGATCCGGCTCCGGGCCTTCAGGTCTTTCGGGTCGAGGCCGAACAGGCGGGCCTTTCCAGAGGTGGGATTGCGCATGCCGAGCATCAGGTTGATCGACGTCGTCTTGCCGGCGCCGTTCGGCCCGAGCATTGCGACGAGCTCCCCGCGGTCGATGGCGAGGCTGACGTCGTCGACCGCTACCACGTCGCCGTATCGCTTGGTGACGTGGATCAGCTCGACCGCCGGACCACTCACGGACTACAGGCTAGAGTGTCCGCGTGACGACGATCTTCACGCAGATCATCGAGGGCAAGCTGCCCGCGCGGTTCGTCTGGAAGGACGACCGGTGTGTCGTGTTCCTGTCCAACCGGCCCCTGCGGCCCGGCCACTCGCTCGTCGTACCGAGGCAGGAGATCGACCACTGGATCGACCTCGATGCCGCCCTTCTCGACCACCTGTCGGAGACGGCGCAGGCGATCGGCCGCGCGCAGATGGCGGGCTTCAAACCAGAGCGCATCGGCGTGATGCTGGCCGGCCTCGAGGTGCCGCATTGCCACTTCCACGTCGTGCCCATTCGCGGCCTGCACGACCTCGACTTCGGCAACCAGGATCCCGACCCCGATCCGCAGATGATGGACGACTCCGCGGAGACGATCCGGACGCAGTTGAAGAAGCTCGGCTACCCGCAGGTCAGCGACTGAGGATCAGCGGCTGAGCAATTTCTCCAGCTGGTCGATGTGCATCTCGAGATGACTGATCAGGGGTAGGCGAGCGACCTCTTCGGCCGTCATCGTGATTCCCTCGCCGAGCTCGGCCGATTGGCGCAGCGCCTTCGGGTCGGTCGTCCGCAGCGTCCTGATCGTCCTCTCGTGGTCGGCCAGGGTCATGCGCAGCAGATCGGCAGGTTCCAGCTGCGACATCTGGTGGCCGACGGTGTCGCGGAGGTGGACCGCCTCGAGGAGGTCCAGGTTGGGCAGCTGCCCGCTCGAGATCCGGTGCACCAGGACGCCATAGAACTTCGACAGCACGGCGAGATGCGCGAGCAGCTCGTGCGCGTTCCAACCACTCTCATCGCCCGGTTCCGGCTTGATCGACGGCGCCAGCGCGGAGAGCCGCTCTGATGCCTTCTGGAGTCGGTCGGCGAGGATGTTGCGCTCGCGATCGAGGTACGTGTCCATGAAATTCTTGACGTCGTCCAGCGTGAAGGCAGGGCTCTCAATCTTCACGGCCACAGACTAAGCGAGAATCGATGCATGTGCCATGGAGACGATTCCCGTCCGCCCCTTCCACCGATCCGCGGCGCGGCCGCCGACCAGGGCGAGTTCGTACTCACGTCCGGCGACGGCACGGAGTTCGCAGCCTACTTCGCCAGAGCCTCACAGCCCACCGGCGCCGGAATGGTGGTGATGCCGGACGTGCGCGGCCTGCATCAGTTCTACAAAGAGCTGGCGCAGCGCTTTGCCGAGGCCGGCATCGACTCGGTCGCCATCGACTACTTCGGACGCACCGCCGGGATCGGTGACCGAAGCGAAGGATTCGAGTACATGCCACACGTCGAGAAGACGACCCAGGAGAACATCGCCGCCGATGTCGGCGCTGCGATGGATCATCTGCGGTCACCCGACGGCGGCGGCGCGAAGACCCTCTTCACGGTCGGCTTCTGCTTCGGAGGTTCCTCGTCGTGGAACCAGTCGGCGTTCCATCCCGACCTCGATGGGTGCATCGGCTTCTACGGGAGACCGGTCCGGTCCGAGCCGTACATCGCGAAGATGAAGGCGCCGCTGCTTTTGCTGGTCGCGGGCGCGGACGCCGCCACGCCACTTGAGCAGTCACGCGACTTCGACGCGAAGCTGGCGGCTGCGGGTGTGAAGTTCGAGTCCCACGTCTACGAGGGAGCGCCGCACAGCTTCTTCGACCGGAGCTTCGCCCAATGGAAGGATGCGTGCGACGATGCCTGGAGACAAATCCTGGACTTCGTGAAGAAACCCAGCTAGCGGCCTATAGTCGGGC
>DASXSD010000009.1:0-2233 GCA_036506195.1 Candidatus Dormiibacterota bacterium
GTTCGACGTTGAGCTCGAGGTCATGGCGAAGCTCGGCGGGGAGTGGACGCAGGCCGACCAGATCGCCGTACTCGGCAGTCCGTCCGCCATGGCGGCGCGCTACATGATCCAGCGGTCCGGGGCGGACACCGATCCGGCGGAAGTGGTGCGATGGCTGGACGACGGCATCGTGCGCCGGGTTCGCGAGCAGGTCATCATCCTGCCGGGTGCGGTTGCACTTCTTGAGGACCTGCATGCGGCGGGCCTGCCGTGTGGCCTGGTGTCTGCATCGGTGCGCCCGATGGTGAACGCCGTAATCGCCAGGGTCGGCGCCGGTCACTTCGCCGTGACGATCTCTGGTGACGACGTGTCCCGGAATAAGCCCGACCCCGAGCCCTATCTGAAGGCGATTGCTGCGCTCGGCGCGGATCCCAGCCGTTGCGTAGTCCTCGAGGACTCGCCGAATGGAGTGGCCGCCGGCCTCGCTGCGGGCTGCCTGGTGGTGGCGGTCCCACACGCTGCGACCATCCAACCAGCGGAGCGGTTGCGAGTTGTCGAGTCACTGGCCCAAGTCAGTGCGGAAAGTCTCGAGGCGTTCGTCGTCGGCCGGTGACTGTGGCGGCGAGGCCGCTGAGCCGCGGAAGACTGGTGCTGGCCTGAGGCTGGGACCTGACTCGCCGCAAAGCTGAGGCCCGCGCCCCACAGGGAGGGCACGGGCCTCAGCGTCCCCGAGCTCGCGGCCTATTCCGTTGTGATCGCCTCGATCACGTCGAGCCTCGACGCCCTGCGGGCAGGCCAGATCGCCGCGAGCACCCCGATGACGACCGCCACCAGGACGAATGTGACCAGAGACCCGTACCACGGCGTGGCCCACGGAACCGAAATCTTGTCCAGTCCTTCGTCCGCAAGCCCTGCGAGCAAGGCGAGCCCAAGGATCACGCCGAGCGCCATGCCGAGTACAGCCCCGAAGACGGAGATCACCACCGACTCGACCCGGACCATCCGGCGCAGCTGCCTGCGGCCCAGGCCGACCGCACGCAGCAATCCGACCTCGCGGGTCCGCTCGTACACAGACAGGGCCAGTGTGTTGACGATGCCCACGGCCGCGATGACGATTGCCAGCGCGAGCAGCGCGTACATCACATAAAGCAGCTGGTCGAGACTGCCGCTGATCTGGTCCTTGAACTCCTGCTGGTTCTCCAGCTCCACATTCGGGTACGGCCTGACCGCCGCATCCAGCGCGGGCCGGACGTCCACACCTGGGGCGGTCTTGACGTAAACGAAGCTGTCGCGCTGGTCACCGCTGAGCTGCTTCACCAGATCGGTCGGCAGCATGTAGCCGCTCTCGAACGGCACATGCTTGAAGATCCCCGCGACCTTCACCTGCTGCGACCCTGACTGCATCCGCACCGTCACCGAATCGCCGATCGCGAGCTTCTCGCTCTTGGCTTTGTTGTCGTCGATGAGCATGCCATCGCCTTGCAGACCGTCCGCGGAGCCCTCCTTGAAGCTCAGGTTGAGCACCGCGTTCAGTGTCCCCGGGTCGAACCCGCTGACTTGAACGTCCTTGCCGTCCACCTTGGCCTGGCGATACTGCTCGCGGGCGACGAGATGGACCCCCTGAACCTCGGCGAGGGAGTCGGCGATGCGTGGGCTGAAGCCGGTGAAGCTGCTGCTCTGGACCGTGTACCCGGCCTTCATGGAGTCGTCGACCAGGGCGTCGGTGGACTTCTTCGCCGATGCGCCAAGCGTCGCGAGGGCGGCAACCAACGCGAGTCCGATCATCAGAGCCGATGCCGTCACTGAGGTCCGGCGCGGGTTGCGAAGCGCATTCTCCCTGGCCAGCTTGCCCACCGGACCGTACACCCTGGCGAAGGGGGTGCCGAGCGCACCGACGACACGTCGGGCGATGAGCGGAGTCAGCAAGATCACACCGATCATGACCAGCAGGACGCCGAGGCCGACCGCCTGGATCTTGCCGCCCGCGAGACCCAGTCCCAACGCGATCGCTCCGATGGCGGTGAGCGCCGAACCCACGACAAGCCTCAGTCGCAGCGATGACTCCGGCAGTGCAACGTCATCGCGGAGGGCGGCTACAGGTGGGATCTTGGCTGCCCGCCGGGCCGGGAAGTATGCAGCGGTCATCGTGACGAGGATCCCGACGACATAGGCGACGATCGCGGTCCGTGGCTCGAAGACGAGCTTCGCGCCGGTGAGCTCCAGCCCAAGCTGCTCGAACAGTGCCTTGAGCAAC
>DASXSD010000010.1:0-2233 GCA_036506195.1 Candidatus Dormiibacterota bacterium
TGATGTCGTGGGCGACGAGTGCGGCAAAATCCTCCAGCGCCTCGTTCCTTCGGGCAAGCCGCGCAGCCTGCTCTGCCAACTGGTCCGCGGTCCAGCGGGGGTGCCGGACGGGCAAGCCGCGCGAAGAAGTCGCGACCGGGCGCTCGCCCCAGTTCTGTTCGTGGATGTCGATGCCGTCCCTGGCAGTGATGGCGTTCATGACCGGGCTTCCTTACCTCAGCAGCGGCGGGGTGCGGTGCACTGATGCGATTACCTTCACGCCGATCGGCGTGCCTCGTCCCCGGGGCAGACCCGGGTCCGGTCCCCTGGTTGAGCCCGGGGTGTGTGCCCTGCTGGGCTCGATGGCGGCACCCGCCGGCCGCGTGAACGCCGCGGCCGCGCCGCGTACGGCCTAGTGGCACCTGGGCAATGTCTTCACCAAGCTAGGCATCGCCGCACGCAAAAGATCTCCGTGGAGCTACCGCCTGATCCAGAGCGCAGAGCTAGGGCATCAGGAAACCGCCGGGCCGCGCTCACCTTCCCGCTGGCCACGTGCTCTCCGCCGGCGACTAGCGGTCGCACCCGGGCTTCGCACTCGCAAAGACGGGGTTGCATGCTCCTTCGTCCTTTCCGCAGCCACTCCGCGGCGACTCGGATGTCGCGGAGGGTACCGGCGGCCGACGATCGAGGTGTCCAGATGATCCAACGAGAAGGAGGACGCAATGTCCATGGACGACGACCTGACGGCGGACGCCATCGCCGAGCTCTTCTGGGACCCCAAGGTGGACAACACCGCAGTCGCGGTCTCCGCTCACAACGGCAAAATCACCCTGCGGGGGACCGTCGGAAGCCTGCGCGAGAAGCGGGAGGCGCAGAAGGCGGCGAAGCGGGTGTATGGCGTGACCTCGGTCGATAACCAGCTGCAAGTGCGGCTGCTGAATGACCAGAGGCGCTCCGACGCCGATCTCCGCGGCGACGTCCTGCAGGGGCTCATGCTCGATAGCCTCATCCCGAACACGGTCGACGCGAAGGTAGAGGACAGCTTCGTCACTCTCACCGGGACGGCGGACTGGCAGTACCAGCGCGACGAGGCCGAGTTTGTCGCCGAGAACATCGCCGGCGCTCTTGACGTCCTTGACGAGATCGAGCTCAATCCCCCGACACCCAACGCCGGGGATACGAAGGACTCGATCAAGAAGGCGTTCAAGCGCAACGCGGCATTCGACGCCGATGACCTCGACGTCTCGACCGATAACGGCACCGTGACCATTCAAGGCACTGTGCGCTCATGGGCCGAGCACGACGAGGCGATAGACGCCGCGTGGGCGGCGCCGGGCGTCACGTCGGTGCGCGATGCCATGACGATCGCGTACTGACACCGCAGCTGTAGGCGGCGCGCGCGGTGCCACTCCGGTCGGCCGCGCCGCCTGCGGCCACGAGTCGCACGGCAGTGCCTCGTCTCGCGAATCACCATGATCCAGTGAAGGTCACATACACGGTGCCAAGGCTGGGTCCATCGCCAAGGCCTCGCCCGCCGCCAGGGACGTGCCCCGCTGGACAACGGCCTCGCAAGGCCAGTCCCGGACGTGACCTTCCATGATCGCTACACCATCCCTTACCAGAGCACCGAGACCCCAAGGTGGGCTCGGCTGAGTTGAAAGAAAGGAACACGCGTCATCTTCAAATCAAAGTCCACCTCATTGATCCTCCTTGGCGTGCTGAGCATCATCGTGGGGATCCTCGCCATCGCCTGGCCGAGCGTGACCGTTCTCGCGCTGGTCATCCTGTTCGCGATCTACGCGTTCATCGGCGCCGGCCTTCAGGCAACGCGGGCGTTCAACAGCACCACCGCAGGACCGGTCATCGGTTACCTGCTGCTCGCGCTGATCGACCTAGCTGCCGGTGTGGTCGCCCTGGTCTGGCCCGGCCCCACGGCGCTGGTGCTCGTGCTTGTCGTCGCTATCTGGGCGCTCGTGGCCGGCTTCGTCGAGATCTTCGCTGCGTTCGGCAGCGGAGAGACAGCGGGCACCCGGGCGATGTTCATCGTGACCGGCCTGGTATCGATCGCGTTCGGCGTGGTCCTCGCCGCTCGTCCTGACATCGGCGCGACCACCCTCGCGCTGCTGTTTGGCCTGTTCAGCCTGATCTACGGAGTGTCGGAGATCGTGCTGGGCGTCCAAATGCGCCAGACCGGGCGGACCCTGCACCGGGTTTTGCAGGATGCCGCCTGAGCGGTAGTCGGGGGCGGCAGGCG
>DASXSD010000011.1:0-6676 GCA_036506195.1 Candidatus Dormiibacterota bacterium
CTCGTCTCGGGCAGGTCCCGCAGGGTGCGGTCGTGGTCTCCCCTCACGGCGTGCACAGGGGCGATCCGCGCCAGGGCCTCGATCGTGGAGGCGGCGTTGATGTCCCCGGCGTGGAGGATCAGGTCCACGCCGCGGAAGGCGCTGAAGACCGCGGGCGGCAGCTCGGCCACGAACTCCGGGCAGTGGGTGTCGGCGATCACGCCTACGCGGGTGGCCATGCCCGTCAAGCTTAGCCAAGTACGAATCTATCTATTTTCATCCTCCGCTTGACAAATTGGCAAGACTCGTTTTCTAATTAGTGACATGAAAGACCTGCAGCGCGAAATCTTGAGCCAGGTGGCGGCGGGGACCATCACCGCCGAGGAGGGCGCCGCCCGGCTGGAAGCCCTCGAATCCACCCCGCCCCCGCCCTCCAGGCCCAGCGCCCCGGCTGCCGAGCTGCGCCAGGTCCGGGTCGTCTCGCGGTTCGGCAACGCCCATGTCATCGGCGACCCCAGCGTCTCCTTCGCGGTCGCCGACGGCCCGCACAACGCCCGCCAGGAAGGCGACACGATGGTCATCGAGCAGTCGCCCCTGACCGACGACACAGCCTTCGAGTTCAACCGGCCGTACGCGCGCGTCTCGATCCCGGGCTTCGACTTCCACCGCAAGCTCACCGTGCGCATGAACCCCTCGCTGGCGCTCCGCACCACGGTGCAGGCGGGCAACCTGGCGATCGAGGGCGTGAAGGGTCCGGTGACGAGCGACGTGCAGGCAGGCAATTGCACCGTCCAGGGTTTCGCAGCTCCGGTCAACCTTTCGGTCGCCGCGGGGAGCCTCGAGGCCAGCGGACGCCTCGATGGAGGGAGCAGCTCAATTCGCTGCCAGATGGGCGAGGTCAAATTGAAGCTCGACCGCACGTCGAGCGTGCGCATCACCGCGCACTCGACGATGGGCAAGGTCGCCATCGAAGGGACCGACGGCCGTGTCGTTGGAGCGGGTGCCGGCACCCTGGACATCGGCTGCACGATGGGCGACGTCACCGTGAGTGTGGGCTGATGGCGCGCACCACCGCCCGACGCCCACCGTCCAATTGCCCGGTGTGCAGCTCGCGGCTCGCCCTGACCAGGTTGTCGTGCCCGTCGTGTGAGACCGAGCTGTCGGGGGCATTTGCGCAGTGCGAGTTCTGCGTGCTCACAGACGAGGACCGCGACGTGCTGCGCGTCTTCCTCTCGTCCCGCGGAAACATGAAGGACCTCGAGCGGCACCTGGGCGTGAGCTACCCCACCGCCCGAGCCCGCTTCGATGGGCTGCTCGGCAAGCTCGGCATCGAGCGCGCGCCGGCGCCGCCGGCGGCCTCACGGGTCGAGCTGATGGAGCAGGTCGCGCGAGGGGAGATCGACGTCGACGAGGCGATGCGCCGCCTCGACACCCAGGTTGGTGGAGGAGAGAGATGATCGAGACGACCGAAGAGCTCGCTTCGCCCGCGGGGGTCGTGGCCGCCGGGCCACGTCCCTGGACGATGTTCGCTTCAGGTTCATTCCGCAACCTCTGGGCGGCCACCGCCCTCTCCCTGTTCGGCGACTTCTTCAGCTACGTCGCCATGGCCTGGCTTGTGCTGCAGTTGACCGGATCCAGCCTGAGCCTCGGCGCCGTGCTGGTCGTGCAGGCCCTGCCGCGCGCGGTGCTCATGGTCGTGGGCGGCGCGCTCGCCGACCGCATCTCGCCGCGCCTGACGATGCTCGGCTCGATGGGATTGCGCGCCGTCTTCGTGACGCCCCTGTCGCTCCTCGTGCTCACCGGCCGCGCGGAGATGTGGGAGGTCTATGGAATCGCGGCCGTGTTCGGCATCGTCGACGCGTTCTTCATGCCGGCCCGTTCTTCGATCCTGCCAAAGGTCGTCAGCGACCGCGAGCTCGAGTCAGGAAACGCGGTCCTCAACGTGACGTCGTATGTGTCGGTCATCCTCGGCCCGGTCGTTGGCGGCATCATCGTCGCGGCATACGGGATCGGCTGGGCGTTCGCCGCGGACGCCGCGTGCTTCGCTGTCGGTTTCGCCTTCGTGGCCTGGATCCAGACTGCGCCTGCGAAGTCCACGGGCGAGACCCTGCGAGCTCGGAACGGCATGGCGGGACAGATCGTCGACGGTCTGCGCTACGCGTGGTCCGACATCGGCATCCGGGTCACCCTGATCGTCGTCGCGGTCATCGACTTCGCGGCGATCGGCGCGCTCCAGGTCGGCCTTCCTACGCTTGCTCATGGGCGCTTCGAGGCCGGCGCGACCGGGCTTGGCGTCCTCCTGGGCGCGGTTGGCATCGGCGCCACGGCCGGGTCTCTCCTGGCGGGGGTGGTCCCTCCGCCCAGGCGCTTCGGATGGCTCATCGTCTTCGTCTGCGCATGGCTCGGGGTCGGCATGACGGTGATGGGCCTGCTTTCCGCGCTCATTCCTGCGGTTGTGGTCATGGGCCTGACCGGCGTCGGGACCGGAGTCGTCAACACGTATGGCGTGAGCTGGCTGCAGCGCCGGACGGTGCCCGCGATGCAGGGACGGGTCATGTCGCTCGTGATGCTCGCGTCGATGGGCTTGACCCCGGTTTCGTACGCGGTTTCGGGGGCGATCGCAGAGATCAACCCCACACTGCTCTTTCTCATCTCCGGCGGGATGACGCTGCTCTGCGGCGCCGGCGCCGCCGCCAGCCGGCAGGTCCGCGAGCTGCGCTAACTCGGGACTACCTGATGCCCGCCGCGGCAAGGCCCGCGGCGTGCGCGGCCCCCGCGTCCTGCCCGGCGTCGAGCGCCCGCACCGCGGCCATCGCGAACGCGTGGGAGCGGTGCTGGTCGAGGTTGAGGTCGATGTTCGCGAGCGAGAACCACGCGCAGTACTGCTGGCGGCTGAACGAGACGTTCTCAGGCGGCCGGCTCATCGCCGCGGTCGCCCACTGCACGGCGGTCGCCACGTCCTTCCCTGCCGCGAGGGCTTTGAAGGCTCCCTGCGCCGCCGCATGGCAGGCACTCGCTGGAGCTCCGCCGCGCTTGGCCCACGCGAACCACTCGGCGTAAGAGCGATCTTCGGGCGTCGGGCCTTGCGGCCCGGTGGCCGTCTTCGGCTGCTGGACCACCTCCCATGACGGCTTGGCCGTTGCCGCCTTGGCCGGTTCGGCCGGCGCGGCGGGAACCTTCGCCACGGGCAGCTGACCGCCCACGACCGGTGGCGCGGGCGCCGGCGCCGGCTTCGGAGCGGGGGCGGGGATCGGTGCGACCGTCGAGTGCGGGATCTGCTCTTTTGGAGAGAACCACGTCGGCGTTCCTGGCTCGGCCGCCAGCGGCACCCTCGGCGCCCATGCCGGGACCGAGACCGGCCCTGTCGGCGCGACGGTTTTCGGCGGTGTTGCCGCTGCCGGCTGGTCGGGTGCCTGGGGCGCCCACGATGGGCGCGAGGTCGGCCCCGGCTGCGATGGGGAGACCGGTGGTTCAGGATGCGGCGGCGCGGGCGGCTGCACCACCGGGGCCGGAGGAGCGGGCGCCTGGACAGCCGGCGCGGGCGGCTCGGGCCTGGGAGCCGGGACCGGGGTCTGCACCGTCGGTGCCGGAGCGGCCGGCGCCGGCGGGGTCGAGGCCGCGGGTGCGGGCGCGACAGCGTCGAACGAGTCAGGCCAGCTGGGTATCGCCTGGGCCGGCGTCTGCGGCTCTTCGAGCTCGGATGGAGGCGGCCAGGCGGGCATGGCCCGCTCGGTCGGCGGCTCGGGCGGCCAGATGTCGGTCTCTTGCGGCGGCGCGGGAGCAGCTTCGGCCGCCGGGGGCCAGGTCGACCTGGTCGCGTCCGCTGCGACGGCCTTCGGTGGCTCGCTCAAAGGCGCCACCGGCTGCTCATCGACCTCGGCGGCAGCGGCCGGTGTTTCGGCGTCGTCAGGCTCGCCGGGGATCTCCCTTTCCGGGACCTCCTCCGGCTCGGGCTCGGGCTGAGGCTCGGGCTCGGGCTTGGGCTCGGGCTCGGGCTCCGTCTGGGGCTCCGGCTCTAGCTGGAGCTCGGGCTCGGGCTCCGTCTGGGGCTCCGGCTCGGGCTGGGACTCCGGCTCGGGCTGGGGCTCCGGCTTGGGCTCGGCCTCGGGCTCGGGCTGCGGCTCCGCCTCGGATTCGACTGTTTCCGTGATCGGCCTACCGGGGTCGGTGTGCACCGTCTGCGCCCATTCCGGTGTCTTCTTCGTGGGTGATTCCCCGTCGCCGTTGTCGTCCGTTTTCTTCCAGTCCGGGGCGGCCGCCTCCTCCACGGCGGGCTCGTCAGAGGTTTCCTCCATGGCTTCGGGCTCGGGGGCGGTCTTTGCCCAGACCGGCGTCGTGTCCCGCGTCGGCACCGCGGGAACGGGCTCTTCGCTCGTCTCCTCGGAGTCTTCGGGCGCGGGGGGATCCCCAGAAGCAGGGGGCTCGGGTTCCACAGCGGGAGTCTAACTTCGTGTTCGCAACTTTTGAACTGAGATCAGGCGAAGACGTTTTTCAGGGCGTCCTCGGGAGTCGGGTCCGGCTGCTGCTCGGCCCAGTCGGCCGCGTCCGACGCCTCCCTGTCGCACGCGGACTGGACCTCGGCGGCGGCCTCGGCCGTGATCCACCGGCGGTCGATCAGCCAGGAGACGAAGCGAGCGATCGGATCGTGGCCGGCCGCCTCCTCGATCTCCTCCTTGCTCCGGTACTTGAGGTGGTTGTCCTCGGAGGTATGCGAGTTGATGCGCCAGATCTTGGCGTCGATAAGCGTCGGCCCTTTGCCCTGGCGTGCGCGGGCCACCGCATCCTGGCAGGCCTCGTAGCAGGCAGGCACGTCGGTGCCGTCGACGGTGACGCCGCGGATCCCGTAGCCCACCGCGCGGTCGGCGACGTTGGGGTTTGCCATCTGCAGCCGGATCGGCACGGAGATCGCGTAGCTGTTGTTCTCGCAGATGAACACGACCGGCAGCCGGTGGACCGCGGCGAAGTTGACGCCCTCGTGAAACTCGCCCTGACTCGTGGCGCCGTCACCGAAGGTGCACAGCGTCACGGAGTTCTCACCCTTGAGCTTGGCCGCGTACGCGATCCCGGCGGCCTTGGGGATCCAGCTCGCCACGACCTGCGAGACTGGCGCAATCTTCAGCTTGTGGTAGCTGTAGCAGCCGCCCGGGATGTTGCGGCCGGCCGACAGGGGATCGCCCACCTTGGCGAAGACCGCGAGCATCCACTCCTTCATCGTCAACCCGCGCACGATGGCGTTGGCCAGGCCCCGGTAGTGCGGAACGAGCCAATCGTCCTTCGTCAGCGCCGCCGTCGACGCGACCTGGATCCCTTCGTGCCCTCGGCTCGAGCCCACGAATGGCGCGCGGCCCTGCTTGACCAGGATGTGCATCCGGTCGTCGAGCGCCTTGGCCATGCACATCCAGCGATGCAGGCTGAGGTATTCCTCGCGCGTCGCGGATTCGGTCCGCGTAGTCGTCGCCACTAAACCATCAGCGCCTTTGCGATGTCGACCACCTCGTCCGCGGTCAATCCCATTCGGTTCAGGTGATCGTAGTACCGGCGGTGGAAATCCGAGAAGTCACTGCGCTCCGCCCGCTCCTCGCGGATGCGCTTGACCTCCGCCAGCACCTTGGCCACCAGCTCGGTCTCGGGCTTGATGCCGGCGTGGCGCAGCGCGTGCTCGATCACCAGTGCCCCGGAATGCTTGCCGTACACGTACGTGACCTCCGCTCCGAGATCCGCGGGCGGAATGAACTGGTAGATCGCCGGGTGGATCAGCATGCCTGCCGTGTGGATGCCCGACTCATGGCTGAACACGTCAAGGCCGATCCCCGGCTCTGTCGGCTGCACCGGGATGCCGCTCATCTTCTCGAGACTCCGCGCCAGTGCGCGCAGCCTCTCGTATTTGAACTTCGGGATCTCGATCCCGAAGAGGTAGCGGAGCTGCAGCAGCACCTGGTGCATCGGGGCGTTGCCGGTCCGCTCGCCGATCCCGTTGACGCTCGTCGTGAAAACCTCGGCGCCGGACCCGAGCGCCATCACGGTGTTCCAGGCGCCCAGGCCGAGGTCGTTGTGGAAGTGCACCACGAGGGGAGCGTCGGGGGCAGCGGCCTTGATCGCCGGGATGTACTCGCGGACTGCGAACGGTGAGTAGCAGCCGACGGTGTCGGGAGTCGATGGTCGCGTCCCTCCCGCCTTCAAGCCCTCGCGGTGGATCTGCGCGATGTAGTCGACGTCGGCGCGGCTGCCGTCCTCGCCTCCGAACTCGATCGACGTCGCGCCTTGCTCGCGCGCGTACTTGATCGCCTCGCACATCATCCGCAGGTTCGCGTCGCGGTAGTAGGAAACCGGCAGCTCCAGCCACTCCGACTCGGGGATGCCGTCCCGGTGCAGCAGAGTCTTGCCGAGCTTGTACTTGACGTGCAGGTCCGACGCCGAGGTGAAGATGAAGTACGTGACCTCGTCGCGCTTATAGCCAAGCTTGTCGATCACCTGCATCGTGGCGTCGATGTCCTTCTGTGTCGACCGCATCATGCAGACGACCTCGAGATCCTCCCGCAGCTCGCCGCGCTTCCGTCCGCCGAGGACGAGCCGCAGCGTCTCCCGCTCTCCTTCCGACACGGAGGGGAAGCCGACGTCCATCACGTGGACGCCGATGTCGGAGAGCATGCGCGCGAGCTCGTATTTGTCCTTTGGGGTGATGGCCACACCGGGCATC
>DASXSD010000012.1:0-1849 GCA_036506195.1 Candidatus Dormiibacterota bacterium
GCGAGATTGACGTCCTGCCCGATGAGATCGGTCAGCTCGAGCGGACCCATCCGGAAGCCGCCAGCCTCCCGCATGACCGCGTCGATCGCGGCAGCATCGGCGGCCCCTTCCTCGAGCAGCCGATGCGCCTCTCCGTAGAACGGCCTGGCCACTCGGTTGACCACGAAGCCTGGCGTGGAGGCGACCCTCACGGCGACCTTGCCCCAGCTCGCGGCGAGCTCGCAGACTCGATCGACCACCGCTCGTTCTGTCGCCGTGCCGTAGACCACCTCGACCAGCCGCATTACCGGGGCCGGGTTGAAGAAGTGCATCCCGATCACCCGGCCGGGCGACGGTACTCCCGCCGCGATCGCATCGATGGAGATCGATGAGGTGTTGGTGGCAAGGATCGCATCGGTCGCGACCTGATCGGCGAGCTTGGCTACCAGAGTTTGCTTGGCACCAAGCGACTCGACGATCGCCTCGACAACGATTCCGCACGCCGCAAGGTCGGCAAACGTGTCCACCGCGACGAGCCGATCTCCAGCCGCCGCGGCTTCGGCGGCGGACAGGCTGCCCTTGGCCAGCAGGCGTTCGAAGCCTGCCGCTGCCTCGGCGCAGGCCTTCGCGGCTCGTCCTGGCTCCGCATCGAAGACGAGCGTTCTGTGGCCAGCGCGCGCAGCGACCTGGGCGATCCCCGAACCCATCGTCCCGGCGCCGACGACGCCGACGATCATCGGCCCTCCTCTTCCTTTGCCTGGTGTGGTGGAGTACGCAGTCAACCGTAGGGGCACGGTGCCCAAGCCTCACGTGACGGTGCCGCCGACCGAACGTTCGGTCTGAGACATAATGGCCGAAGCCGGCGATCCACCGAGCCACGACCGACCTGACAGGACAAATCCAGGCCTCCTGCTAGCGTTCGCGCGATGCCGAACGCGGGGGGGCGCGACGTAAGGAGCGGGCGACGATGCCGCAGACGATGACCACCCCGGCCGTCGACGAGCTGATCGAGAAGCATCGGCCCACCCTCGACAAAGCGGTGGCCGCGGCGCATGAGCGCACGTACTTCTCGGCGTACCCGGAGTCGCCCAGCCCCAGGGTCTACGGCGAGGCTGCTGCGGCCGAGGGTGAGGCTGCCTACACCGCTCATCTCGGCAAGCCGTTCCCCGGGCTCGAGATGCCCGGCAGCGACGGTCAGGTCGGCGCCGAGCAGTCGCCGTTCGGCCCCGAGCTTGGAGTCACCTATCCCCATGTCGGCGATGTCGAGAAGCTCTTCGCCGCCATGCGGGCGGCGATTCCTGAATGGCGGGACGCAGGCCCACTCGCAAGGGCGGCGGTCTGCACCGAGATCGTCGACCGGATCAACAAGCGCAGCTTCGAGCTCGCCCATGCGGTCATGCACACGACCGGCCAGGCGTTCGTCATGGCGTTCCAGGCAGGCGGCCCACATGCGCAGGACCGGGCGCTCGAGGCGATCGCGTACGCCTACGCCGAGATGACCCGGCATGCGGACACGGCCTACTGGGAGAAGCCACAGGGCAAGCGTGACCCCCTGCGGATGACCAAGACCTTCCATGTGGTGCCGCGTGGGCTGGCCCTTGTCGTGGGCTGCAACACCTTCCCGACGTGGAACTCCTACCCAGGTCTGTTCGCGAGCCTGGTGACCGGGAATGCGGTTGTGGTCAAACCACACCCTCGGGCTGTGCTGCCGCTGGCGATCACTGTCGCAGTAGCAAGGGAGACGCTGGCCGAGCTCGGGTTCGACCCCAACCTCGTTTGCCTGGCTGCCGAGCGCGACGGCGAGGGACTGGCGTCCGCGCTCGCGACCCATCACGATGTGAAGATCGTCGACTTCACGGGTTCCACCCAG
>DASXSD010000013.1:0-28516 GCA_036506195.1 Candidatus Dormiibacterota bacterium
ACCAGCCCGTCGAACAGGTGAAACGCGCGCATCGCGTCGCCGACCGAGAGACCTGCGTTCTTCGCCAGGCTTGCGTAGCGCCGGCCGAGCTCCTGGATCTCATGCGTCCAGTCGCGCTCGGTGTTGGCGAGGAACGAGACGAGGAACTGGACCAGGTCCATGCCGAGCGCGCGCTGGCGTGCCTTCGCGGCCTCGTCAAAGCGCGCGTACCACGACTCCGACGCGAGCCGCCCATCACTGGTGGCCATCCGCGTCTGGCCGACCGTCGCGTGCATGAGCAGCGACAGGTCGGGTTTCGACTCCTTGCCCATCGCGGCCACGTCGGCTTCGCTGAACCGGCGATGGCCGCCCGGGGTCCTGTAGGTCCGGAGACGCCCCTTGTCCGCCCATTCGCGAAGGGTCGCGGGATGGACATTGAGCCGCTTCGCGGCCTCATCGAGGGTCAGCCACTCGGGCACGCAAACATCTTAAGCAAATCGAGTGAAACGAGACCGGGGGAGGAGATTTACTCAGAAATGCTGGCGATCATCGGCGTTTTTTGCGAATCGCCATAATTCGTTTCTTAACTACTTCTTAACTGGGCCGCTACTACCGTGGCAGCCAGGCTCGTCCCGGAAGGACGACCTGAAGGCAGGTGGGAGCCGTGATCCGGCGTTTCATCGTCGCCGTTTCGGTGGCAGTCCTCGGGGTGTTCGTGGCGACACCTGTGGAGGCCGCGGAGTGGTGTCTGCACGATCCGGCCCTGGTGTTCAAGGCGCCCCACTCCAAGCAGAAGGTCACGATCTACGCGACCGAGGGCGTCCAGGGCGCGCTCTACGAGGCGAGGCTGAGGCACGCCAAGCTCGACTTCGAGGCCAAGCCTGGGAAGCGCCACGGCACGATCCATCTCCGGATCCGCTCCACGATCCCCGGCAAGGACCACGAGAGCTTCGGGACCGTGCTCGTGGTGAGCTCGCAACCGTTTGGACAGGGGGTCGTGTACGCCGTAGTTTTCGGGCGTAGCGGCCGCCGGATGGAGGTCGCGTTCGACTTCGTCTACGAGGACCCCACGCGAGGCCCCTAGACCGGTGATAGTCAACCACGCCCAGGCCAGGCGGAATCCTGGGCTCGACGTTCGGATCGCGGCCGTGGTCTCACTGACCGCGGCCGCGGCAATCCTCGTAAACGCCACGTGGATCGCCGCCTGGCACGGCTCCGTGCTGGATCGCTGGCCGCTGCTGGTGCTGCTGATCGCGCTCGGCGCCACGGCCTCGCACTTCCCTGTCGAGCTGACTCCGAAGTTCAAAACCAACACCGCGACCGCGGTCCACTTCGCGATCCTGTTGCTGTACCCGCCGCCGGTGGCGATCGCGGCCGTGGGGCTTGCGGTCCTTGCGGGCAACGGCAGCCTCGCCCTTCGACGCAACCATCTCGGACAGCGCCGGCGAGGCGTCTACGACACGGTCTTCAACGTGGCCCAGACGATGATCGCGACCTCCGCGGCGGCCACCGTGCTGTACGCCGGCCGGCCGCAGCAGGATATGGTCCCGCTAGTGCCTGCTGATGCATGGGCCATCCCGGCCGCGGCGGCCATGTCATATGTGACGACGACTTTCCTCGTGTCGGCGATCGTGGGCATCCAGACATCGCGCAACCCATGGCACGTCTTCCTGGCGACGCAGCGGATCGACGTTCCGGCGGAGGCAGCTCTCTACCTGATCGGTTTTGTGACCGCGATCCTCGCCCTTTCCCGGCCGTGGGCGCCGCTCGTCATGGTCATCCCGACCGCAGTTGTCTACCTCTCGACAAAGCGCGCGGTGTTGCTGCACGAGCAGACCATCGCAGCGGTCGAGGCGATGGCCGACATGGTCGACAAGCGAGACCGGTACACAGCGGAGCACTCGATGCGCGTCGCTGCCAACGTCGCTGTGATCGCACCCGCGATGGGCTTGAGCCCGGAGGAGGTGTCATTGATACGGCTCGCCGCACGCGTCCACGACCTTGGCAAGATCGCGCTCCCTGACTCCATCCTCGGCAAGGATGGAAAGCTGACCGGCGGTGAGTTCGCGTTGATGAAGGAGCACCCGCGTCACGGCTGGGAGATCCTGTCCAGGTTTCCGCAGTATCACCGGGGCCGTGACATCGTGCTGTCGCACCACGAGCGAATCGACGGCCGCGGCTATCCCCGAGGCTTGCGCGGAAACCAGATCCCGCTCGGCGCGCAGATCGTGGCCGTCGCGGACGCCCTCGACGCCATGACGTCCGACCGGCCGTACCGCGCGGCGCTCCCGCTCCACCAGGCGATGACGGAGCTTCGCCTCGGCCGCGGGACGCAGTGGAGTGCCGCCGTCGTCGACACGGTGGACAGGCTGCTCAACGTCGAGAACCGCGAGCTGTCGTTCGGCACCGTGGGCGCGCTGTCGACGACCTGAGCGCTCAGACTCGGCGTAGCCGCTTCGACTTGAGCTCGGACTTCGGGAGTGTCCCCGTTGGCACGATCGTGCACTCGATCCGCACGCCAAGCGCCTGACGCAGGTCGGCCTCGAGGCGCTCGGTCGAAAACGGTGACACAGGCGTCTCGAGGAGAAGCGTGACCTCATCCATCTGGCGCTCGCGCCGGTGTTCGATGACAAACTCGACCACTTCGCGGTAGCGGCGCACGATGTCCTCGACCTGTGAGGGAAAGAGGTTGACCCCGCGCACTGTGAACATGTCGTCGACTCGCCCGCGGATCCCGCCCACGACCTTGAGGAACGGGCTTCCACATGAGCAAGGCTCCCGCGAAACCTCGACCCGGTCCCCGGTCCGGTAACGGATCAGCGGCATGCCCCAGCGTCCGAGGTTGGTGGCGATGAGCTCGCCCTCCGCGCTGACCTCGAAGATGAACTCCGACTCGATCAAGTGCACCCCGTCCCGCTGCGAGCAGCTGACGCCCGTCGGACCGAGCTCGGTCATTCCTGTGTGGTCGTAGCTTGTCGCCGACCACGCGGCTTCGATGGCCGCGCGCGTGGCTGGGACGCTGGCGCCCGGCTCGCCGGCGTGGATCGTCGTGCGGACCGACGCCGCGGATGTGTTGACGCCGATCTCGCTCGCCACGTCGGCGAGGCGCAGGGCATAGGTTGGTGTGCAGCACAGAACAGTCGCACCCACGTCCAGCATGTTGCGCACGCGCTGCTCGCTCGTCATCGCACCGCCGGAGATGCACATCGCACCCAACCGTTGAGCGCCTCCAAACGCGGACCAGAAACCAATGAACGGCCCGAACGAAAACGCAAAGAACACCCGGTCGGCGGCCGTCACCTTGGCCGCGGAGTACACGTGCTCGGCCCAGACCCGCTCCCACCACTCCCACGACTCAGCCGTGTCGAGCCAGCGCAGCGGCTGGTCGCCACTTGACCCCGACGTCTGGTGCAGGCGCACGTAGCGGTCCACCGGGTAGGTGAGGTTGCTTCCAAACGGAGGATGCGCGGCCTGGTCCGCAAGGAGGTCGGACTTCGCCGTCAGGGGCAGGCGCTCGAAATCGTCCCAACCCCCCACGTGGTGGAGACGCGACCGCCAGAACTGGTTGGTCGCCAGGACCGCCGTGAGGCCAGCCCGCAGCTTGCGTAGCTGCAGGTCGCGGACCTCGTCGACGCTAGTCTTTGACTGCGCGGTCGCCGGTCTCGAGCGCCGAATCGAGGATCTCGAAGCCTTCATCGAGCTGAGCCTCGGTAATGCACAGTGGCGGGTTGGTCATGATCGTGTTCCAGCGCACGAACGTGTGCATGCCCGCGTCCACCAGCGCCTGGGCCACCGCCTTCATCTCGGGCGAGGTGCCGTTGAAGGGCGCAAGCGGTTCCAGGGTCTGGCGGTCTCGCACCAGCTCCAGGCAGCCGAACAATCCGATCGACCGCGCGACGCCGACGCAAGGATGTCGCTCGCGCAGCTGCCTGTGGTGGCGCGCCAGCACCTCGCCCATGCGCCGCGAGTTGCCGACCATATCGTCCTCCTCGTAAGCCTGGATCGCGCCGAGCGCGGCCGCGCAGGCCAGCGGATGCGAGTTGTACGTCAGCCCGCCGTAGAAGACGTGATCGTCGAAATACGCCGCCACGTGCGGCCGCATGCCGACCGCGCCCAGCGGCACATAGCTGGACGTCAATCCTTTCGCCATGGTGATCAGGTCGGGCACCACGCCCCAGTGGTCGACCGCAAACCAGCGGCCGGTGCGCCCGAACCCGGTCATGACCTCGTCGCAGATCATCAGGATCCCGTAGCGATCGCAGATCGCGCGCACGCCCTGGAGGTACCCGTCGGGCGGGATCAGGATCCCGTTCGTTCCCGTGATCGGCTCGAGGATGAACGCAGCGATGGTCGAAGGTCCTTCGAGCTGGATCGTCTCGTCGAGGTCGGCCAGCGCCTCCTCCACCGTGTCCCACCCGCGCTGGATACCGTGGTAGGGATCCAGCACGTGCACGACTCCGCCGCCGGATCCTTCGTTCGGCCACCGTCGCGGGTCGCCCGTCGCCTGCACCGCCGTCCCCGTCGAGCCGTGGTACGAGCGGTAGCGGGCGAGGATCTTCGGCCGGCCGGTGACTGCGCGCGCGATCTTGATCGCGTTCTCGTTCGACTCGGCACCGCCGAGCGTGAAGAAGACCTTGTCGATATCGCCCGGAAGCAGCTCGGCGAGCTTGGCGCCCAGGCGGGCGCGCGTCTCGTGCGCCATGAAAGGGCTGATGTAAGGCAGCCGCTCGGCCTGCTGCTTGATCGCCTCGATGATCCGGCGATCGCCGTGGCCCGCGTTGACGCACATCAGCTGGCTGTTGAAGTCGATGAACCTGCGTCCGTCGGCGGTGTGGAAGTACACGCCCCTTGCGCTCTCGACCGGAAGCGGCTTCAACCCCGCCTGCATCCCCCAGTCGTAGAGCGTGTGCTTCAGGCAGAGCTGGGTGATCTCCTCCGCCGAAAGCGCCTTGATTGCTTCGGTGACCACGTTTCGAATCGTACTCGGAGCTAGCCGCCGCCCAGGACGTCGCCCGCCCGGAGCCGCTCGAGGTTCTGCATGCGCGCCTCGGCGCGCGACCCAAGCCTGGCCAGGACCGCGGCGACCAGCGCTTCCACCACCGCGGTGGCACCGACCAGGGAGTCGAACGGCCCCACCGTCTCCACGCTGGTCACCAGCACCTGGCGGGCGAAGGCCGACGCCGGGGAAAGCCACTGGTCGGTGAACAGGACCACGTCGCAGCCTCGTCCGGCTGCGATGCGCGCGCACTCGATGGTGTCGGGCTGGTAGCGGCGATAGTCGAAGACGACCAGGACGTCGGTCTTGCGCATGTCGATCAGCTGCTGGGCGGGCGTGCTGCGCTCGGAGTCGACGAGGCCGATCCCCGGCCGGAGCAGGTGGAGCTGCGCGGCCAGGTACCGGGCGAGGGGCGCGCTGACGCGGCCGCCTAGCACAAGGACCCTCCGCCGCACGTCGGCGAGCAGCGCGACCGCCTCCTCGACGTCGCGCTCCGACAGCAGCTCCTCGGTCGCCTTCAGGTTGTGGGCGGAGACGTCGAGGGCGGTCTTGATCGCCGAGTCGCGCTGCGGCTCTTCCCGATAGCGAGCCAGGGGCGAGCTGAGCCTGGCCTGGACCTCGTCGCGCAGGTTCTCCTGGAACTCCGGGTAGCCGCGGAACCCAAGCTTGGCGATGAAGCGGGTGACTGTCGGTGGGCTGACCCCGGCGCGCTCGGCGAATCTGGCCACGCTCTCCAGCCCGGCGATCGGGTAGGAGGCGATCAGCGCCCGGGCGAGCCTGCGCTCCGCCGGGCTCAGGGAGTCCAGGCGCTGGCGGACCCGCTCGCCGACCCGATGGTCAGTAACAGGCATTACATTTCGCCCAAAAACGCGGGCTTTGGGTACGTTCTTGACAAATCCACCACATTCGCCCGTAATCTTGTCAGCAAAGCAATGCCACGTGAAGACCGGCCCCGGATCGGGATCACGACCAGCCCGCGCCGGGGTGCCGAGTATTACATCCCATACAAGCGCGCGGTGGAGGCGGTCGGCGCCCAGCCGGTCGAGCTCCCCCCCGGCACGGGGGCGCTGGCCGACCTGGATGGGCTCTTGCTGCCCGGCGGCTGGGACGTCGACCCCGCCCTGTACGGAGAAGCGCCCGACCCGAAGGTGGGGCCGATCGACCGCGAGCTGGACGACACCGAGCTCCGCCTGTTCGGCCAGGCGCGCGAGCGGGGACTGCCCGTGATGGGCATCTGCCGCGGCCAGCAGGTCATCAACGTGGCCATGGGCGGCTCGCTGCGGCAGCATCTCGACGGCCACGAGGTCCGGCAGTTTGGGCGCGACCACCTGGCGCACGCCATCGAGGTCGACCCCCGATCCGAGCTCGGGCGCGCCGCCGGCGAGCAGAAGATCCGCGTCAACAGCCTGCACCATCAGGCGATCGGAAAGCTCGCTCACGGCCTGTTCGAGACCGCCTATGGCGAGGACGGAACCATCGAGGCCGTGGAGACGGAAGACGGCATGATCGTCGCCGTGCAGTGCCATCCCGAGGAGCTCACGGCCGAGCTGCCATGGGCGCGACGACTGTTTGAACGCTTCGTGGAGCGCGCCCGGAGCCGAAAGCCGGTCTAGCCGGCCGCGCCGTCAGGACTCAGGTGAATCCGTGATCAGAAGCTCGATCACGCTGCGCATGGTCACGATCCCCCTGGATCTGCCGTCCGGCCCCATCACCACGGCGAAGTGGCGACCAGCGCCACGCATCAGCTCCAGCGCCGCGACGACGCTCGCGGATTCGTCGACCTGAACCACCTCGCGCACGATGCCTGCCGGAATCGGATCCGCTCTGTGTGTTAAGGGGACGCTGGCAAGGTCGCACGACTTCACGTAACCGACGATCCACTCCCCGTCTGCGGCTCGAAGTGGCAATCGTCCTCGTCGCGTCTCGGCAAACGCACGCTCGAGCTCGCCGAGGGTGGAAGACGACGGCACCGACACGACCCGCTCCCACTCGACCATGACCTGGGTCACCCGCATTTGTGCAAAAGACAAGATCCTGCTGAGCAGACGCTCGTCGTAGTCGCGGATCGTTCCCTCAGCGCGCGACACTTCGAGCATCGTTCGAATCTCGTCGGCCGACCTTGCCACCTCGATCGTGTCGGGAGTCTGGATTCGAAGCAGGCGCAGCAACAGGCGGGTGCTGCCCCAGACCAGAGGCACAAAGGGAGTCGCGAGCCAGATCGCGAGTGAGGTCGGCAGGGCCAGCCAGCGAGCGACTCGCTCCGGAGCTGAGATGGCCAGGTTCTTCGGCACCATCTCTCCGAACAGCGTGTGCAGGCTCGACACCAAGGCGACCGCGAAGACCGCCAGCGCGATGTCGATGGCGACGGTCTGCTCAACTGGGACGATGCCCAGCACCGGCTGGAGCGCCGTCTCGACGATCGCTTCGAGTGTGAAACCCAGGCCGATCGAGGCCGCACTGATCCCAAGCTGAAGGGCGGCGAGCGTCTGGGGCAGCTCGCCAGAGTGCCTGATCGCGGTGGCGGCGAATGCGTCACCTTCGCTCGCCAGCTGCTGCAGGCGCGCCCGGCGTGCGGCCACACTTGCGAACTCAGCGCCGACAAAGGTCGCGTTGGCCAGGAGCAGGAGCGCCGCAAGCAAGATGAGCGGAACGATCACCTGGCCTGGTCCTCCTCGGGCTCCTGCGCGGACGGAGGCTGGATCCGCACCCAGGCGATCCGGTGCTCCTCCAGCTCGGAGATCTCGAACCGCCAGCCCTCGACGCCGATGGTTTCGCCTGCGGACGGAATGTGTCCGAGGTGGCTCAGCAAGAAGCCGGCGAGGGTTTCGTATGCGCCTTCGCCGGACGGCATCTCAAAGCCTGTCTCTTCGAGCACCTGGTCCTCACGGGCCCATCCCGGCAGCAGGCCTGGCTCACGCGCGATGTCTTTGCCAGGCCCACCCTCGTCGATCTCGCCCACCATCTCCTCGAGCAGGTCCTCGTCGGTCACGATTCCGGCGAGCCCCCCGTACTCGTCGATCACCGTCACCAGCTGGATTTGCTGGGACCGCATCTCCGTGATGAGCGAAAGCAGGTCCTTCGACTCGGGGACGGCAAGAGTCGCGCGGACGATGGACGAGACTTTCGTCTGCTTGCGTGCGTCCGGACTGAGCGCCAGGGCGTCCTCCACCCGCCCGACTCCGATCACCTCTTCCGGACTCGAACCTTGCACCGGGATCCCGGTGTGCCCGCTCCTGGCCGCGGCGAACAACATCGCCTCAGCGCTTGCCGACCCGGAGACCGTGACCAGCTGGGGCCGAGGGGTCATCGCGTCGAGCGCGGTCCGGCCGCCGAACTTGATCGCACGCGAGAGGAGGCGCGCGGTCTCCCTGGAGAGCGTGCCGCGCGTCGCCGATTCGCGTATGACGACCTCCAGCTCCTCGATGGTTCGCGCGGCGGTCAGCTCGCTGCGGGGCTCGATGCCAAGGCGCCGCACGAGCGCGTCCGCGAGCTGGTTGAGCAATTGCACAGGTGGCCCGAAGAGCCATGCGAAGGCGCGCAGGGGACGGATCACCAACAAGCCTGTACGCAGCGGCCTGGCGATCGCTATGCCCTTGGGGACCTGCTCGCCGAGGACCAGCTGCAGGAACGTGGAGATGATCAACGCCAGCCCCACGGACACGCCGATCGCGACCTCTTCTTCAGGCAGCGGCAAGCTCTGGACGGCGGGGTGAATGACGCTTGCCACCAGGGGCTCGGCGACGAAACCGATCAAGAGCGACGACAGCGTGATTCCGAACTGAGCCGCCGAGAGGTTGCGCGTCAGCTGTCCTGTGGCTTCCATCAGCGCCCTGGCCCGCGGGTCGTCTCGCTCTGCGAGCTCGTGCAGCCGGCCTCGATCGACGGTGACCAGGGCAAACTCGCCGAGGACGAAGAACGCGTTGGCCGCGATCAAACCCAGTAACGCGAGCAGGCCGAGCCCAACCATCGCCGGCGGGCTAAAGGGGTCCAGGATCCTGGCCGGCGCTGATCACCGCAGGCGCCTGATGAGCTGGTCGCGGAAATGGTCGAGAAGCCGCCACGTCGCCCGGCGCGCATCGGCGGCGCGCCGCCGGGTCTCCGCGAGCAAGCCTTTCGGATCGACGTCCTCGGCCTTCAGCTCGCGCGGGCCGGCCCGCACCCACATCTCCACGATCTCGGCCGTCACCTCAGGGTGGAATTGAACGCCAAGGCTGCGCCCCGCGACGAACGCCTGCGGTCCGACGTCGGTCTCGGCGATGACCTTGGCGCCGGGTGGTGAAGCGAAGGTATCGAAGTGCCACTGGAACCATGGCCCCTCGCTGACGAGGTCCGGCGCGAGCGTCCGGACCGGGTGCCATCCGATCTCAGCCTTTGGAGAACGAAACACCCTCGCCCCGAGAACGCGCGCCAGCATCTGGGCCCCGAAGCACAGGCCGAGGATGGGCACGTCGAACTCGCGCGCGTCTTCCAACAGCATCACCTCGCGCGGCACGAACGCCACGCTTTCATCAAAGGCGGCGACTTCCGACCCCAACGAAACGATCAGGTCGTAGTCGCGTGGGTTCACCATCCGCTCGTCTTCGTCGATGCGCAGCGTGTCGACCTGGGCCGACTGCTCCGCGAGCCATGCCGTCATCAGCCCGGCTGGAGTTGTGAGCTCGTGCTGGATGACCAGCGCCCGCGGCCTCCACCGCATGCTCAGGACCGCCACGCCGCCATCAGTAATGTCTGTTACATCCTCAGCCAAGCGAGCCCTCTCGGAACGGTCCGCCAGGGAGAGGCTACTAGGGAGGAGCGCTTCATGAGCGTCCGGGCTCAAGTTCTGGCGGCAGCGACCCACCCGACAGGCAGGCACTTGAGGGCACGCGAGAGTGGGGAGAAGCGTTTAGGCTCCTCGTATCACGGCTGGTGAGCGTTAGCCGGCGCTCAACAGCCTTCTCTCCACAGGAGGTGCGGCGGTGCTGACGAAGGACGGGGTGGCGCGCAAGGAGCGTGAGCCGGCGCTGAGCAAGGACAGGCTCGCCTCCGAGGTCGAGAAAGGCCTCATCGACACCGTCGTCGTCGCCTTCACTGACATGCAGGGCCGCCTCATGGGCAAGCGGGTCGACGCTGAGTACTTCATGGACTCGGCCGGCCACGGCGAGTCGGTCGAGGGCTGCAATTACCTGCTGGCGCTGGACATGGAGATGGACCCGGTCCCCGGCTACGAGATGGCCAACTGGGAAAGGGGCTATGGCGACTTCGATCTCGTGCCCGACTTCGCCACCCTGCGCCGCCTCCCCTGGCTCGAGGCCACGGCCCTGGTTCTGTGCGACGTCGCGTGGCACGACGGCAAGCCGGTCCGGCCGTCACCCCGCCAGGTGCTGCGGGCCCAGGTTGAGCGCGCGAGGGCGCTGGGCTTCGAGCCCATGTTCGGGTCCGAGCTCGAGTTCTTCCTGCTCAAAGAGACGTACGCGGAGGCGCACGCCAAGCACTACACCGACCTCGTGCCCTCGGTGCCGTACATCCTCGACTACCACATCCTCGCCACCACCTACGACGAGCCGTTCCTGCGCGCCGTGCGCAAGGGCATGAAGGGGGCCGGCATCCCGGTCGAGAGCTCGAAGGGCGAGGCGTGGCCCGGCCAGCAGGAGATCAACTTTCGCTTCGCCGACGCGGTCACGATGGCCGACAACCACGTCGTCTACAAGAACGGCATCAAGGAGATGGCCCACCAGGCGGGCCGCTCGGTGACGTTCATGGCCAAGCCCGACCATCGCTGGATCGGAAGCTCGTGCCACGTGCACTCGAGCCTCTGGAAGGAGTCTCGCAACGTGTTCGACGGCGAGTCCGAAGTCTTCAAGCAGTACCTTGCGGGCCACATCGCGTACGCCTCGGAGCTGGCGATCTTCCTCGCCCCGAACATCAACTCCTACAAGCGCTACGCAGCCGGCAGCTGGGCGCCGACCACGCTCGCCTGGGGCCACGACAACCGGACGTGCGGCTTTCGCATCGTCGGCCACGGCCAGCACCTCCGCACCGAGTCGCGCATCCCCGGCGCGGACGTCAACCCCTACCTGTGCTTCGCGGCGCTCCTCGCGGCCGGCCTGCGCGGGATCGAAGACAATCTGAAGCTTCCACCCGAGTTCAAGGGCAACGCGTACGAGTCGGACGTGCAGCGCTTCCCCAGCTCGCTGCGCGAGGCGATCGACAAACTCGAGCGCGGGACGATGGCGCGGGCGGCGTTCGGCGACGACGTGATCGACCACTACCTCAACTACGCGCGCACCGAGCAGTCGCTCTTCGACAAGGTCGTGACGAACTACGAGCGCGAGCGTCTCTTCGAACGTGGGTAGGCTCGACGGAAAAGTCGCCGTCATAACAGGCGCCGCCGGCGGCATCGGACGCGAGGCGGCGCTTCTTTTTGCATCGGAAGGAGCACGCGTGTGTGTCGCCGACGTGGGACGGGACGCGGGTGAGAAGACCGCGTCCGAGTGCCGCGAGGCCTTCTTCTTCGCTGCTGACGTCAGCGACCCGAAGAGCGTGGAGGCGATGTACGCCGAGACGAAGAGGCGTTACGGGTACGTCAACGTGCTCTACAACAACGCCGGCATCATGCCGCCCGACGACGACTCGATCCTGGTCACCGAGCCCGACGCGTGGGACCGCGTTCAGGCTGTGAACGCACGTGGCGTGTACCTGTGCTGCAAGTACGGCATCCCGCACCTGCTCGAGGCGGGTGGAGGCTCTGTGATCAACGTCGCCTCGTTCGTCGCGCTGATGGGTGCGGCGACGTCGCAGATCGCCTACACGGCGTCCAAGGGCGCGGTGCTCTCCATGAGCCGGGAGCTTGCGGTGCAGTTCGCGCGACAGGGCGTGCGCGTCAACGCACTGTGCCCAGGCCCGGTCGAGACGCCGCTTTTGATGCGGATCTTCAACGAGGACCCGGGCGCCTACCAGCGGCGCCGCGTGCACCTGCCGATGGGCCGCCTCGCGAAGGCGCGCGAGATCGCCAACGCGGCGCTCTTCCTCGCCAGCGACGAGTCGAGCTACGTCAACGGGGCGACCTTCCTCGTCGACGGCGGGTTGACCGCGGCCTACGTGACGCCGGAGTAGCGAGATAGACGGTCGCCGGGGCATCGTGCGCGATGCGCTCGGCATCGCGGTCGCCAGCGGCGCCTACGCGATCGCGTTCGGGGCGATCTCGACAGCCGCCGGACTCTCGTTGCTCCAGACCTGCGCGATGTCGCTGGTCATGTTCACCGGCGCATCGCAGTTCGCGATGGTCGGAGTCGTTGGCGGCGGAGGCAGCGTCTGGGCCGGCGCTGCCGCTGCGGTCCTCCTGGGAATGCGCAACGCGTTCTACGGCCTTCGGCTCGCCTCCTTGCTTGACGTGCGTGGCTGGAAGCGGCTGGTGGCGGCCCAGTTCGTGCTCGACGAGACCACCGCGATGGCGATCGCCCGCGACAAAACGGAGCAGAGCCGCTTTGCCTTCTATGCCACGGGTGCGGCGCTGTTCACGCTGTGGAACGCCGGGACGCTGATCGGCGCCCTGGCGACGAAGGCGATCTCCGACCCCAAGGTCTTCGGGCTGGATGCCGCCGTGCCCGCGGCTTTCCTGGCCCTACTCGCTCCGCGACTGCGAGCCCGGGAGCCGCTGGCGATCGCCATTGCCGCGGCCGGGGTCGCGATCGTCGTGCTCCCCTTCGTACCCGCCGGCGTGCCCCTGCTGATCGTCGCCCTTCTCGTGTCGCTTTTCGGATGGTTCCGCCGGTGACCTGGGCCGGAGTCCTGGTGGCGTCGGTCGCCTGCTACCTGCTGAAGCTGGCAGGGCTGTCGCTCCCACAGCGCTGGCTCCGAAACCCACGTTTCCAGGCCACCGCTTCGTTGATTCCGATCGCCTTGCTGGCGGCGCTGGTCGGGACCGGCACGTTCGCAACCGGCCAGCACCTCGTCCTCGACGTGCGCGCGGCCGCCTTTGCCGTCGCGATCACCGCCGTGCTGCTTCGAGCCCCGTTCCTGGTCGTGGTCGGCATCGCGGCCGCGACAGCTGCCATCCTTCGCCTGGTCCTGTCTTGAAGATCCGAATCGCGGGCCGTGAGGATGCCGAATTCCTGCACCAGATGTTCCTCGGCGCCTTCTTCTGGCGAGGCGATGCACCCTCACGCCTGGACGACGATGTCATCGCCGCCATGGCGCCCTACGTGTCGGGCTGGGGACGCCCTGGTGACTCTGCCGTGGTCGCCATCTCAGACTCCGGGGAGCGTCTCGGAGCCGCCTGGTACCGGCTGTTCACGTCGTCCAAGCCCGGCTACGGATTCGTCGGGCCGGAGATTCCGGAGCTGGGGATTGCTGTCGCGGCCGCGCATCAAGACCTCGGAGTCGGCAGGCGGTTGATGAATGGCCTGATCGAGCTCGCCGTCGCGGAAGGGCATCCAGGAATGAGCCTCAGCGTCGAGGATGGGAACTCACGTGCCGCGCATCTTTACGAGAGCGTCGGATTTCGCACGGTCGGCCGGAATGGGAACGCGCGCACGATGCTTCTCGAGCTCAAGGCCGGCGCTTGAGCAAGCCGGTGCGGATCGAGGCTGTGAGCGACGTGACGCCCGAGATTCACGAGGCCCTCGCCCGGCTGCTGCCGCAGCTGAACCCGAAGCTCACGGTGCCGGACCGCCAGCGCCTGGAGCGACTCGTCGAAGACCCCGACGTGGTGCTCCTCATCGCCCGGGACGGCGAGCAGATCGTGGGCACGACGACCGTCATCGTGTACACGACCCCGTTCTGGATCAAAGCGCGGCTGGACGAGGTCGTGGTCGACGAGTCCGCCCGCGGCAGGGGAGTCGGCGAGGCCCTCGTCAAGGCGGCCCTCGACGTCGGCCGCGACCGCGGCGCCCAGATCGCGGAGCTGCAGTCAGGACGCGGCCCGCAGCGAGATTCGGCGCATCGCCTCTACGAGCGGCTGGGGTTCAAGATCCGCGACTCGGACGTGTTCAGGATCGTGCTGGAGTAGCCAGCTTCTCGAGCCTGTCGACCATCGACGCGAGCGTTGCAAACGCCGCCTCCACGGGCTCCGGCGAAGTCATGTCGACACCGGCCATCCGCAACCCCTCGAGCGGATACATCGAGCCGGCGCTTTTCAAGAACGCTATGTAGGACTCGACGGCTTTCTCGTCGCCGGCCGCCACGCGTCCTACCAGGTGATCCGCGGCGGCGATGCCGGTCGCGTACTGGTAGACGTAGAAGTTGCTGTACAGGTGGGTGTGGAACTGCGCCCACGTCGAGCCGATGCGCTCGCGGTCGCGCTCGTTGACTTCGACCTCGGAGCCGTAGACCTCCATCATCAGGTCGGCCATCAGCTGGTTCATTGAATCGGCGGTCAGGGCGATGCCGCGCTCGACCCGCTCGTGGACCTCGAGCTCGAACCGCGCCAGCGACGGCATGATGAAGAAGTAGCGGTAGAAGTTCGACATCGCCTCTTCGATGACCGCGATTTGAAACGCGGGGTCGGTCTTGGTCGCGAGCAGATGCCGTCGCGTGAGCGCCTGGTGCATGTTCGACGCCACCTCGGCCTGGAACAGCCCGTAGTTGGAGTAGACGTAGGGCTGCGTCCGCCGGGCGTGGTACGAGTGCATCGAGTGGCCAAGCTCGTGAGCAAGGGTGCTCATCGAGTAGATGTCGCCGTTGTAGCTCATGAAGATGAAGGGCGGCGTGTCGATGCCGCCGGTCGAGAACGCGCCCATGCGCTTGCCCTTGTTCGGGTACACGTCGACCCAGCGGTCCTCGAACGCTCCCCTGCGCAAGACCTTGACGTAGTCGTCGCCCAGCGGCGCCACGCCTTGCGCGATCCACTCCACAGCCTCCTCGTAAGGAACCCGCAGCGTCCGCGAGCTCAGGGGCGCGCGCGCGTCGTATGGCTTCAGAACCTCGAGGCCCAGGACCTCGCGGCGGATGCGCCAGTAGCGGTGCCATGTACCTACGTTCTCGCGGAACGTCTGGATCACGTTGTGAAAGACCTCGATCGGGATGTGGCTCGGCTCCATCGCCGCCTCGAGTGAGGATGAGAATCCACGCGCGCGCGCGAAGAACACATCGCGCTTGACGCCGCCGGCCAGGCTGGCCGCCATGGCGTGCTGCATCGCGAGGTGCTGGTCGGCGTAGCTCTCGAACGCGGTGCGCCGGACCTCTCTGTCCGGGTGGGTGAGCAGGGATGAGATCGTGCCCTGGGCGACCTCGCGAAGCTCGCCGTCCGAGCCCACCGCCGGCGCGAATTTGAGGTCCGTGTTCGCCAGCACGCTGTGCACCGAGAGGGCGGTGGCCAGCGGGTCTGACACCTGGGTCAGCAGCTCCTCGACCTCCGCGCTCCGGACGCGATTCTGCAGCTTCTCGAGACGGTCGAAGTAATGGCCTAGGTAGGAGAGTCGTGGCGAGGTCGCGACCCACTCCCGGAGCTTGGGGATCCCGACCTGGAGCATCTCCGGGAGGGCGAAAGACGCCGCTGCGCCAAGCTGCGCGGCGGTGGAGCGGGCGCGGTCCGCGCGCGCCGCGGCCTCCTGGTCGCCGACGTCGCAGGAGTACTGCATCGAGCTGTAGACGACCACCTTGGCCATCAGCCGGTGGGCGCGCTCATTGGCGTCGAACCAGTCGGCGAGGGTGTCGGGCGACTCGCCCAGGTGACCCTTGAACTCGGTCAGGTCCGGGAGCATCGAGATGATGGACTGCACGGCCTGCTCCCACGCGGCGGTGTCGCTGAAGACGCTCTCGCTGTCCCAGGTGAACCGTTTGTCGACCTCGGAGCGGGCCGGCAGCGGCTTTGCCACGAGGGGATTAGTAGCATGGCTGTGATGCCACGCGCCAGCGCGAACGGGATCGAGATCGAGTACGAGGCGTTCGGCGATCCGGCCGTCGCGCCGCTGCTCCTCATTGGCGGGCTTGGCACCCAGATGATCAGCTGGGACGACGAGTTCTGCGAGCTGCTCGCGGCGCGGGGCTTCTTTGTGATCCGCTTTGACAACCGGGACGCCGGCCTCTCGACCTACGTCGATGACGCCTACGAGCTCGATGACATGGCCGACGACGCCGCCGGGCTTCTGGATTCACTCGAGATCCCGGCGGCCCACGTCGTCGGCGCATCGATGGGCGGGTTCATCGCCCAGCTGCTCGCGATCAACCATCCGCACCGGGTCCTCACCCTGACCTCGATCATGTCTGGCCCGGGCGGCCACGATCAGGTTCCGCCGACGGAGCAGGGAACCGGGGTGCTCACGGTGCCGCCGCCCGAGACGCGCGAGGAGCAGATCGAGCTCGGCCTTTGGGCCAAGAAAGTGCTGCTCGGCCCGAGCGACCCTTTCGACGACGGTTGGGAACGCGCTCGCATTGAACGGGCGATCGACCGCGCCTATCACCCGGCCGGCTTCGCGCGTCAGCTCCACGCGATCATGGGCGCCAGAGGTCGCCTCGACAGGCTCGCCGCGATCCGCGTGCCGGCGCTCGTGATCCACGGCGACGCCGACATCCTGGTCCCGGTCGAAAACGGGCGCAAGGTCGCGGCGGCGATCCCGCGGGCCCGGCTGCTCGAGATCGAGGGCATGGGTCACGATCTGCCGAGGAGGGTCTGGCCACAGGTCGCCGACGCGATCGCCGACCTCGCTCGGCACGCCAGCGCGGCTTGCTGAGCGACCTCAACCCGGCGCTCGCGTTCCTCGCCGGTCTCGCTTCCTTCGTGTCGCCCTGCGTCCTACCTCTGGTTCCGGCCTATCTGGCCTACCTGGGGGGCCGGGCTGGGCAACCGATCGCGGTCGCGGGCGCGGCCTTCGTGGCCGGCCTGTCTCTGATCTTCATCCTCTTCTTCTATGTGTTCTCGCTCGCCGTGCAGCCGTTCCGCGCGTACGTCCCGGTCGTGGCCGGCATCCTCGTCATCGTGATGGCGCTCCACGTGGCCCGCGCGGTCCGGCTTCCGTTCCTGGACAGCGAGTACCGGGTCATGAAGACCGCGCCCCATGGGGGCGGCGCGGCGGGCGGGTTCCTGCTCGGCATGGGTTTCGCGAGCGGGTGGACGCCTTGCATCGGGATCACGCTCGGCGCGGTCCTCAGCTCGGCGGTCACGATCGGCACCACGCCGCAAGGGCTGAGCCTGATGCTCGCCTACTGCCTGGGGCTCGGCCTGCCGTTCATCGGCCTCGCGTTTGCATTGGAGAATACGCGCCCGCTGGTCAGGTTCCTGAACGCTCACCGGCGGGCGATCGACCTCGGCTCGGCGGCGGTCCTGGTGGTGATGGGGATCCTTCTCCTCACCAACAACCTGACGCTCCTGTCAGCGGGCCTGACTCAGCTGGTTCCGAACTGGCCGTCGCCGGCCATCTAGGCCCCAACTACCCGGGCGTAAAGAACACTTGTTTGTAGTGCCGGAAGCGTCTAACTTGTCATACGTGGGGCAAGTTCTCGACGCTCTCGAATCCTTTTCTCCGGCGGTGCGCGACTGGTTCCGTGCCTCGTTTGCCGAGCCGACGGCCGTCCAGGAGCGCGGCTGGCGGGAGGTGGCCCTGGGCCGCCACGTCCTCATGGCCGCCCCGACCGGCAGCGGCAAGACCCTGGCCGCGTTTCTGTGGTGCCTCGACCGGCTGGCCTCGGAACCGATGCCCCCTGACGCCGAGCGCTGTCGCGTCCTTTATGTCTCACCGCTCAAGGCGCTGGCCCACGACGTCGACCGCAACCTTCGCTCACCGCTGGTGGGCATCCGCCATCAAATGGAGTCGCGCGGACTGCAGCCGCTCGACATCGCCGTCGCCATCCGCACAGGTGACACGCCCGCGGAGATGCGGCGATCGATGGAGCGCCATCCACCGGACATCCTGATCACGACGCCGGAGTCGCTGTTCCTCCTGCTGACCAGCGCGGCCAGGAAGATCCTGGCCCCCGTCCGCTGGCTCATCGTCGACGAGATCCACTCGGTCGCGTCGACCAAGCGTGGGAGCCATCTCGCCCTCAGCCTGGAGCGACTCTGCGAGCTGACGAAGGTGCAGCCGCAGCGCATCGGGCTGTCGGCAACGCAGCGCCCGCTCGAAGAGGTCGCTCGCTTTCTCGGCGGGGCGGACCGCGAGGTGTCGATCGTCGACGCGGGCCGGTTGAAGACGATGGAGGTCACGGTCGAGGTCCCGGTCGAGGACATGACGCGGCTGACGGCCGAGGACGAAGACAGCGCGCGCGGCTTGAACAGCATCTGGCCTGCCATCTACCCGCGGCTGCTCGACCAGGTCCGCGCGCACCGCTCGACGATCATCTTCGTCAACTCGCGGCGGCTCGCGGAGCGGATCGCCGCCCGCATCAACGAGCTCGCCGAAGAGGACCTCGTCCGCGCCCACCACGGGTCGATCGCCCGCGAGCAGCGGCTTTTGATCGAGGAAGAGCTGAAGGCGGGACGGCTCCGCGGGCTCGTCGCCACCTCGACGCTCGAGCTCGGCATCGACATGGGCGCGGTCGATCTCGTGCTGCAGATCGAGGCTCCGCCGAGCGTCGCCGCCGGCATCCAGCGCGTGGGTCGCGCGGGCCATTCGGTAGGCGAGATCTCACGCGGCGTGGTCATCCCGAAATTTCGCGGCGACCTGCTGGAGTCTGCCGCGGTCGTCGAGGGCATGCTCGACGGCCGCATCGAGACCACAGTCGTGCCCCGCCGTCCGCTCGATGTCCTGGCGCAGCAGGTCGTGGCCATGTGTGCGCTCGACGATTGGGACGTCGAGAAGCTGGCTCGTGTCGTCCGCCGGGCCTATCCGTACAGCGACCTCGGCCCGCGCGCGTTCGAGTCGGTGCTGGACATGCTCAGCGGCCGCTATCCGTCGGACCAGTTCGTGGAGCTGCGACCGCGCATCGTGTGGGACCGGATCGCGGGCAAGGTGCGCGGCCGGGCGGGCGCCCAGCGCCTCGCCGTCACCAATCCCGGCACGATTCCCGACCGCGGCCTCTACACCGTCAACCTGGCCGAGGACGGGCGCCGGGTGGGAGAGCTCGACGAGGAGATGGTCTACGAGACACGCGTCGGCGAGACGTTCGTCCTGGGCGCCTCCACGTGGCGCATCGTCGACATCACGCCATCGCAGGTCATCGTCACTCCGGCGCCCGGCGAGCCCGGCAAGATCGCGTTCTGGAAGGCCGACTCCCCGAGCCGGCCGGTCGAACTGGGTGCGGCGTTGGGCAAGATGGTCCGCGAGCTGCGCGGCGTCGACGCCGTCGCGGCGGCGAAGCGGCTGCGCGACCGTGCGGGCTTCGACGACCTCGCGATCAAGAACCTGCTCCAGTACCTCGACGACCAGGCCGCGGCCACCGGCTCGGTGCCGGACGACCGCACGTTGGTGGTCGAGAGGTTTCGAGACGAGGTCGGCGACTGGCGCGTCTGCCTGCACACGCCGTTTGGCGGACGAGTGCATGCCCCGCTCGCCCTCGCGCTGGAGGCGCACCTCCGGCAGACGCTCGGAGTGGATGCGCGCGCGCTGTGGACCGACGACGGGATCGCGCTGCACCTGCCGGAGGTGGAATCGCCTCCGCCTCTGAACGACCTGATCCTCGACCCCGAGGAGGTGCAGGAGCTGGTCTCTGCGCAGCTCCCGGCATCGGCTCTCTTTGCGGCCCGTTTTCGCGAGAACGCCGCGCGCTCGCTGCTCCTGCCCAGGCGGAGGCCGGGCCAGCGGACTCCCCTGTGGCAGCAGCGCATGCGCAGCGCGGCCCTCCTCCAGGTGGCGGGACAGTACCCGGATTTCCCGATCCTCGCCGAGACCTGGCGGGAGGTCATGAGCGATCACTTCGACATGCCCGCGCTGCAATCGGTGCTGCGAGCCATTCGCGCGCGCGAGATTCGCGTCGTCGCCGTCGACACTGAGCGCGCGTCACCGTTTGCCTCGTCGCTCCTTTTCAGCTACGTCGCGCAATACATGTACGAGGGCGACCAGCCGCTGGCCGAGCGTCGTGCGCAGGCGCTGACCCTGGACCGCGAGCTGCTCGCGGAGCTCCTGGGCAGTGAAGACCTGCGCGAGCTTCTCGACCCGGAGGCGATCGCGGCGGTCGAGCTGGAGCTGCAGGGACTTCTGCCCGAGCGCTTCCCGCGCGACGCGGACGAGGCGCACGACCTGCTCGTGCGGCTGGGCGACCTCAGCGCGGAAGAGTCGGCCGCGCGCGGCATTGCCGAGGAATGGTTGCGGGTGCTCGAAAAGGAGCGGCGCGCGGTCTCGGTCCGCGTCGCCGGTGAGATGCGGTGGATCGCGGCCGAGGATGCGGGCCGGTATCGGGAGGCGATGGGCGCCAGCCTGCCGGTCGGCCTCCCCGATGTCTTTCTGGACGCGGGACCTGAACCGCTCGAGTCGCTGGTGCGTCGCTACGCCCGCACCCACGTCCCCTTCGTGACCTCGGACCCCGCGAGGCGCTGGGGCCTCCCCGTTCAGCCCGTGGAGGTGGCGCTTTCGATGCTGGCCGCCCGCGGCGAAGTGCTGGCCGGCGCGTTTCGCAAGGCGACCGACGGCCGCGAGTACTGCCACCCCGAGGTGCTGCGCATCCTGCGGCGCCGCTCGCTGGCCGCGCTCCGGCGCGAGGTCGAGTCAGTACCGCCCGTGGCGCTGGCCCGGTTCCTTCCCGCGTGGCACGGTATCGGTGTCCGGGGCGGGGGAACGGACAGGCTGCTCGAGGTCGTCTTCCAGTTGCAGGGCCTGGCCCTCCCCGCGACCGTGATCGAGCGCGACGTCATCGCATCGCGCGTGGCCGGCTACGCCCCGCGTCTGCTCGATGAGCTCGTGTCGATGGGCGAGGTGGTGTGGGTGGGTCGTGGCTCGCTCGGTGCCTCCGACGGGCGGGTTGCGCTCTACCTGCGCGGCGACGCGCCGCGACTGGCGCCACCTCCGGTCGAGCCGCCGCAGTCGGACCTCCACGAGCGGATTCGCGGCCACCTCGGCGCGCGCGGGGCGAGCTTCTTCCGCGACATCTACAACGCCTGTGGTGGCGGCGACGAAGAGGTGATGCTCGACGCGCTCTGGGACCTCGTCTGGTCGGGCGAGGTCACCAACGACACGTTTGCGCCGCTGCGCATGCTCGGACCCGCAGCTCGCCGGCCGGTGCGCAAGCCTCGCCTTCCGCGCGTCACACAACCTCGCGCCACGGGCCGGTGGTCGTTGGTCGCCGACCTCGTCGGCTCCGGGGCCAACGCGACCGAGCGGCTGCACTCGGAGGCCGGGGTTTTGTTGCAGAGGCACGGCGTGCTGACGCGCGAGGCCGTGGTCGGCGAGGGATGGCCGGGCGGGTTCGCCAGCCTGTACCCGGTCCTGCGTGCGATGGAAGAGTCGGGCCGGATCCGCCGCGGCTACTTCGTCGAGGGCCTGGGCGGGTCACAGTTCGCCCTCCCAGGCGCGGTGGACCGACTGCGCTCGCTGCGCGAGTCGGGTGGCGGCGTGATCGCGATGGCGGCGACCGATCCCGCGAACGCTTACGGCACCGTCCTGCCCTGGCCTCAAACTGACGGCAGGATGGCGCGCGCGGCGGGCGCGTACTGTGTGGTCGACGACGGCCACCTCGTCCTCTACCTGGAGCGCGGAGGGCGCTCGCTGCTCACCAACGGCGAGGTGCAGCTCGCGCACCTGGAGGCGCTTATCACGATGGCGACACAGGCCGGACGCGTCGAGCTGCAAAAGGTGGACGGAGTGCCGGTGATGGATTCGCCACTCAAAGCTGCCCTGCGGGAAGCGGGGTTCTCGCAGACGCATCGGAGCCTGGTCGCCTACGGCACGCGAGCCTAGACGCGCGCATAATCGGAAGCGTTCCGGCCGCTCGTATATGAGGCATAGGAGGAACACCATGCTCAAAATCATCGAATCGGTCGCGACCATCCCCGCGCAGGACATCAAGCGCGCCCGTCAGTTCTACGAGCAGAAGCTGGGACTGACGGCGACCGAGGAGCAGCAAGACGGCAGTGTCATGTATCGGACGGGCGACACCAGCTTTCTCGTCTTTCCGAGCATGGGCAAGGCTTCGGGTGATCACACCCAGCTCGGGCTCGACGTCGACGACATCATGAGTGCGGCGAATGAGCTGAAAGGCAAGGGCGTCAAGCTCGAGGACTACGACTACCCCGACTTCAAGACCAAGGACGGCATCGCGGAGCTGGCCGACGGCTCCAAAGGCGCCTGGTTCAAGGACACGGAAGGGAACCTGATCGCCCTTGCACAGAGAGTGCCGGCCACCACGCGCGCGCGTTAGCCACGCCGCGACCCACGACCGCCCCCAGTCAGGCCATCGGTACGATTACTGCTCCATCGGGGAGTAGCGCAGCCCGGTAGCGCACTTGACTGGGGGTCAAGTGGTCGCGGGTTCAAATCCCGCCTCCCCGACCATGGCCAATCGCTGCGGCACGCGCGTTTGACCACCAAGACCGTGGAGCCGAAGGAGGCCGACGTGTGTCGGCCTCCTCGTTGTAACCCTATTCCTTCGCGAGCGCCGCCTTCTTTGTCCGCACCGGTTCCATGCGTGCTCGCGGCGATGGGCTCCCCGTGCGCCTTCGCCAGCGCTGCGCGCTTTTCCGCTCCGGCCTGGTTGCCACGGACGCCCGCCGGGTCGGAAGTCTTCTTCTGGAGCGCCGCCCGCTTCTCGGGGTCGGCGCCGTTTGCGCCGGCAGCAGGCGGCCCCGGCCGCCTTCTTCTCCAGCGCCGTGCGCTTGGCCGCGCTAAGCCCTGCGCTCGCCGGCTTGCGTGCTCGGCCACCCCGCCTGGCACCGCCGACGCTAACGGAAGCCGGTGCGATGTAAAAGGCCCCCGATTGACTCGAGCCGCCGGGCGCGGACAATGTGCGGTGACCGAGTCGGCCGCGCTCCTAGGGAAGGGGGAATTCCATGGCGCCTGGCAAGCGATCGTCGATCGGACTGGCCGCCGTCCTCGTGGTCGGGCTCTTCGGAGCCACGCCGCAACCGGTCACCGCAGCCGAACCTGTTTCGGTCACGATCGCGGGCAGCCTTCAGTCAGAGCTTGGCTGTCCAGGCGACTGGGACCCTGGCTGCGCCGCCACGCACCTTTCGTACGACGCCAACAGCCAGGTCTGGCGGCGCACTTTCGTCATCCCCTCCGGCAACTACGACTACAAGGCGGCGCTCAACGACTCCTGGGACGAGAACTACGGGCTGCACGCGACGCGTGACGGCGCCAACATCGCGCTCAACCTCAGCGCCTCCACCATCGTCACCTTCTACTACGACCACAAGATGCACTGGGTGACCGACAACCACAACTCGATCATCGCCACGGCGCCGGGCAGCTTCCAGAGCGAGCTTGGCTGCGCCGGCGATTGGGACCCGGGCTGCTTGAGGAGCTGGCTTCAGGATCCGGCCGGTACGGGCACCTACTCGTTCACCACCACGGCCCTACCCCAGGGCGCGTATGAGGCAAAGGTCGCCATCAACGAAAGCTGGGATGAGAACTACGGCCAGGGCGGTACACCCAACGGCGCAAACATCGCGTTCTCGGTCGCGGTCGACCATCAGCGCGTCACCTTCACGTATGACCCGACGTCCCACCTGCTCACGATCCTGGTCGGCGGCAGTGACAACAACATCCACTGGGACGGGCTGCGGCATGACTCACGCGACACTCTCTACCGCACGCCAGGCGGCGCGGTGCCCGCGGGTGCGTCCGTCTCCATCCGATTCCGCACATTCCACAACGATGTGACGTCGGTAACCGTGCGCGTCTACGACCTGAACTCCCAGGGGCAGCAGATCCTGCCTATGTCCGTGGCCGCGTCGGACGTGTCGTGCTACCAGGCCGGGCTCGAATCCAGGACCTGTGATTTCTGGGCGACCGTCCTGACCCGGAGCAGACCGGACAACCTCTGGTATCGGTTCATCGTCCGGGACGGCGCCGCCACCGCGTACTACGCGGACGACACGCCGGCGCTCGACGGTGGCGTGGGCAACACAACCGCCGACGTGATCGACCAGAGCTACGCGCTGATGTTCTTCGACCCGACCTTTGTCACCCCGGCATGGGCCCAACACGCGGTCATCTACCAGATCTTTCCCGACCGCTTCCGCAAGTCGGACGATGCGACCGGGGACAGCGTGAACCCGACCAGGTATGACGATCCCGCCATCAACCTTTCGTGGGGGACGCTGCCCGAGGGCTACTGCCGTGACTACGCGGTGCCGGACAGCCAGTGCCCGTGGCGGTTCGACAGCACGCGGACCGGACGTGAGCAGCCGCGCGGCCGCGACTACTACAACGGTGACCTGGAGGGCATCTCGCAGAAACTGCCTTACCTCCGCCAGCTCGGCATCGATACGATCTACCTGAACCCCATCTTCGCCGCGATGTCCAACCATCGGTACGACACCGCCGACTACAAGAAGATCGATCCCCGGCTGGGCACGCTGGAGGATTTCCGGCATCTCGTCCGCGAAGCCAAGGCGCTTGGCATCCGGATCATCCTCGACGGGGTCTTCAACCACATGTCGTCTGACAGCCCGAACTTCGACCGCTATCAGCACTACGCGACCGTCGGAGCCTGTGAGTCCGCCGCCTCGAGCTACCGCTCGTGGTTCACCTTCCGCGCCCCGGTCGGTCTCGAGCCGAGCCCGTGCGCTCCCACAACCCCGGGCGGAAGCGATACGTACTACAACGGCTGGTTCGGCTTCGACTCGATTCCGGTCCTCAACAAGTCGAACGCGCAGGTCAAGAGCCTTTTCGTGACCGGCCCGAACAGCGTGTCCCGCTACTGGCTCGACCAGGGCGTGGAGGGCTGGCGGCTGGACGTGATGGGCGACCCGTCGTTCCCGGACGGCTACTGGGAGAGCTTCCGGCAGATCGTGAAGGAGGAGGATCCAAGCGCGATCATCGTCGGTGAGCTCTGGCAGAAGGACTCGACGCTGCTCCGCTACCTTCGCGGCGACCGCGCGGACACGACGATGGACTACCGCTTCCGCGATGCGGTGGTCGGCTTCCTGGCGCCGCAAAATTTCGACTCCAAGGGATTCGCCGACAGCGGCCATCCCCTGAAGCCGTCTGAGGTAGCTGCTCGCCTCCAGTCGATCCGCGAGGACTATCCCGACGCCGCGTACTACTCGCTGATGAACCTGCTCGACAGCCACGACACCGAGCGTATCCGCTGGACGCTGACACCCGGCGTGGCGACCCCGGCCGACAGGGACATGGATGCGGCCAACGTTGCGAACGGAAAGCAACGGGTCCGGCTCGCTTCGCTGATCCAGTTCACGGTGCCAGGCTCGCCGACCGTCTACTACGGCGACGAGGTGGGCATGACCGGGGCAACCGACCCTGACGACCGCCGGACGTATCCCTGGACGGACACCGGCGGCCAGCCCGACGCCTCGATGCTCCAGCACTACCAGCGCCTGGCTGCGGTCCGCAAAGAGAATCCAGTCCTGTCTGCGGGTGACTTCCGGGTCCTGCTTGCCGACGATGCGAAAGGCATCCTCGCGTACGGCCGCAAGACCTCGAGCCAGGTCGCGGTCGTGGCCATCAATCGAGGCTCCAACACGCTGGACGTGGATCTCGCCGTCGGGAGCTATGTCCACGACGCCGTCACGTTCGACGCGAGCTTCGGGGTCGGCAACCCCGTGTCAAACGTGCGCGCGACGACTGTGGCCGGCAAGCTCCATGTGCACCTCAACCCGATGAGCGGCCTGCTCCTGCTGAGCCGGACGGCGGACCTGGTCGCGCCCTCCGCGCCGACGGGGCTCGCGGTGACCGAGCAGGGCAATGCGCGCGTAGGCCTGATGTGGAACGCGGTCGCGGGGGCGGCGTCCTACCGCGTGTACCGGAGCCCGCTGCCAGGCGGCGGCTACGTGCTGGCCGGGCCTGCCACCGGGACGACCTTCACTGACACCGCCGTCCAGAACGCCCGCAAGTACTTCTACGTCGTCCGCGCGCTGGACGCCGCGGGCAACGAAAGCGCGGCCTCGAACGAGGTCACCGCCGTGCCGCACCTGCCCATCGGCTGGGCGAACCTGCAGTGGCCTCCCAGCCTGACCATCACCATCAGCGCCCTGACGGTCGAGCACATCTACGGCCAGGTGTACATCGCAGGCCTGACCGACGTGAGCGCGACCCCGAGCCCCACCGTGCAGGCGCAGCTTGGCGTCGGACCGGTGGGCAGCAGCCCGGTGGACAACGCCGCCTGGACCTGGACCGACGCGGACTTCAACCTGAGGACCGGCAACAACCACGAGTACGTCGCGTCGATCACGCCGGACCAGGTCGGGACGTTCAACTACCTGTTCCGCTACACGGACAGCGGCGGCGCGTTCTGGACGTACGCCGACCTGAATGGGCCGTTGACCGGTCCGACACCTGCGGCCCCTGGGGTGCTCACGGTTCAGCCCAGCAGTGACACGACGGCGCCTCCGGCGCCCACGGGCCTGGTTGTCACCGCGCATTCGGCGAACGGCATCTCGCTGCAGTGGGACGCCGCGGCCGCATCGGACCTTTTCAGCTATGACGTTCTCCGCGGGAGCAGTCACGGCGGCCCATACACGCAGATCGCGTCCGTGCCCGCGGGCACGACGTCTTACGTCGACTCCGACGTGATCGAAGGCGCCACTTACTACTACGTCGTCCGCGCGGTCGACAACTCGTTCAACAGGTCCGGTTACTCCAACGAGGTGTCGGCGCTCGCCGAGCTCCGCACCGTGACCGTGGTCTTCACGGTGTCGGTCCCGGCCACCACGCCGGGCAACAAGTCGGTGTATATCGCCGGCACCCTCGACCGTCTCGATGGCGGGCTGCCGCAGTGGGACCCGGCCGGCGTGGTGTTGACGAAGGTCGACTCCACGCACTGGACGATCACGCTCACCGGCAAGGAGACGACGCAGATCGAGTACAAGTACACGCTCGGCTCATGGGACTTCGTCGAGAAGGACGGGTCCTGCGGTGAGATCAACAACCGCATGCTGACTCTCAGCTATGGATCGAGCGGGACCCAGGATGTCAACGACACCGTGCCCAACTGGCGCAATGTGCCACCTTGCGGAAATTAGGGTGACGGCGCCCAGTCGGTCGCCGGCCGGGCTACTAATCAAACCATGGGTCAAATTGGCTAGCTCGTACGTTTCAAACTGTGAGGGGCAGACAACCTCATGTGACGGAGGAGTGCCATGGGCATCCTTTCTTGGATCGTGCTCGGATTGATCGCCGGCGTGATCGCAAAGTTGATCATGCCGGGACGCGATCCTGGCGGAATCATCATCACGATCGTCATCGGGATCGTCGGTGCGGTGGTCGGAGGCTTCATCGCGGGCGCGCTCGGGTTCGGGAGCGTGACCGGAATCAACCTCGGTTCCATCGTCATCGCGGTGGTCGGGGCCTTCATCCTGCTCCTGCTTTACCGCCTGTATGTGGGCCGCCGCTCGACGGTTTAAGAAAATCGAGGGTGCGCCCTCTACGAGCGCGCCCTCGATGTGGATCTCCTAGACTGCGCTCTTCTCCGCCACCATCGGCGAGCCGGTCTCGAGCACCGTTTTGAGGCCGCTCAGGATGTACGGCCAGCCGCCTGCGACGTTGTCGTAGACCTTGCTCCCGCTCGGGAAGTCGTCGTGGATGATCGTGACCTTCGTCAGCCCGTCCTTCTCGGAGAGCTCGTAGGTGACGCGACTGGGTCCGTCCGCGGTCAACGCCGGGTCGTACTTGACGATCCAGCTGAAGACCAGCCGGTTCGGCTTGTCATACGCGATGGCCTCGCCGTCGACCACCTCGTTGCCGCTGGCGTGCTCCGTCCAGAGCAGCCGCGAGCCTGGCTTCCAGGTCGTGTTGGGTTCGTTGCCGTAGAGATAGCGATGCGTGAACTCGGGCTTCGTGATCGCATCCCATATCCTGGACTGCGCGCGGGTGAACACGGCGTGGAACCAAGGGTTCGTGTTCCACTAAAGGCCCCATGCCCAGGGTCACCTTCATCGGCGCCGGCAGCGCGGTCTTCGCCCGCCAGCTGATGACCGACATCCTGGCCGTCGACGGCCTCGACGAAGGCACCTTCGCCCTCGTCGACATCGACGCGGAGCGTCTCGAGCTCGCCAAAGGGATCGCCGAGCGGCTTGTCGAGCTTTCCGGCAAGAGCTGGTGGGTCGAGGCGTCCACGCGGCGGCTCGACGTGCTCGCCGGCTCTGACTACGTGGTCAACTCAATCGAGGTTGCCGGCCTGCAGAACGTGCGCCACGACTACGAGATCCCGATGCGCTACGGCGTCGACCAGTGCATCGGCGACACGATCGGGCCTGGCGGCATCTTCAAAGCCCTGCGCACTGGACCCGCGTGGCTGGAGATCGTCGCCGACGTCGCGCGGGTAGCACCGCGAGCGATCGTCATGAACTACACCAACCCGATGTCGATCCTCACCCTCGCGGCACTGCAGGCGACCGACCTGCAGCTCGTCGGTCTCTGTCACAGCGTTCAAGGAACCTCACGCCAGATCGCCGGCTACCTGGGCATTCCGTATGAGGAGATGGAGTGGCGGTGCGCGGGTATCAACCACAACGCCTGGTTCACGAAGCTCGAGCGCAACGGGCAAGACCTCTATCCACGCCTTTGCGAACTGGCC
>DASXSD010000014.1:0-12414 GCA_036506195.1 Candidatus Dormiibacterota bacterium
GAGCAAGCCGTCCGCGAGGCGGAGTCGCTCGTCATGACGATGCTGCGGGAGCGCGGGCATCCACTGACCGAGCGTGACCTGCCGCAAGAGATGAAGAGGGCGCACAAGCTCGGCTACTCGTCGCGCGACAAGACCGAGGGCATGCGCCAGGCACTGCTCCAGTACCGCGCCGTGATGGAACGGATGATGGGCGTGCCGGAAGAGGCGCACGGCGAGCAGCGCCGCCGGGAGATGGCTTAGGCCCTAGAGCGCAGGCGCCGTGACGCGCGGCCAGACGTCGTGCACCGCGGAGAGGCGCGACGTGATCTCTGACGCGCCCGCGATGCTGTAGATGTAGGTCGCGCCGGTCGGCGTCGGCTGTCCGCCGAAGCACGTCGAGCAGGCGCGCTCGCCTATGTACCAGACGAGGTCGTTGCTCAGGAAACGCGCCCCCGATCGCCCGACCGCAGTCGATGCGGTCTGGCTGTCCGCCTGCACACTGTAGAACCCGACGCTGTGGACGCCGGTCGAGGTGCGCAGGCTGTACGTGATCCATCTGCCGTCGGGTGACTGGTGCGGCCTGATCCAGTGAATCGAGGCCATCGGGGTGGCGCCGCCCGATGGATCCCACCGGAGTAGAGGCCCGGTGGCCCCGCGGAAGAAGAGCCGGCTCGGCACGGAAGCCCAGACCGCCATCGTCATGCCCGACGTGGAATAGACCAGCGCACCATCGCTCGCGCGACGGACCTGGTCAGGCGCGCTCACGCCGGTGCCGCCGGTATGGAAGGTCTGAAAGTAGGCGACGTACTGACCATCGGGAGAGAAGCTGAGAAAGCTGTCGTCTTCGTCGGGGCTGACGCCACGGCCCGGAACGGCAGGCAGCGTCGTCAGCACGCGGTTGCCGGCAAGGTTCACGAGATGCCAGGCGTTGGAGTCGAGATAGGTGAGCGATTGTCCGTCAGGGCTGAACGCGTACTGGCCAGAGTCGAAACCGCTCGAGTAAGTGGCCAGGACCGTCGTGCCACTGCTGCTGAGATCGGCTTTGATGATCTGGTTGTCCGCCGTCTCGTAGGCGACGGCGGTGCCACTCACGAACTGCGGCGCTAGAACCGACGACTCGAAGGTGCACAGGTTCCGCGCGTGCGCCGGATCCTGGATGTCGCGGACCACGATCGTCGCGTCGCCCGCGACAGTCCCGATGACCAGGTTGTCCCCCGCGGGAACCGCGCCGGTGCAGTGGACGAGGGAGGCGGGACCGGCGGTCGGGGAGGTGCCGGGCGCCGGTGACGTCCCTGATGCCGACGGCGAAGGGGTGCGGGCCGCGGTAGGAGATCCACCGCAGGCGCTGAGGATGAGAACGACGGCCAGGATTGCCCCACGGACCGCGCTGAAGCTCACGATCAAGCGCCCGAGGGCCCATTCGCGTTGATTCGTGCCAGCGCGATCATTCGCGCCGCCGCGTCGGTGCTGACGCCGTCGCGGCCGGATCGCTCCAGGATCGCATAGACCGCGTCGCCGATCCCGCGCAATTTCTCGTCGAGGACTTCACGCGTCCAGCGCTGCTCCTCGAGGCCGCCGCCGTGCAGAACGCCGCCCGCGTTGATCACGAAGTCAGGTGCGTAGACGATCCCCTTCTCGCGTAGCCGGTCTGCGTCCTCGGGAGTCTCGAGCTGGTTGTTGGCGCCCCCGGCGATCACGCGGCAGCGCAAGCCCGGGATGGACCGAGAGTTGATGATTCCGCCCACCGCGCAGGGGGAGAGGACATCGCACTCCGTGGTGAGGGCCGCTTCCGGCGGGACGACCTGGACGCCCTTGGCGCTCAGCGCATCGAGCCGTCGGCGGTCGACGTCCGTGGCGATCACCTTAGCGTCCGCCTCCATAAGCAGCTCGAGGAGGCGTCCGCCGACGCCGCCCGCGCCCTGGACGAGGATGCTGCGCCGGCTCAGGTCGTCGGAGCCGAACGCGTAGCGGCAGGCGGCGCGAATCCCGTGCAGGATCCCGACGGCCGTGTCGGGTGCTGTGTCGCCGGACCCGCCCGCGGCCTCGGTCCTGCAGAAGACGAATGGCGTGACCTCACCGATCACGTCCATGTCGAGTGCCGAGGTGTTCATGTCGGGGGCGGCGCTGTAGAGGCCTCCGAGTGAGTTGATGAACGCTCCGTACTCGCGAAACAGCCGGCGCCGCGCGTCGCCCTCGGGTATCTCAGGCGTGGGGAGGGCGATGACGGCCTTGCCGCCACCGTGCGGAAACTGCACGCTGGCGAACTTCAAGCTCATGGCCTCGGCGAGGCGCATGCCATCGGCCAGTGCGTCGGCAAGCCGCGGGTAGTGCTTCATGCGCGTGCCACCCGCCGCCGGGCCGAGGCGCGTCGAATGGACGCAGATGAACATCCAGGTCCCGGTTGCCGGGTCGCGGTGCATCGATACCGACTCTCCGTCCCACGCCGCCAGCAGGCCCTCCACGAAGAAGGAGTGTAGAGAGCCACGATGCCCCTCAGGCCCGGGGAGGGGTTTGGCCGATTTCGAGGCGAACCTGTGCGTTTCTTGAGCATGGCCCAGCCTCCCGAAAACGCGAGGAGCGTGGCGCGGTTGAGGCAAGCCGCCGCGACCTGTACAGGCTGCGACCTGTACCTGAACGCGACCCAGACGGTGTTCGGCGAGGGCGAGGAGCACTCCCGGTTGATGCTGATCGGCGAGCAACCCGGAGACCAGGAGGACCTGCAGGGCAAGCCTTTCGTCGGGCCCGCGGGGCGCGTGCTCGAAAAGGCACTCGACGAGGCCGGCATCGATCGCGGCCGCGTTTACCTGACCAACGCCGTCAAGCATTTCCGCTGGACGCGACGCGGCAAGCGACGGCTGCACGAGAAGCCCAACGCCGGACAGGTGCGCGCCTGCCGCCCCTGGCTGGAGGCGGAGATCGAAGTCGTCAGGCCTCGCATGCTGGTTCTGCTGGGTGCGACGGCGGCTCAGTCGGTGATGGGGCCCGCGTTTCGCGTCAGCAGGCAGCGCGGGGAGGTCCTCGCGTCCCCCTTCGGCATTCCGGTCGTGGCGACGGTGCACCCATCCTCGATCTTGAGGGCGACCGACGACGAGTCGCGCGACGTCGCGATGGCCGCCTTTATCAAAGACCTCATGGTTGCGGCGAAGCACGCCTAGAGCGAGAATGCCGCCTGCATGTCACAGGCGCGGGAGCGGCCTCTTCTTCCGCTGTCGGTCCAGAACGCGTATCGCGAGCGGTACCGCACGATCCGTCCAGGCTGGCGGTCGAGCGGCGACCAGCTCGAGGCGATGGTTCGCGGCCACCTCAATCCATCGAGCCGCGTGCTCGACCTGGGATGCGGGCGCGGCGGTGTGGTCGAGCTGTTCTGGCGCGACGTCAAGCTGGCCGCGGGCCTCGACCCGGATTCGCCATCGCTGAGCGAGCACCGCGCGGAAGGCATGCCGGTCATCCGCGGTGTGGGCGAGCGGCTTCCTTTCGTCGACGAGTCCTTCGACATGGTCGCGTGCCTGTGGGTGCTCGAGCATCTGCGCCAACCCGTCCAGACATTTCGCGAGGTGCGCCGTGTTCTGCGGCCGGGTGGGCACTTCATCTTCCTGACGCCGAACATGCGCAACCCGTTGATGCTTGCCAACCGCCTCGGCAGGGCGCTCCCTGGTTTGCAGAGACGCCTGGTGCCGATGTTCTACGGCCGCGACGAGGCGGACACATTCCCGGTCCAGTACCGCGCCAACACCGTGGTGGCCATCCGCGCCCACGCGCGGGATTCAGGCCTGCAGGTCTATGACCTTCGCGTGGTGGCCGACCCGACCTACCTGGCGGTGAACAGGCTCATGTTCAATGCGTCCGTGATGTCGGAGCGAGTGATGCCGAAGGGATGGGGCGTGCACCTGCTCGGAGACCTGGTCCGCTCCTAGCAGCGCCACGCGCCCTGCATGTGAAGCGTGCGGAGGCCGGCCAAAGCACTATCCCAGGCGCCGGCAAAAGTGCCGAGGCCGACCAAAACACAAATTTGGGGGATCGTCCGGCGGGGACGATCGACGAAGATTGACGCCATGAGCTTGAGCTTGAGCGTAGTGCTGGTAATCCTCGCCCTGGTTGCGTTCGTCCTGGCCGCGATCGGATGGAGCTATCGGAAGGTCGACCTGATCGCGATCGGCCTGGCCCTGGTGTCCCTTTCCTACCTGGTCAGCCGGCTGTCAAACCTGAGCCTGAGCGTGGTATTCCTGGTGCTGGCGTTCCTTGCTTTCGTGGCCGCCGCCGCGGGGTGGCGCTATCGCAAGGTGAACCTGATCGCTATAGGGCTGGCTCTGTGGGCGTTGTCGGTGCTGGTGCCGTAACCGCAGCCGGGACGCGGGTCGCGCCGCCGCCGGTCAGGCGGGCGGCGATCAAGACGGGGATGATCGTGATCAGGATCACGAACGACACCACGACGTTCACCTCCGGGAGGCGCTGACCGAGGCGGATCGCTCCGAAGATCCACAGGGGCAGCGTGTTCTGGGCGCCGGCGGTGAACGTGGTGACGATGACCTCGTCGAACGACAGGGCGAACGCGAGCATGGCGCCGGCGACCACGGACGTCGAGATCAACGGCAGGGTGATGTCGCGGAACACGCGAAACCCGTTGGCGCCGAGATCCATGGCCGCCTCGACCAACGAGCCCTGCGTCCGGCGCAGTCGCGCAAGCACGTTGTTGTAGACGACGACGATGCAGAACGTCGTGTGGCCGACGACGATGGTGTAGGTCGAGAGCGGGACACCGCCGAAGCTGAAAAAAGCCTGGAGCGAGATCCCGGTGACGATCCCGGGCAGTGCGAGGGGCAGCACGAATAGGAGGCTCACAGTCTCTTTGCCGAACCAGGTCATGCGGTGGATGGCGAAGGCGGCGCATGAACCCAGGACCAGCGCGAGCGCGGTCGCGATCAGCCCCGCCTGGAGCGACAGGCCGAGCGCGCTCGTCACGTCGGGGTCGTTCCAGGTCGAGCTGAACCACTTGAGCGTCAGGCCCGGGATCGGCCAGCTCTGGATGTTCGACGTGTTGAACGCGTACAGGAAGATCAGCATGATCGGCGTGAAAAGGAAGATGAGGATCAACGCGGCCCAGACCCGGAGCGCCAGCCTCGCCCAGAAACCTTCCATGGTCAGAGGGCCTCAAACGCGCCCATGCGCTGGGCGATCAGCAGGTAGATGGCCATGATCCCCACGGGAATGATGGCCAGGGCCGCCGCAAACGGGATGTTGTTCGCGATGCCGACGTTGCTGTAGATCACGTTGCCGATGAAGCTCGACCCCGCGCCTCCGACCAGGATCGGCGTGATGTAGTCGCCGAGCGTGAGCGAGAAGGTAAAGATGGAGCCGGCGACCACCCCAGGCAGCGCCAGCGGAAGCACCACGTCCCGGATGGCGCGCCAGCGCGGCGCGCCGAGGTCGGAGGCGGCTTCGAGCAGCGATTCCGGCACGCGCTCAAGCGCGGCGTAGACCGGGATGATCATGAACGGCAGCCAGATGTAGGAGAACACGACCCACATCGCCGTGTTCGAGTAGCCGATGTCCGGCGCGGGGAAGCCGGCCGAGGTCAGGCTCCAGTTGAGGATGCCGTTGTGGTTCAGGATCAGGATCCAGGCGTACACGCGAGCCAGGTAGCTGGCCCATAACGGCAGAAGCACCGCGGCGAAAAGCAGCGTCTGGACCCGGCGCGAGGCGACGCGCGCCATGTAGTAGGCGAAGGGAAATGCCAGCAGAGCGTCCGTGAGCGTCACCAGTGCGGCCATGACGACCGTGCGGCTGATGATCGCCCGGTAGGCGGGCTCCTCGAGGATGCGCTCGAAGTTCAGGGTCGTCCACACCTGCACGATCCGGGTGGTGAACGGGTCGATCGTCCAGAAAGCGGTCACCAGCAGGGTCGCAAGCGAGGCTAGGTAGATGACGACGAACCAGGCCAGGGGCGGCGTCAGGAGAAGCAGCGGCCGCAGCCAGGCGAACCGCCAGAAGAAGGTCTGGAGGCCGGCGACCCCGCCGGTCTTGGGGCGGGGCCGTCCGGCCGCTCGAACAGCTATTGAGGCGTCATCCCTTGATGGTCGTCCAGGCCGCGAGCCACTGGTCGTAGGGGATGCAGTCGTTGCTGCCGTCGCCGCAGGCGGCGATCGGTGTCTTCCAGAACTTGATCTGGTCGAAATAGGAGCCTGGCGCGTCGGCGTGGTACTGCTTGCAAGACCCGGCCTGCAGGGCCTCCATCTGGGCGCAGGCCTGGGTGTTGACCGGGGTCTCACCGAAGAACAGCGCCTGCAGGGCCTGCACCTTGGCCGTGCTGACGTAGGCGGTCCACTTGTAAGCGCAGTTGGGATGTGGGGCCTTGGTGGCCAGCATCCAGGTGTCACCCCACCCAGTTGCGCCTTCGACCGGGATGGTGTCGTCGACCGGCGCCTTGGCAGCCTTGAGCTGGATCGTCTGGTACGGCCACGCCGCTCCCACCACCACGTCGCCGTTCTGGAACAGCGATATCTCGTCCGATGCCAGCGCCCAGTACTTCTTGATCAGCGGCCGCTGGTCTTTGAGCAGCTGTACGGCTGCGTCGAACTGTTTCTTCTTCAGCTCATACGGGTCGGTGATCTTGAGCTCGGGCTTGGTCTTGCTGAGGTACAGCGCCGCGTCGGCGATCTGGATCGGGTTGTCGGGCACCGTGACCAGGCCCTTGTTCGCCGGGTCGTAGATGACGGCCCAGCTGGTCGGCTTGTTCGGGAACTTCTGCGTGTTGTAAAGGAGCGTGTTCGGCCCCCACTGGAGAGAGATGCCGTAGTGGATGCCGTTGATGGTGTTGTAGGGCGGGTTCTTGAAGTACGTCTGGAAGTTGTTCCAGTCGGGAATGAGCTTCTCGTTCATGGGCTTGACGTCACCGCCATAGATGAGGCGGAGATCTGCGTCGCCGGAGGCCGAGACCATGTCGTACTGGCCACCGCCGCCGTCTTTCATCAAGGTGACCATCTCGTCCGACGAGCCCGCGTACTTGGCGTTGACCGTGCACCCGGTCTGCTGTGTGAACTGCTTCTTCCACGAGTCGTCGACGTACCCTTCCCAGGCGATCAGGTTCAGCTGACCCTCGCCGGCGAGGGCGATGGAGTCGGGCGGCTTGATGTTCGCGGTCGGCGGCTGTTGCTGCGTGTTGCCGCCGCCTCCTGGGGTGGTTCCACACGCGGTCACGGCCAGCACGGCGACCGCCGCCAGTGCACCAAACTTCATCGGCTTTCCTACCTCCCGTTCTCGAGCACATACGTGTGATCAGCAGTCCAGGCCAGCCTCACAGGGCGGCCCTCGAACTTCTTGGCGTCGCCCAAGGCGTCCATATTCTGACGTACCGCCATGAGCTGCTCTCCGCGGTCCAGGCGCACCAGGTACCGGGTGCTCATGCCCACGTAGATGACCTCCTCGACCTGCCCCGACTCGACCGTCATCCCGCTCGGCGCCTGCTCTCCCTCCGCGAGCATGCGGATCTTCTCCGGGCGCACCACGAACCGGACCCCGTCCCGCATCAGCACGTTCGAGATGCCGATGAAACCGGCCACGAACTCGGTCGCAGGCTGCTCGTAGACCTCGACCGGCGTGCCGACCTGCTCGATCTGCCCGTTGGCCATGACCGCCAGGCGGTCGCTCATGGTCAGCGCCTCCTCCTGGTCATGGGTGACGTACACGAATGTGATCCCGACCTCCTTCTGGATCTGCTTAAGCTCGATCTGCATCTCCTGGCGGAGCTTGAGGTCGAGCGCCCCCAGCGGCTCGTCCAGGAGCAGAACCTCCGGCTGATTGACCACCGCGCGGGCGAGCGCGACGCGCTGGCGCTGGCCGCCGGAGAGCTGGTTCGGCCGGCGCCGGCCCAACCCGCTGAGCCGGACCATCGCGAGCGCCCGCTCCACACGTCTCTCACGAGCCCCCTTCGAAACGCCCTTCACGCGAAGCCCGTACCCGATGTTGTCGGCGACCGACATGTGCGGGAACAGCGCGTAATCCTGGAAGACCGTGTTCGTCTCGCGCAGGTAGGGTGGGACGGAGGTCACGTCGCGGCCGCCGAGCTCGATCCTGCCGGCGTCGGGCCGCTCGAAGCCGGCGATCAGCCGGAGGAGCGTGGTCTTGCCGGAGCCCGAGGGGCCGAGCAGGGTGAAGAACTCGCCTTCGTCGACCACCAGGTCAACCCCCGCCACCGCGACCACCTGGCCGTAGCTCTTGCGGACGCCGCGGAGTCGTAATGCGGGCTTGTTCTTCTCCCGGTCCAGAGGCGCGGACGAAGGGTCCTTCGACGGATCTTCAGCGCCCATGCGGCCCATCTTCGGGCTCAGCTCCTGTGCTGCTCGCTCTGGCATAACGATGCGATCGCTGCGCTGCTCGTCGCTTCGCCCGAATCTGGACCACCTGGATCGCTGAATCTCTCGCCGAAGTCCCTCGTCCGCGCCTCAGTCAAGCGACGCCATCACATGCTTGATCTGCGTGTACTCCTCGAGCGAGTAGACCGACATGTCCTTGCCGTAGCCGCTCTGCTTGTAGCCACCGTGAGGCATCTCGTTGACGAGAGGGATGTGCGTGTTGATCCACACCGTCCCGAACTGCAGCTTGCGCGCCATGCGCAGCGCACGCCCGACGTCGCGCGTCCACACCGAGGCGGCGAGCCCGTACTCGACACCGTTGGCCCACGCGAGCGCCTGCTCCTCGTCGCTGAATCGCTGCACCGTGACGACCGGCCCGAACACCTCTTTGTTGACGATCTCGGCGTCGGGCCCGCTGGGAACGACGACGGTTGGCTCGTACCACGACCCTGCCTTCTTGATCCGCGCGCCGCCGGTCAGGACCTCGGCGCCGGCCTGCCTCGCGCGGTCGACGAATCCTGAAACGCGGGTGAGCTGCTCCTCGGAGACCAGCGGGCCCATCTCGGTGTCCTCGGCCAGGGGGTCACCGACCTTGAGCCCGCTGACCGCCGGCACCAGGTCGCCAAGCAGCTTGTCGTGGATCTGCGGGCCCGCGATTACGCGCGTGGCGGCGGTGCAGTCCTGACCGGCGTTGAAGAAGCCGCCGATCTTGATCCAGTCGATGACCTTGGCGAGGTCGGCGTCGTCGAAGACGATCACGGGCGCTTTGCCGCCGAGCTCGAGGTGGACGCGCTTCAATGTCGAGGCGGCCGCGCGAGCCACTTCTTTGCCGGTGGCGACATCCCCGGTGAGCGAGACCATTCCGACGCGGGGGTGACGCACCAGCCCCGCGCCGACCGGCTCGCCGTCGCCGGTAATGACGTTGAGCACGCCCGCCGGAAAGATCTCGGCCGCAAGCTCGGCGACCTTCAATGCGGTGAGCGGCGTCCACTCCGACGGCTTGAGCACCACGGTGTTGCCGGCCGCCAGGGCGGGCGCGATCTTCCACGCGGCCATCATGAGCGGGTAGTTCCACGGCGCGATCGAGCCGACGACGCCGACCGGCTCCCGGCGGAGCATGCTCGTGAACCCCTGCATGTACTCGCCGGTCGCGCGGCCTTCGAGCGTCCGCGCGGCGCCGGCGAAGAAGCGGAATGTGTCCACGATGGGGGGAATCTCTTCCGACTTCGTCGGCGCGATCGGCTTGCCGACGTTGTCCGACTCGATGCGCGCGAGCTCATCTCCGTTGGCCTCGATCGCGTCGGCGAGCTTGAGCAGGACCTCGCTTCGCATGCGCGGCGTGCTGTCGGACCAGCCGCCTTCGAAGGCCTCTCGGGCCGCCGTCACGGCGCGGTCGACGTCCTTCTCGGTGCCCTTCGGCACGTGCGCGATGACTTTGCCGGTGGCGGGGTTGACGATCTCCTGCGAGCCGCCGTCCGCGCCCGAGGTCCACTGGCCGCCGATGAACATCTCGTGGCGTCGCAGCGTCGTGCTCATGAAGCCTCCTTAAGCGCCGAGCGAGGCGCCGACCGAGGCGCCGAGTATGTCCAGACCTTCCTCCAGCTGCTCGTCCGGGATCGTCAGCGGCATCAGGGTGCGGACCACGTTGTGATGCACACCGCAGCGCAGGATGATCAATCCCTTCTCCCGCGCGACCACCAGGACCTTCGCCGTTTCTTTGTCGGCCGGTTCTTTCGTTTTCCGGTCGCGCACCAGCTCCATCCCCGCCATGGCGCCCGCGACGCGGACGTCGCCGATGATCTCGTGGTCCCTGGCCCAGGTACGCATTCGTGCCTCGACCACCGAGCCGATGCGCGCGGCGCGCTCCGGCAGCTTCTCGTCGCGCATGATGTCCATGACCGCCAGGCCCGCGGCGCACGCCACTGGGTTGCCGCCGTACGTTCCACCGAGCCCGCCTGGGTCGGGCGCGTCCATGACGTCGGCCCGGCCGACCACGCCGGACAGGGGGAAGCCCGCGGCCAGGCTCTTGGCAACGGTGATGAGGTCGGGCTCGACGCCGGAGTGCTCGATGGCGAAGAACTTGCCGGTGCGGCCGAAACCAGTCTGGATCTCGTCGGCGATGAGCATGATGCCGTGCTCCGTCGTGAGCTCGCGGAGCTTGCGCATGAAGTCGAGCGGGGCGGGGACGAAGCCGCCCTCGCCGAGCACGGGCTCGATGACGACGGCGGCCACGCGGCTGGGTGAGACCTCGGCCTCGAGAAGGTTGCCGAGGTCGGCGAGCGCCGCGTCGGTGTTCCAGCCGCGGTACTCATAGGGAAAAGGCGTCTGGTAGACCTCGGCCGCGTAGGGTCCGAAGTTCTGCTTGTACGGCTTGACGCTGCCGGTGAGGCTGAGCGCGAGCAGGGTTCTTCCATGGAATCCGCCGCGGAAGCTGATGACCGCCGGCCGGCCGGTCGCGGCGCGGGCGATCTTGACCGCGTTCTCGATCGCCTCCGCGCCGGTGGAGAAGAAGATCGCCTTCTTGGGGCCCTGGATCGGCGCCACCTCGCACAGCCTTTCGGCGAGCTTGAGGTATGACTCGTAGTGGACCACCTGGAAGGAAGTGTGTGTCGCTCGCTCGAGCTGCTCACGAACCGCTTTCATGACGCGCGGATGGGCGTGCCCAACGTTCATGACTCCGATCCCACCCGCGAAGTCGATGTAGCACTTGCCGCTGACGTCCCACAGCTCGGAGCCCTTGGCCCGGTCCACGCTGACCGGATGGGCGCTGGTAATCCCGCGCGGGACGTACTTTGCCCGCAGCTCGGCGAGCTCCGATTCCAACGCCTGCTGCCCGACCGTCATTGGGGCATTCAAGCAGATACCATCCGGGCCTGGTGGAAGCGGCTCTGGTGGCCGTCGAGCGGCTGTGGCCCGGCCGGAAGGCGACGATCACCGAGCTGGGCGGTGGGATCACGAACCGCAACTACAAGGTCGGCCTCGACGGCGAGTTTTTCGTCGTTCGGATGGGCGGGGCGAAGACGGAGCTGCTCGGCATCGACCGAGCCGTCGAGCACGCGGCGGCCAAGCGTGCCTTCGAGGTGGGGGTAGGTCCTGAGGTCGTCGCCTTCGAGCCGGCCGAGGGATGGCTGGTCACGCGATTCATCGATGGGGCGCCGATCTCGCTCGAGGAGATGCGCCGGCCGCAAACGCTGGAGCGGGTTGCGGCCGCCTTGCGGACGTTCCACGAGTCATCGCCGATCGCCGGACGCTTCGATGCATGGTCGGTGGTCGACGGCTATCGCGCCACCGCTTCGGCCCACGGCGTTGCGATGCCACCCGAGTTCGAGGCAGCACGCGAAGTGGCCGAACGGATTCGGAGCGCGCGTGGTGAGCAGCCCGCCGTCCCCTGCCACAACGACCTCCTGAACGCGAACTTCCTGGACGACGGCGCCATCCGCATCGTCGACTGGGAGTACGCGGGGATGGGGGATCGCTTCTTCGACCTCGCGAACTTCTCCGTCAACCACGAGTTCGGCGTCGAGGACGACATGCGTTTCCTGGGGGCCTACTTCGGCGAGGAGCGCCGATGGGACCTCGCGTCGCTGCGCTTGATGCGCTACATGTCCGACTTCCGGGAGGCGATGTGGGGAATCCTCCAGTCGGGGATCTCGGACCTCGACTTCGACTTCGCCGGCTACGCGCAGAAGCACTTCAGCCGGATGGAAGGGACGGCGTCAGACCCGGAGTTCGGCCGGTTTCTGCGCCATCCCTTCTCGATGTCGAGCTAGTGACCCGAGTTGGAACCTGCAACGGAATGCCCGGCGGCTGCATCTAACCGGCATGAAAGCAACAGACACCGTCTCCACGTTCCGGTATGGACCTCTCTGGATTGTGGCCGTGGCAGCGCTATTGCTGGGGGCGCTGGCGGCAGGAGTTCTCTTCGTCACCTCATCCAACCGAGCCACGCAGGCCCCGGTCGTGGCGGCCAAGGAGTCGGCCGCGCCGTCGGAGTCGCCCGGCGAAGAGCCGGCGGCCGCCCCGGTCGCGAACGTCAGCCCCTTCACGTGCACCGCCTCGACGCTTGTCGCGCAGAACGCTCCCGCCG
>DASXSD010000015.1:0-21985 GCA_036506195.1 Candidatus Dormiibacterota bacterium
CCGCCGACTGGAGTGGGATAGAGGGAAGGGGCTTCGGTTACTTGCGTCGCGCCGCTGCGCGGCGCGCGATCCATCGCATGTTGTACGTGGAGAGCAGGTAGGTGACGAAGACCATCGCGATGATGCCGATGCTCACCCACAAGATCGTCCGCTTGGCCAGCTCACCTGGGGAGAGCGGAGGTTCGCCCTCACGGTTTTTCTGGATGATGAAGGCGGCCAGGTCCTTCACGTCTTGCTCCGTCAGCTTGTCATTCCCGCCCTTCGGTGGCATGGCGGTGCCGGAGGCCGGCTTGCGGCCGTTGGTGATGGTGTCGATCAGGAACCGTGCGTCGAGCGGGTTGGAGACCCCAGGCAGCTGCACGATCGGATTGAGCGCCGGACCGACGCCGCCCTCGAGGCCACTGCCGTGGCATTGGGCGCAGCCAGACGAGGCGTATAAGGTCTCGCCTTTGGTCGGGTCGCCTGGAAGCGTTTGAGCGCCGGTCGCGGCCGAGCCGCCGGCCGCGGGTGAAGGCGAGCTCTCGGCCAGCGTCGACATTGCCGTGAGTACGAGAAAGGCCGGGATCCCAATCGCCAGCAGCAGGCCGCGTGTCACCCGCATCGAGGCCAAATCATATCTAGGGTAGTTCAGGCCAGGTTTGGGGGAATACAGCAGTGAGGGTCAGGTTCTAGTGGTTATGGGTTCTTGCTCGCCGGTTTCTGGTTCCAGCTTCTGCTGCGTCACCCGGCGCTGGCTGGACGCGAGATCGGCGTACCGTGGCTGACGCAAGGCACATGATGTCCGACCGCGCCGCACGCCGGATCGCGGTCATCTCCATGCACACCTCGCCGACGGCCTCGCTGGGCCAGAACGGCAACGGCGGTCTCAACGTGTACGTCCGCGAGATAGCCACCGCCTTCAGCGAGCGCGACATCGCCACCGACATCTTCACCCGGCGCCAGTCGCCGGACGAGCCGGAGATCGAGCTCCTCGCGCCACTGTCACGCGTCATCTATCTGCCCGCCGGACGCGGGCTCGACAAGTACGCTCTGTACAACCAGACGCCGGGCTTCGCCGCCAGGATCGCGGAGTTCGCGGAGCGCGAGGGCCTGTCCTACGACATGCTGTTCTCGCACTACTGGTTGTCGGGCGAGGTCGCCTGCATCCTCCGGCCGCGCCTGTCTGGGGGCTGGGTGCACATCGCACACACGCTGGGGCTCGTCAAGAACCAGGCCCTCGCGGACGGCGCTCGCCCCGAACCCGCGCTACGGATCCGGGTCGAAGGCGAGATCGCGCAGCAGGCGGACCTGCTGATCGCCTCCACGGCGGAGGAGAGCGCCGAGCTCGTCTCTGCGTACGGCGCCGACCCCGACCGTGTGCACGTGGTGCCTCCCGGCGTCGACCTTTCGATGTTCCAGCCGATCGACCGAGATGAAGCGCGGCGCAAGATCGGCTATGGACCGGGACGCCTCCTACTTTTTGTGGGCCGGCTCGAGCGCCTGAAGGGCGTCGAGGTGGCGATCCGCGCGCTGGCACTCCTGCGCGACCGCCGCCACGACGATGTGCGTCTACTGGTCCTGGGCGAAGACAGCAGGGATGGCGACGAAAGCGAAAAGGAGCGGCTGAAGGCCGTGGCGCTGGAGCTCGGCGTCCGTGACCGGGTCGACTTCCTCGGTTCCGTTGCTCACCACGAGCTGCCCTTCTTCTACTCCGCGGCCGATGTCTGCGTCATGCCTTCATATAGCGAGTCGTTTGGGCTGGTCGGCCTCGAGGCTCAGGCTTCTGGCCGGCCGGTGGTCGGCTCTGACGTGACCGGCCTGCGCTCGGTCGTGCGGGACGATGTGAGTGGCTACCTGATCGCCGGTCGCGACCCCGCGACCTACGCCGAGCGGATCGGCCGCTTGCTGGACAACCCCGAGCTCGCGCAGCAGATGGGCCGTCGCGGCATGCTGCTGGCGCAGCGGTTCTCATGGAAGCGAACCGCGGACCGTCTGCAGGCGCTGTTCGACGGGGTCATCGAGCGCACTCAGGTCCGCGTCCACGCGAGGGCGCGGCAGGAGTAGGGAAAGACCTCCGGGTCCTCCTTCGTCAGCGCCGTCGGGCGCGTCCCGTCGGCGTTCATGAGCCAGACCTGGTCGCCGCTCAAGAACGCGATCTGGTGTCCGTCCGGTGACGCCATGGGCGAGGCCACTTCAATCGATGGATCCGAGGGTAGGGCTGCGGCCGGGTTCAGGGAGGTGGGCGGCGAGACGACGTTGATCACGAACGCTTTGTGAAGAGTCGCTGCCGGAGTTGTCACCTCTGCTGCGAACACCAGGTGAGTCGAGTCCGGCAGCCAGGCCGGCGGCCCGATCTCGCCGCTCGTCAGCGTGGTCGTGGCCGCCGCGCCGGTAAGAGCCCGGACCCGCAGCGTGATCGTGTTGATGTCGTGTCGCAGGTAGGCGATACGCCGTCCAGCAGGGTCCCAGGTCGCACCGCTCACGGGAGCCGAGTCGAGGACGAGCTGATAACTGGTCCGCAATCCGACGTCGTAACCCCAGATCTCGTTTGCGGCCGAGGTGCGGTGGATGAAAGCCAGACGCAAACCATTTGGCGCCACGGCGGCTTCCGCCACGTCGGTCGCGACGACGTCATCGCCGCCGTCCGGCCGCTGCCGGTGCAGAACACCGGAATCGTCGATGTACACGTATCCCCTGCCGGACGCGAGAGCGGCGGCCCAGGTGCCTTTGAACGTCAGTTGGATCTGGCCGGCGCCCGGGGTGAATTGGTGCCAGGTCTCGTCCTTGCCCTCGATCAGGATCGAATCGCCCGCGGGCGACCAGCTGAACGAGTGGACGGGCGTGGACGCGAACAGCTTGCGCGGGAAACCCTCCTCGTTGACGATCCACAGGTCGCCGGCCGTGCCGTCGGGTCGAGCGGTGGAGAAGGCGATCCAGTGCCGAAACGGCTGCACCGGACCCGTCGTGAACCTGATGGTATGTGCGCGGCCGAGCTGGTTGCCGTTGCTGTCGGTCGCACCGATGTTGACGAGGAGCTGGTAGTCGGTGTTGGGCTCGAGGAGCTGAGACGGCGCGATGATCGCGCGCTTGCTGTCAGCCTGGTCGAGACGAATTTCGAACGGGACGCTCGGACTGATCCCGACCGCCTCCTTCAACCGCGTCGGATCCATAGGGCGAGTGAAGTCGAGCCTCAGGTAGGAGGCGGGATCGACTCCGGTGTCGCGGTCGCGTGGCGTCGAGCCGGCGAGGCTGGGCGGACCCTCGGTTACGAACGACCAGTGGTGCCGGAGCGTGTAGGTGTTACCGGCGGGGTCGCGGTAGCCGGGTTCGAGGATGACCTCGTAGTTCGTGCTCGTGTGCAGCGTCACGTGATCGAAGATGAGGTGGCGGCCGTCGAGCCAGCGCACAGAACCGATGGTCGGCGGGTTGAGGCGAAGTCGTGAGGCCACCGACGCCTGGTCGACGTCGTGGTCGAAGGTGATGCGGATCGGGGCGGCCGTGGAGACGTCGATCGTGTTGCGCTGCGGCGAGTAGTCGACGATCTGCGGAGGATCTCCGCCGCACCCGGTGAGGATCGCGCTTAGGACCATGGCCCACGCCGCCAAAAAAGCCCACCGCTTCGCGGGCCCTCCCTCTCCCGCTGGCTCCCTCCCCCGAGCCAGACCAACCTGGAGCCAGGCTAGCTTTGAGACGGCCGCACGTGTACCCACCCTGTTAAGGGTGTAGCACGGCTAGAGGTGAGACTTGAGGCGCGCCCTCATCTCTTGGGCCAGCTGCTCGAGACGCGACGAGTCGACGAACAGAAGCGAGATGCTGGGGATCTGGTCGATCGCCGCCTCGATGCCCCCGAGGGACTGCTCAGCCGCACCCAGGATGTCCTTTACCTTCCGCGCCCGGTTGCCGAGCGAGTCCTCAGCCATCGCCTGCAGCTCCGCCACGATGCTGCCCCAGTCGAGCTGCGGCCCGGCGGGACGCGGCGGAGCGGTGGGCGCGACCGGGATCGTCTGCTGCGTCGGCACCGGCTGCGCTGCCGGCGTCGGCTGATAGTTGGAGAACTGACCGGTCGGGATCTGAGCCGTGGGCGGCTCGGCGGGCATCGGAGGCATCACCGGGAGCGTCGCCGTGGCGGCGACCGGCTCCGGCGCGGGCACCGGGGTGTAGCCCTGGGGCTGCTGTGGTGCCGCGGGGCGTGCCCTCTGCGCCCCGACCACCTCGTCCACGTCGAGCGGCGGATGCTTCGTCGTGTCTGCCGACTTGACCTCGATCATCGCGTTGGGGTCGTCGCACAGAGCCAGCGCGCGGTCCGGCTTGTCGGAGATGTCACGCGACTCGCTGGTGTACGCGCCGGCGAGCTCGCCGCCCGCGAGGATGATCACGCCGGTGCCGCCGCCCGAGCGGATCATCACGCTGCCGCTGAGCTTGCGTTCGCTGAGGAAGTTGAGAAGCGCCTTCATGTCCACCCACGCGGCGTAGAGCTCCGTGTACATGGGTCGCGAAACCGTCAGCTCGTACAGGCCGTCGATGAGCTCCGGCGAGAGCCCGACGACGTCGAGCACGCCATGGCCCGCGGTCACGTCCTCGTTGAACTCCTGCAGCGCCTGCTTGCCGAGGACCAGGCCGCTTGCCTCGGTGGTGCCGTCGTAGAGACATTCAAGGGCCGAGCCTTCGCGGAACAGGATCAGGCCGGACGCGTCATCGGTCAGCAACCTGACGTAACCCGTGTAGCCCTCGCGCTCGAGGGTGGTCAGGAGGCGTGGGAAGTCGACGAACGATGTCTTGAGTGAGTCGTAGAGGATCTGACCGGCGGGAACGGGAATTGGCTCGCGGCCGTGCTTCGGCTGAGGGCGATGCTTCACTCCCCTTCTCGGCTGTGGTGCTTCCACTTTGCGTTCTGGTTCAGCATGCTCTTTCCTCTCGGCTCTTGACTCGGGCCGCTCTGGTGCCTGCTCGGGCGCCGGCTCCGCGGCGGGCTTGGGCTCCGTCTCCACGGCGTGGACCAACTCTGGAATGCCCGCCTTGACGGTCTCGTCGGCCGGCAGCTTGGCCTTGGCGTCGAACTCGAAGTTGCCCTTCGTCCAGTGCAGCGCGCTGAGCACGGCGTCGTCCCCCGATTTGCCGTCGCCCTGGGCGTGAAACAAGTGCCCGAATAGGAAGTACAGCGAGGCGGACTGCCCGTTCCCATTGCGGACGATAAGGGTACCGGTGGACCGCTCACCCTGAGCGGATTCCAAGAGCGCTCGAAGGGGGGTTTCGGCCAGCGAGCCGTGAGATTGCAACAGCGTTTCTCCTGAGATCGGGCACCGCCCGATCGGGATCTAAGAGAAAGTTAGTATAGGCATCGAGATCAGACCTGCGCGCCCGGAGCCTCCTGAGCTCCCCCTCCCCGCCCGTCCTTCGCCCGCGCGTCTGTATCTGATCCGCCACGGCCAGTCGACCTGGAACAGCGAGCACCGCATCCAGGGACAGCTCGACCCCCCGCTCTCCGACGAGGGCAGGCGCCAGGCGCTCCTGCTCGGCAATCGACTGCGGACGCGCAAGTTCGCCGGCTTTTACGCGAGTGACCTGCAGCGCGCCTTCGAGACGGCGGAGGTCATCGGAACCGTCATCGACGGCCTGAAGCCGGAACCAATGCGCGACTTACGCGAGATCTATCTCGGTGAATGGGAGGGCCTGCGCACCGAAGAGATCGCCGAGCGATTCCCCGAGGCGTGGGCGAGCTGGATCGAGGAGCCTGATTGGGACGCCGTCCCAGGCGGCGAGGGCGCTGCCATCTTCGACGCACGCGTCGGGCGTGCGATGGAAGAGATCATGCGAAGACATCCCCACGGCGACGTCCTCGTCGTCACCCATGGCGGCGTGATCCAGGTCGCGCTGCACCGCATCGTCGGCCGCTCGCCTCAAGGTCTGTTTCCTTTCAAGATCCAGAACGCCTCCATCTCGCTGGTCGAAAAGCGAGACGGACGCATGGTGATTGGCGGTGTCAACGATGTCGGCCACCTCGAGCCATCGCTCGTCACCGATGTTGGACCCGGATGAATAGCACCAACGCCGAAGCGTGGGACCGCGACCTCGCTGAGCTCGCTTCACCAGCGCCGCTATTGCAGTCGTGGGCCTGGGGCGAGGTCCAGGCTCGCGCCGGTTGGAACATCGAGCGCCTTCGCTTTTCGCCGATCGGTGCGATGGCCAGCGTGCAGGTGCGCAAGTTCGGCCCCGCGCACGAGGCCTACGTGCCACGCGGTCCGGTGCCGGCGAACGCAGAGGCGATCGATGCCGTTGTCGACTGGGCGCGGAAGTCTGGCGCCGCAAAGCTGGTCATCGAGCCGGAGGCGCCGAAGGAGCTTCGCAACACGCTGAAGGAGCGCGGATTTGAACGCACGACCCCGACGCAGCCCCAGCACACACGCATCCTCAAGCTGATCGCACCGGACCAACTGCTGGCCACTTTCCGTCACGGCCGCCGCTACAACATCCGCACCGGGATCAAACGCGGCGTAGTCGTCGAGGAAGGCAAGGACGCGGCGGAGCTCGCGAGGCAGTCCGCGGCTGTGGAGCGCCGAGAGTCCATCAGCCTGCCCGACCGGCGCTACTACGAGCAGCTTCTCGACCTTCTTCCCTGGTGCCGGACCTACACTGCGCGCGCGCCGGAAAAGCACGAGCCGCTGGCGACGGTGCTGGTCGCCCGGCACGCCGGCCGCGCCTACAGCCTCTTCGCCGGCCGCAGCGGCGCCCACCGGGAGCTGATGGGCAACGACCTGGCCTGGTGGACCGCCATCAAGGCCGCCACGGAAGCCGGGTGCTCCGACTTCGATCTCTGGGGCGTCCCGCCCCCGGACACGGGCCCCGAGCACCCATGGCACGGCCTGGGAGTCTTCAAGTCGGAGTTCGGTGGCGACGAGGTCAGCTACGTAGGAGCGTTTGAGATGGTCCTGTCAGCCTCCGGGGCGCGATGGCTCGGTATGGAGAGGAAAGCTCGGGCCTACATTCGGGGCCTGAAACGCAACATTCCCTAACAATCCTTCAAATCGATTAGTATGGAGTTATGGCTGTGGCGGAGTCCGCCCGCAAGGTCCTCGTCGTGGAGCCCGACAACTCGACCCGGCGCGACATCCGGCTCGCGTGCGAGCAGGATGGATACCAGGTCGTCGAGGCCGAGGCGGGCTCGGAGGCGCTGCGCCAGATCGAGAGCTCGCGGCCGAGCGTGGTCCTGCTCGAGGTCACGCTGCCCGACGCCGCCGGCTTCGACGTCTGCAGGGAGCTGCGGAAGATGGACCCCGGTGTGCCCGTGATCATGATGAGCTCGCGCTCGGATGAGATCGACGCCGTGGTCGCCCTCGAGATCGGCGCCGACGACTACGTCACCAAGCCTCTGCGCTTGCGAGAGCTGGTGGCTCGGATGGCCGCCCACCTGCGGCGCTCCCGCCTCGAGAACGCAGAGGCAATGCGCAGCCGGCTGGAATTTCGCGACCTGACCATCGACGTCAACGAGCGCCGGACCTACAAGGGAGGCAGGGAGGTCGAGCTCACGCATACCGAGTTCGACCTGCTGACGTTCCTCGCCAGCAACGCCGGCAAGGTGCTGAGCCGGGAGAAGATCCTCAACTCCATCTGGGGCTACGAGTACCCGATCGAGACCAGGGTGATCGACGTACACATCCGCAACCTGCGGCGCAAGATCGAGACCCAGCCCTCGCGTCCTTATTACATCCTGGCCGTCCCGGGAATCGGCTACCGCTTCACCAACGCCCGGCCGGCCTAGATCAGGGGGAATTTAACTCCCAGCTCCGCAAGCGACTCCAACACGAAGTCCCGTTCCTTGATCCGTGGATGCGGGATCACCAGTCCAGGCTGGTCGACGCGCTCGTCGCCGAACAGCAGGATGTCGACGTCGATGACTCGCGGCCCCCAGCGCCGCGCCGGACGGCGGCCACCCTCGCGCTCCACCTGCTTGGCGACCTGCAGCAGCTGCCGAGGGGTGCCGATCCAATCCGCCTCGACGACCTGGTTCAAGAAGCGCGGCTGGTCGACGACGCCCCAGGGCTGTGTCTCCAGTACGCCGCTCTGACGCAGGATGCGGACTCCCTTCTCGCGCAGCCTGCGGCGAGCGGCGCTGAGGTTGCCTGAGCGGGTGCCGAGGTTGGATCCGAGGCCGAGGTAGACCTTCGTCAACGATCTGATCAGCGCCCCGGGCGACGCATCCGGTCGGCGACGCGCACGGCGCGTGTCATCTGCAGCACGTCGTGCACGCGGACGATGTCAGCGCCTCGCAGCACCGCCGCGACCACGGTCGCGGTCGTCCCCTCGAGCCGGTCGGTCACGGGCAGGTCGAGCAGCTTGCCGATGAAGGACTTTCGTGAAGTGCCGATGAGGATCGGATGCCCCAGCTCCTTCAATTCCTCGAGCCTGCTCATAACCTCCCAGTTGTGGTCCGCCGTCTTGCCGAATCCGATCCCGGGATCGACGATCACCTTCTCCTTCGCGACGCCTGCGGCGACCGCGCGTTCGATCGCGACGCCCAGAAAGCGCTTGATCTCGTCCATGAGGTCGCCGTCGTAATCGGTCCCATCCTGGTTGTGCATAACGACGAGCGCGCAACGGTTTTTCGCGGCCAGCTCGGCCATCGCCGGCGACCGAGTCAACCCCCAGACGTCGTTGAGCACGGTCGCTCCAGCGGCGATCGCAAACTCGGCCACCTCCTGTTTGTAGGTGTCGATCGAGATCGGAACGCCGGCCTCATGGGCGAGCCGGCGGACGACCGACTCGGTTCTCTGGATCTCTTCCGCGGTTGTGACGGGGACATGCCCCGGCCGCGTGGATTCGCCTCCCACGTCGAGGAGGTCGGCGCCCTCCGCCACCATCCTTCGGCCCTGCGCGACCGCCGCCTCAGCGTCGTCGCCGAGACCGTCGCCACTGAAGGAGTCCGGCGTCACGTTGACGATCCCCATCACGTAGGTGCGCGAGCCCCACTCGAACCGTTTGCCTCCGATCTCAGCGATCACGACGCGACTATTCTCAGACCCCATGAGGCTTGCTGACCTGGCCCGAGGGGCGGGCGCCGTTCTGGACGGCAACGGCGACGTCGACGTGACCGGGATCGCCTACGACTCGCGCCGCGTCGCGCCGGGCGACCTGTTCGTCGCTGTGCAGGGTCTCCACGACGACGGCCATCACTTCGTCGGTGATGCGGTCGCCAACGGCGCCGCCGCCGTCGCGGTCGAGCGTGAGGTCAAGATTCCCCTGGGCGTGCCCGTCCTGCGCATGCCGTCCACACGCACCGGCCTCGCCGACCTCTCGGCCGAGTTCTACGGCCGGCCCTCGCGCCGGCTCAAGCTGGCCGGGATCACGGGCACCGACGGCAAGACCACTGTCACTCACATGTCCGAGCACATCCTGCAGGCGAGCGGCATCATTGCCGGCGCCATGAGCACAGTGGCTTTCAAGGTCAGTGGGCGCGAGGTCGACAACGTCAGCGGGCAGACGACGACCGAGGCGCCTGAGGTCCAGGCGTGGCTCGGCCGCATGGTGGATGCGGGTGCCCAGTGCGTGGTGATCGAAACCACCTCGCACGCGCTCGTCCAGGAACGGGTTCGAGCATGCGAGTTCGACGTCGCGGCGTTCACGAACGTCGGCCACGATCATCTCGACTATCACGCCAGCTGGGAGGACTATCTCGAGGCGAAGGCCCGGCTCATCGAGCTGACCGCTGCCGCGGCCGACAAGGGGATCGAGAAGACCGCTGTTCTGAATCGCGACGACCCGAGTTTCGAGCGGCTCGCCGGACGCGCGATAGCGCGGCGCTGGACTTATGGAATGACGACGGCAGCGGACTTCCACCCGCTGGACCTCGCGATCACCGGGTCGGGGTCGCGGTTTCGCCTGCACACGCCGATGGGCGAGACCGAGGTCACGCTCAACGTGCCGGCGCGCTTCAACATCTACAACGCCCTTTGCGCCGCCGGCGTGTGCCTGGCGTTGGGCGTGCCGGTCGACAACATAGGACGCGGGCTCGCGGGGTTCGAAGGTGTTCGCGGCCGCCTGGAGCCGGTCGACGTGGGGCAGGACTTTCGCGTTTACATCGACTTCGCGCACGCGGCCGGCTCCCTCGCGAGCGCGCTCGCCGAGCTTCGTCCGTTCACGCGCGGCCGGCTGATCGTCGTCTTCGGTTCGACCGCGCGATCCGACCACGACCGGCCGGGCATGGGACGAGCTGCGGCCGAGTTCTCGGACTTCTTCATCATCACGACGGACGATCCGCTGTCAGAGGACCCGGTCGAGATCGCCCGCGACGTGCAGAGCGGCGCTTCGACCAAGGCCCCGGGACGCGATTACGAGGTCGTGATCGACCGCCACGCTGCGATCCGTCGGGCGATGGAGATCGCTCAGCCCGGCGACACGGTGCTGCTGGCGGGCAAAGGACACGAGCGTTCGATGCGCACGGCGAGGGGGTCCGAACCCTGGGACGAGCGTGCCGAAGCCGAGGCCGCTATCAAGGAGCGGATGGCGATGACCTAGCGTCCGCCGCCGACCATACGCACGATCTCCACACGGTCCCCCTCGCGCAGCGTCACTCGCGTGAACGACGTGCGCGGGATGATTTCGCCGTTGTGCTCGACCGCGACCGTGCGCGCGTTGACGCCGAGTTTCTCGAGGTAGTCGAGCAAAGGCGTCGGGTGCTCCAGCTCGACTCCCTTGCCGTTGATCTGAAGGGAGATCATTCCTCGAAGAGTCTGATGGCGGCGTAGCCGGCGGCGCCGGCGGCGTGGCATTTCGCTATCCGTTCTGAAGTAACGCCGCCGATCGCGAGCACCGGAATCCGCAGGCTCCGCGCGACCCGGGCCAGCGCTTCGACTCCGACCGGATCGACGTGCGTGTGGCTCGCACTTCGCCAGACCGGTCCGAAGATGACGAAGTCCGCGCCTTCGATCTCCGCGCGCCGGGCCGCTTCGAGTGAGTGGACGGAGCGGCCGATCAGGCCGTGGCGGATCAAGCCGCGGGCGTACTCCGTCCCGATGTCCCGCTCGGGCAGGTTCACCCCAGCGGCGCCGGTCGCCAGGGCGACGTCACAGCGGGAGCTGATGACCACCGGCACGGGCGACACCGCGACCAGACGCAGCGCCTCATGCTCGAGCTCGCGCGCGGTCAGGTCAGGAGCGCGAAGCTGGAGGATCGTAGCTCTCTCCGCTGCGCGCAGGCCTGCCTCCGCGGTCGAGACGACAGCCATCGCAGCTGGAACCTTCAGCTCGGTCGCGAGACGCCCTCGGTCGGCGAGCTGGGGCTCGCCTCGCCCCGCATTGGGATCCGGCCGGCGAGATAGGCCTTGCGCCCGGCCTCGACCCCCCCCTTGATCGCCTCCGCCATGAGGGCGGGATCCTTGGCCCGGGCCACGGCCGTGTTCACCAAAACCGCGTCCGCGCCGAGCTCCATCGCCAGCGCGGCGTCTGAAGGCACGCCGATCCCGGCGTCGACGACGACCGGCACGCGGGCCTGGTCGATGATGATGCGGATCTGCTCCTGGGTCTGCAGGCCCTGGCCCGAGCCGATCGGCGAGCCAAGCGGCATCACCGTCACCGTGCCGATCTCTTCGAGCTTGCGTGCAAGCACAGGGTCGGCGTTGATGTAGGGCAGCACCTGGAACCCCTCCTCGACGAGCACGCGCGCCGCCTTGAGCGTCTCCTCGGGGTCAGGGAAGAGGTAGCGCGGGTCGGGAATGACCTCGAGCTTCACCCAGTCCGAAAGACCCATCGAGCGGGCCAGGCGCGCGATCCGGATCGCTTCGTCCGCCGTCCGGCATCCCGCCGTGTTCGGCAGCACCCGGTAGCGCGACCAGTCGATGACGTCGAGGATCGTCTTCTTGTTCGGGTGGTCGAGATCGAGCCGGCGCAGGGCGACGGTGACGAGCTCGCAGCCGGAAGCCTCCAGGGCGGCCAGCATCGCCTCGTCGCTCTCGTACTTGCCCGTGCCGAGGAACAGCCGCGAGCGGAGCTGCACGCCGGCGACGACGAACGGGTCCGCGTGCGTCAGGGTCTGCACGCGACCAGCTTACCGGCCGAGTGGCCCCATCCCCGGCCTGCGGCCGGGACTTCCCCATAAATGGGAAGAGTTAGAGCCGGCTAGAGCTCCTGCTGGACCAGCAGCTTGTCGTGGCGGTAGGTCAGGCGCTTGACCGCATCGGCGACGGGAAGCCAGACCATCCTGTCGACCTCGATCCCCGGCTTGAACCGGCCGCCGCGCACCTCCATGATCCAGTAGCACGCGATCTTGTCCCGACCCCGGCGGTCGACGTACGCCGTGCAGCCGAGGGGCCGCACGAGCCCGCAACGCAGGCCCGTCTCCTCGCGGACCTCGCGCAGCGCGCAGTCCTCAGGAGTTTCGTCGGGTTCGATCTTGCCCTTGGGCAGCGTCCAGTCGTCGTACTCCGGTCGATGGATGATGGCGATCTCCATCTCGCCGGCACGCGAGCGTCGCACCACGACCCCACCCGCGGCTCTCATGACGCTCACTTCCGCAACTTCCAGGATCTTTGTTGCCACCGTTGCTCCTTCGTCAGCTGAAACGTTTGGATGTGCGGAGTCCCGACGCGGCGGTAATTGACAGTCGGAGTTTAACCGCGAATCGCGGTGCGGTCGAGGTCCTTGACCAGGTCGGTGACGCGAGACCTGATGTCCTCGCGGATGCTGCGAACATCGGCAAGCGGCAGGTCCTTCGGATCACGAAGCTCCCAATCGATGTAGCGCTTGCCCGGTATCACCGGGCACGCGTCTCCGCAGCCCATGGTGACGACGACGTCGGCCCAGTGCGCAAGGTCGTCATCGAGAACGCGCGGCACGCGCCCGCTCGCATCGATGCCTTCTTCGCGAAGCGCGGTCAGCACGTGCGGGTGAATGCGGTCCGCCGGCTCAGTCCCCGCGGAGCGAGCTTCGTGGCGGCCGCCGGCCACCCTTTCGAACAGCGCCTGGCTCATCTGCGAGCGGCCCGCGTTGTGCAAGCACACAAAGAGCACTCGTGACATCTACTTGCTAGAGCTGGCCGGCGAGCGCGATCTGCCGCCTCAGCACCCATCTGCTCACGAGGTTGATTCCAAGCACGAGCACGATCAGGACGAGGGCCGCTCCCCACGCCTGGTTCTGCAGCGATCTGTAGGGAAGCAGCGCGTACTGATAGACGGTCATCGGCAGCGCCTGCATCGGCCCGTTCGGGTCGAGCTGCAGGACGTGGGCCCCGAACGCCGTAAAGAGCAGCGGTGCCGTCTCGCCGGCGGCGCGGGCCACCGCGAGCAGGGCCCCGGTGATGACGCCTGGGGCTGCGGCCGGCAGGATCAGCTGCAGGGAAACGCGCCACCGCGGCAGGCCCAGTGCGAGACCCGACTCGCGCAGACCGTTCGGAATCAGCGCCACGGCGCCCTCCGTGGTGCGGGCCACGATCGGCAGCATCAATACGGCCAGCGCCACCGCGCCAGAGAAAGCCGAGAAGTGATGGAAAGGGACGACGAGGAACGCGTAGATGAACAGGCCGATGGCGATCGATGGCGTGCCAACCATGACGTCGCAGGCGAGACGGACCCAGTTCGACCAGCGGGCGACGGTGTATTCGGCCATATAGATGCCCCCGAGAATGCCGATCGGGATGGCGATCAGCGAGGCGATGCCGACCATGATCCCGGTGCCCGCGATCGCGTGGACGACGCCCGCCTCGGAGATCGGCGGACAGCGCGGCTCGCATGGTGGAAGCTCGGCGTTGAAAAAGAACTGGGGGTGAATCACAGAAGGCAATCCGTTGAGGACCGTGAACGACAGAACCAGCGCCAGGGGAATCAGAGCGACGACCGTGAGGAGGTACATCACGGCCAGCCAGGCCCGACTGAAGTAGACACGCCGGCGGTTGCGAGTCATGCCGTGAGCCTCGCCTCTCGCGACGACGAGCGGACGAGAAGCAATGCGAGCACGTTGACCGTCAGGGTCACGAGGATCAGGACGAGCCCGAGCTCGACCAGCGCGGCCGGATGCAGCGTGCCGGTGGCCTCCGTGAACTCGTTCGCGATGACGCTCGCCAGCGTGTAGGCGGGCTGGAAGATTGTGTGCGGGATCACGTACTGGTTGCCGATGACCATCGTCACCGCGATGGTCTCGCCGAGGGCGCGGCCGAGGGCGAGGATGGTCGCGCCGAAGATCCCGGCTCTCGCCGAGGGCAGGATCACGCGCCACGTCGTCTCCCACCACGTCGCGCCCAGCGCGACCGCGTTTTCCTTGAGACCTCGCGGCACTGCCTTGATCACGTCACGTGAGATCGCGGTGAGAGTGGGCAGGATCATGACCGCGAGGACGAGCGATGCGTTGAAGAGACCACGCACCGCGGGCGATCCGAACCACCCGATGAAGCCGAGGCTGTGCGCGATGGGGACCTCGATGTGGTCGTACGACCACGGTGCAAGGACGTAAAGGGCCCAGATGCCATAAACGACGCTCGGGATGGCCGCGAGCAGCTCGATGCCGGTGCCAACCAACCCTCGGATCCTCGGGTGGCTCGGCTCCGCCAGCACTACCGCAACAGCGATGCCCACCGGAAGGGCAAGGGCCAGCGCCAGGAACGCCGTGAACACCGTGCCGAAGATCGCGGGCAGGGCGCCGAAGTTCTCGGTGACCGCGTTCCATTCGGTCCCCGTCAGAAACCCCAGTCCGAAGTGCCGGATCGCCGGCATCGCCTGCAGGAGCAGGGTGAGGACGATGAGGATCAGCAGCGCTGGGACGGCGCTGCCGACGGCGCCGACCAGCGTCCGGAATCCGTCCCGCGGCCGTCCCGCGGCGGGGATCGGCCTCGCGTCGACCCCGACCGCCACGCCCTAGACCGAGAGTCCGCTCGCCGGCTTGCGGTCGAGCCGGTAGCCGATCCCGCGCACCGTCACGATCTCGAACGGGGCGATACCTGCGAACTTCTCGCGCAGCCAGCGAATGTGCACGTCCACGGTCTTGCGGTCACCCGCGAACTCGTGGCCCCAGACGTTCTCGAGCAAGACGTCGCGGGTGTGCACCCGTCCTGGATGGGCGAGCAGGTAAGACAGCAGGTCGAACTCACGCGCGGTGAGCTTCACGTCCTTCTCGCTCAGGACGACGCGGCGCGCCGCGCGGTCGATCGTAAAATCGCCGAGGGAGTCGCGATCGGGAATCGAGCCGGGCTCATTCGCATCGGGTGACGCGCGGCGAAGGACAGCGTTGACGCGAGCCAACACCTCGCGGACCGAGAAAGGCTTGGTGATGTAGTCGTCGGCGCCGAGCTCGAGGCCCACGATCTTGTCGACCTCGGCGTCCTTCGCGGTGATCATGATGATCGGCACCCGACTGCTCCTCCGCAGCGCGCGGCAGAAGTCGAATCCGCTCATCCCAGGCAGCATCAGGTCGAGCAGGATCAGGTCTGGACGCCCGGTGCGCGCCGAGCGCAGGCCGGACGCGCCGTCGCTCGCCTCTTGCACGGAAAAGCCCGCCGTGGCGAGGTTGTACTTGAGCATCTCCCGGATGCCTTCGTCGTCCTCGACGACGAGCACCCGGCCCGCGCTGCCGTTGGCCATGGGTTTGCTCATCCGAGCTCGACGACCTGGCCTGTTTCGAGAAAGACGATGTCCTCGGCCACGTTGGTGACGCGGTCGGCGATCCGCTCCAGGTTGTGTGCGACGAGCAGCAAGGTGACCGAGCGCAGCGCGCCATCGCTGTCGATCTGGCCGTCGCCCATCTCCTTGAGCAAGTCCTCGAAGACCCGGTGATACAGACGGTCGATCTCGTTGTCGCGACTGGCGACCTCCCGCGCTCGCGGCTCGTTCTGCTCGATCAGCGCTTCGAGGATGTCGTGAACCTGGCCGATCGCGAGCTCGCCCATCAAGCCGAATTCGGCGCGCAGCGGCTTGTCGGGCAGCGCGATGAGCGTGCCGGTCATGCGCGCGATGCGGACCGCGTAGTCGCCCATCCGCTCGAGCTCGGTCGCGATGTACTGCAGGCCCATCAGGTAGCGGAGGTCTCGCGCCACCGGCTGCTGGGTCGAGATGATCATGAACACCTGCTCGCGAATCTGGCGAAACAGCTCGTTCAAGTAGTGGTCCTCGGTTCGCACCTTCTCGGCCGCCGCGCCATCGCGCCGGCGCAGGGCGTCGAGGGCGGCCTCGATCTGAGATTCCACCAGGGTGCCCATGCGCACCAACGACTCACGCAGGCTGGCGAGCTCCCGTTCAAACGTGAGACGAGGCATTAGTGGACCACTAGCCGAAACGTCCCGTGATGTAGGCCTCAGTCCGGTGGTCCTGGGGACGGTTGAAGAGGTCGGCTGTCGGGGCGAACTCGATCAGCTCGCCATAGCGTCCCTCGGGGTTCATGAGCATGAAGGCGGTGAAGTCGGAAACCCGCGCGGCCTGCTGCATGTTGTGGGTGACGATCACGATCGTGTAGTCGAGGGTCAGCGTCGACATGAGATCTTCGATCTTCAGGGTGGCCACCGGGTCGAGCGCTGAGCACGGCTCGTCCATCAGGATCACCTGAGGACTGACCGCGATGCACCGCGCGATGGCCAACCTCTGCTGCTGTCCTCCGGACAGCGAGGTCGCGGGCTGGTCGAGGCGATCCTTGACCTCGTCGAGCAGCGCCGCCCGCTCGAGGCTCTCCTCGACCGCGGCGCGGATCCGCGATTGCGACCAACCCAGGAGCCTCGGCGCAAAGGCGATGTTGTCGCGAACCGACATTGGAAACGGGCTCGGGCGCTGGAAGACCATGCCGACCTTCTGACGGAGCTCGAGCAGGTTGCGAGTTGTGACCACGTTTTCGTCGTCCAGGTAGACCGCGCCGGTGGCGTAAGCCTTCGGGACCAGGTCGTACATACGGTTGAACACGCGGAGCAGGGTGCTTTTGCCGCAGCCTGACGGCCCGATGATGGCGGTGATCCGCTTCTCGGGGACGTCGAAGGTCACCTCGTGCAGGGCCTGGAACCTGTCGTAGAAGAAGGAAAGCTCGTCGACCATCAACTTCGCCTGGCCGGCCCCCTGCAACGCGCGCAGTCCCGGTCTCCGCGAATGCGCCGGCGGCTGGACATACGGGCTTACGTCAGCCATCCCCAGGTTCAGGATAGGCGGCGACCGGTTAACGGGAATTTATGTGGTCGTTAAGACTTCCTTGGGCAGCGCGATGTAAAAAACCTGGCCTCCCTCACGCGCAGTCTCCGTCCAGATCCGCCCGCCCAGGACCTGGACCAGGTGTTTGGTGATGGCCAGACCGAGCCCGAACCCACCGGCCTCGCGTGGGCGAGCGCGGTCCACCTTGTAGAAGCGCTCGAAGACGCGGCTCCAGTGCTCGGGCGAGATGCCGGGGCCCCGGTCGCGAACGCTGAGCACCAGCTCGCCGCCCACGACCTTCGCCCCGATGTCGATCGGCGTGCCGGGTGGGGAGAACTTGGCGGCGTTGTCGAGCAAGTTGTCCAGCGCCTGGACCAGCTTGGCCCGGTCGGTCTCGACTGCCAGGCCTGTGGGGATGGACGCATTCAATGGCCGCTCGAGGTCGAGGCGCGCGATGCTTTCGTTGACGAGCTCGTCGAGCGCAAAGGTCGATCTGTCGACCCGCATCGAGCCCATCTCGATGTCACCGAGCTGCCGCAGGTTGTCGATGATCTTGCTGATCAGGTCGGCCTCACGGACGATCCGCTCCGCGAAACGCCGGCGATCTTTGGGCAGCGGGTCGCCCAGGAGGCTCTCCGCCGTCAATCGGAGCGAGGTGAGCGGCGTTTTGAGCTCATGGACCAGGTTGGCGACGAACTCCTGGCGTACCGTCGCCAGCCGGCGCACCTCGGTGACGTCGACGAGGAAAAGAATCCGTTGTCGCGGCTCGGGGCCGGGGACGAGATGCGCGTGGACGGTTCGTCGATGGTGCACCAGGTGGGCCACCGCCTCGACCTCACCGCCGCTGACGATCTCGAAGAGCCGGGCTTCGAGCGTGACCTCGACGAGGCTGGCGGGCAGCCGCGCCGAATCGATCGCGAAGAATCGGCGCGCCGCCGCGTTGGCACGCACGACGCGCCCCCCAGCGTCCAGCAGTAGTGCGACCACAGGCGCGCGCTCCAGCGCGTCACCAAACGGGTCCGGCGGCGCTGACGGCGGCCTCGGGATGTCATCCGCGCGCCGCCGATCCCAGATCACGGCCGGAGTATGCCGCGATTGCGAGGGCACCGAGGCTTAAAACCGCATTAACCCTGCCTTAAACAGGCTCGCCTACGGTGGATGTCGCACCAGATCGGAGCGAATCAGGAGGAGTTAGATGTTTCGTCTTTCAACCATCGGCCGGATTGCGGTCATGGCCGTAGCGGCCGGCATGGTCGCGACCGCGTGTGGCGGCTCCACAGGTGAAACCAACGCCGACGTCGGTAAGGGCTCACTCACCGGAGCGGGCGCCACGTTTCCGGGTCCTTTCTATCAGAAGGCGTTCGCGAACTACTCGATCAAGTATCCGCAGGTGACCATCAACTACCAGTCCGTCGGCTCAGGCGCGGGCATTCAGCAGTTCATCAAAAAGACCGTCGACTTCGGCGCCAGCGACGTGCCGATGTCAGGGAGCGACATCCAGGCCGCCGGCGGCGCGGGGACGTTGACCCAGATCCCGACGACGCTCGGTGTCATCTCGATCGCGTTCAACATCTCGGGCGTCAACTCGCTGAAGTTGGACGCCGACACTCTGGCCGCGATCTACCTCGGCAAGATCAAGAAGTGGAACGACCCGATGATTACGGCGCTCAACTCGGGCACCAACCTGCCTGACAAGGCGATCACGGTCGTGCACCGCTCGGACGGCAGCGGCACCACGTTCCATTTCACCGACTACATGAGCAAGATCTCGGTCGAGTGGAAGAACAGGGTCGGAAACGCGAAGTCGGTGCCCTGGCCGACCGGCGTCGGCGCCAGCGGCAACCAGGCCGTGGCCCAGGCGGTTTCCTCGACTGACGGCGCGATCGGCTATGTGGAGCTCGCTTACGTCGTCCAGACAGGCATGAAGCAGGCCGCGCTGAAGAACGCCAACGGGAAGTTTGTGCAGGCCAGCGTGGAGGGCGCGACCGCAGCCGCGGGAACCAAGCCCGACGTGACACCGAGCAACTTCTCCATCACCAACGCCGCGTGCGACGCCTGCTACCCGATCGCCGGGTTCAGCTGGGCCATGCTCTACACCTCTTACAGCGACGCGGACAAGGGCAAGGCCGTGGTCAACCTCTTCAAGTGGCTGGTGACCGACGGCCAGAACGATGGCAAGGATCTTCAGTACGCGCCACTTCCGTCGGCCGTGCAGCAGCTGGCGCTCACGAACTTGAAATCGATCAAGGCCGGAGGGTCTGCGGTCCTCAGCTGAAGCAGCTTTCCCGGAGAAACGGCGAGGGTTCGAGCCCCTCGCCGTTTCTCATTTACAGCGGTTTCCTCGCCGGGACTCCCGACCTCCGCGGATAACCCGACGGCGTGGGGAGCAGCTTGTCGACGATGACCACGGTGCCGGCGTCGCGGATGCCGGATCGCGCCGGGAGCACGCCGCGCAGCGAGCCGCCCAGCGTGTCGATGGCCCGGACGGCCGCGGCGATGTCTTCCCTGTCTGTCTTCTGCGCCAGCAGCCGCCCACCCACCCTGACGAGCGGCAGGCACAGCTCGACCAGGACCCGCATCGGCGCCAGCGCCCGGGCCACAGCCACGTCGAAGGCTTCGCGGTAGCGAGGATCGTGGCCGACCGCCTCGGCGCGACGCGCGACCACCTCGACGCCATCGAGTCCCAGTTGCGCGCACGCCTGGACCAGGAAGGCGGCCTTGACCCGGTCGGACTCGACGAGGGTGACGGCCAGCTCCGGCCGGGCGATCTTGAGTGGCAGTCCAGGCATGCCGCCCCCGGAGCCGACGTCGACGAGCCGGCTCGCGTCGCCCAGCTGCTCGAGCAGGACCAGCGAGTCTTCGATCAGGGCTTCCGGCGGGCCGGCGACGAGCCCTGGCCACTCGGAGATCAACCGGGCGAGTTGTGACAACTTAGAATCCTTCACTGAGATGCCCATCTACGAGTATCGGTGCGAGAGCTGCGCCGAGAAGTTCGAGGTCCTGACCCGCTTCGCCGAGCGCGACACCGCGCAGATGTGTCCCGTGTGCGAATCGACGAAGACGCGGGTCCTGGTCTCGAGCTTTGCGGTCGCCGGCGGCGAGGCGTCCGCCTCCGACTTCATGAGCGAGTCGAGCGGCGGCGGTGGCTGCTGCGGCGGTGCGTGCGGCTCCTGCGGCTCCGGGCCCAACTAGCGCTCTAGGGTTGCTTTTCCCGGTCACGTACCGGGTCAACGCTGCCGGCCACATGGAGGTGGGTGGCTGCGACCTCGTCGAGCTGGCCCGCACGCACGGCACTCCGCTCTACGTCTATGACGAGGCCACGGTCCGCCAGCGCGCGTCGGAGTACATGGCGGCGATGGAGGGCGCGGGCCAGGTTCTGTACTCGGCGAAAGCATTCGCCTCTCCTCAGTTCCTGCGGGTGATCGCCGAGGAGGGACTCGGCCTCGACGTCGTCTCCGCGGGCGAGCTTCACCTCGCGCTCAAGTCCGGCTTTCCACGCGAGCGCGTGCATTTCCTCGGCAACAACAAGAGCGTCGAGGACCTGCAGGCGGCGTACACGGCCGGAGCGACGATCGTCATCGACGGCGAGCATGAGTTCGAGCTGCTGCGCGGCGTGGTTCCCGAGGGAGAGCGGGCGCCGGTGATGCTGCGGCTGTCGCCTGGCGTCAAGCCTGATACTCACGACCACATCGCGACCGGGCAGCTCGACTCGAAGTTCGGTTTCTCGGTCGAGTCAGGAGCGGCGCGCAAGGCGGTGGAGACCGCGCTGCAGCATCCGAGCCTCGAGCTGGTCGGACTGCACTCGCACATCGGATCGCAGATCTTCGCCCTGCGCGCCTACGAGGAGGCGATGGAGATCATGCTCGACCTGCTCGCGGCGCTGCGCAGCGAGCTGGGGTTCGAGCCGCGCAAGCTCGGCGCGGGCGGCGGCCTCGGAATCGCATACACGCGCGACGACGATCCACCGACTCCGCGCCATTTCGTGGAGACGGTGCGCCATGCGCTGGAGAGGGGCTGCGCGGAGCGCGGCTTGAAAGTCCCTGAGCTGGTGGTCGAGCCTGGTCGTTCGATCGCGGGTCCAGCAGGGATCGCGATCTACACGGTGGGCTCGATCAAAGACATCCCAGGGGTGCGCCGCTACGTCGCGGTCGACGGCGGCATGGGCGACAACATCCGGCCGAAGCTCTACGGAGCGCGCTACGAGGCGTTCCTCGCCTCGGACCCTGAGCGCCGCCCGGACGGCAAGGTCACGATCGCAGGCAAGTACTGCGAGTCGACGGACATCCTGATCACCGACATCGAGATGCCGGAGCTCCGGCCCGGTGACGTGATCGCACTGCCGGCGGCCGGGGCGTACTGCCTGGCGATGGCGAGCAACTACAACGGCATGCCGCGGCCGGAGGTGCTCATGCTTCGCGACGGCCAGGCGCGGGTCATGCGCCGGCGCGAAACGCTAGAGGACCTGGTCGCCGCCGAAGTCTTCTAACTCAGCACGATGCTGATGTAGACATTGGCGCAACGCATCGGGACGCCGTTGTCGCACGCCACCACCTGATCCGTTCTCGGCAGCAGGGACGGCTTGGTCGTAATGCTGGTGACAAAACCGCCGCTGCACCCGAGGGTGCCGTACCACGTGTAGTAAGCCGTCTGCGCGTTCGAAGGGGCGAAGTACTTCAGCGTGACAGTCTTGTAGGGCGTAAACCTCACGCCCGTGATGCTCACAACCTTGCCCGCAATCACGATCGACGGGGTGGCAGTCAGGTTGGCCGGCTGCGATGAAGTAGGACAGGGGTTCGACGTCGAAGTTGGCGAGGGAGTCGGGCTCGGCCGTGGAGTCGGTCGGGGCGTAGAGGTGGGCGTCGACGTTGGTTTTGGCGTCGAGCTCGGGTTGGATGAGGGGGTCGGACCAGGCTGTGGCGACACACC
>DASXSD010000016.1:0-27421 GCA_036506195.1 Candidatus Dormiibacterota bacterium
GGGGCAGCCGCGCTCGACCTCGCCTGGACCGCGGCGGGAACGTTCGACGGATTCTTCGAGCTCGGCCTCCACACTTGGGACGTGGCCGCCGGTGCCGCTCTCGTCCGCGAGGTCGGCGGCCGCGTCACCGACTGGGAGGGCGGAGACACCTGGATCGAGGCGGGCAACATCCTCGCCGCGGCGCCGGCCGTGCACGAGGTGCTGCTAGAGCTGGCCGCGCAGTCGCCTGATCGGTAGCTCGACGAGCGAGCGCCATTGCTGGCGCAGCACGAGGTCGGTCGGAGCGCGCCGAGCGGTGCGCAGGCGCCGAGGCTTTGTCGTCCCCGACTCGACTGCGGTCTTGAAGTCGCCTTCGTACTCGGTGACGGCGCACGCGATGTCATGGGCGCCGAAGTGACAATCGCTGCCGCCGATCGCGGCGCCAAGGCGGTCTTGATTCGCGGTGTAGAACGCGTCGAGCATGCGCCGCCGTCGCATGCCGATGGGTGCGGTGGACAACATCTCGATCGCGTCGACCGGATGCTTCTCGAGCAGACGCCGCAGCATGTCCGGCTGGATCGACGCGAAGTAGACGGGCATGAACGGATGCGGGATCACGGCCAGCCCACCCTGGTCGTGGATCGCGGCGACCGTGTCCTCGACCGACATGCCGCGACGCACGGGCCTGTCGAGGAACCAACCCACGATGTGAGTCTGCGCCGGCCACCGGGTCGTGATCTCCTGGCCCGCGACCACCCTGACGCCCGCGCCCTCCCCATGCCGCTGCGTCTCCCGGACCGCGTCCATCGTGTCGTGATCGGTCACCGCGATCAGGTCGAGCTTCGCCTTGACCGCGGCCTCGACCAGCTGCGCGGGCGTGACCATGCCGTCGGACGCGAACGTGTGGCAGTGGGGATCCGCGATCACGACTCGAAGATGGCACGGATGAACGACTGAGGGTCGAAGGCGGCGATGTCGTCGATTTCCTCACCCACACCGGCGAGCTTGGTGGGCACGTCCAGCTCCGACTCGATGGCGACCACCGCCCCACCCTTCGCGGTGCTGTCCAGCTTCGCCAGGACGAGGCCGGTCATCGGGATCGCCTGATGAAACCGCCGCGCCTGGACCTGGTTTGTGAGGCCGAGCACCGCGTCGAGGACCAGCAGCGACTCATACCGCCCGCCGTCGAGCGCCTTGCTCGCGACGCGGCCGATCTTGGCCAGCTCCTCGAGCAGGTTGCGCTGAGTCTGCAGCCGGCCTGCGGTGTCGGCGATCACGACGTCGAGGCCGCGCTTACGCGCGACCTGGATGCCGTCGAACACCACGGCGGCGGGATCGGCGCCGCTGGTGCCGTCGAAGTGCGGGACTTCGGCCCGTTCGGCCCATGCGACCATCTGCTCGATGCCCGCGGCTCGATACGTGTCGGCGGCGACGACCAGCGGCTTGCGCCCTTGGGCACGCAGGCGGTGGGCGAGCTTGCCCGCGGTTGTTGTCTTGCCCGCGCCGTTGATCCCGTAGAGAAGCACGCACGCGGGCTGGGCCGAGAGCTCGAGCTCACGCGGTTGGTTCGACATGACTCCCGCGGCCACGATGACCAGCGCGTCGATCGCCTCCTCGGGCGTGCGCGGCGCACGAGATCGCACCCCGGCGGCAAGCCGAGAGGCCATCGCGGGCCCGAAGTCGGCCCCGACCAGGACCTCTTCCAGCTCCTCGTAGTACCCCGCCTCGAGCGGTGGGCTGAGCGCGCGCAACCCCGCCGCCAGCGCGCCGCGGGTCCGGCTACCGACGCGGTCCCAGAGGCTCAGCCTGCTTGCGCTGTCGTCGCCGACCGCGTGCCCGGCTTGCGAATGTCGTCCAGCCGGACGGAGACGAGGTGCGAGGAGCCGCTTTCGTCGAGGTGGATGCCGTAAAGCGTCGACGCGTACGACATGGTCACGTGGTTGTGCGTGATGACGAGGAACTGGCGCTGCGTGCCGAGCCGCGCGACCATCTGGCCGAAACGATCCACGTTGGCGTCGTCGAGGGCGGCGTCGACCTCGTCGAGGATCGTGAACGGGCTCGGGTTGACCTCGTCCAGCGCGAGCACGAGGGCGAGGGCGGCCAGCGAGCGCTCACCTGACGACAGCAGCGTGACGTTCTGCAGGCGCTTGCGCGGGGGCTGGACGAGGATCTCGACCCCGCTGCGCGGCCCCTCGTCGCCGTCCGCGTGGCGAAGCGTCGCCCGGCCCCCGGGGTTGAGCTCCGAGAAGTACTCGTGGAAGTTGGCCGCGACCGCGCCGAAGACGGCCTCGTAGCGCGACTCCTCTTCCGCGCGTAGCTTCGCGATCAGGTCTTCGAGGTCGGCCCGGGCCGCCGCGATGTCATCGAGCTGCTCGGCCAGGTTCTGGTAGCGCTCCTCGAGCTCCCGGAACTCGGACTCGGCCAGCGCGTTCGTGGGTCCGATCTCTTCCAGCCTCCGCTCCAGCGCGCGCATCTCCCGCTCGCGCGCTTTGCCACCGGGAATCTCCTCGGGCGCGACGCCGTCCGGCATCCGGGAGCGGATCTCGTCCATCCGCGCCTGGAGCAGCTCCGACTCCCGGCTGATGAGCCCCAGGTTGCCCTCCAGCGTGCTGGTGCGCAGGCGCGCGTCGATTCGAGCCTCCTCGAGCGCGACCAGGCGCCGTGCCGTCTCGGCGAGCTCGGCTTCGTCGTCGGGGGCATCGTGCTCTGCGGTCGCGAGCGCCCTCTCTGCCGCCTCGGCGGCGGTGCGCAGCCCCGGCAGGGCCTCGCCAGCCGTGGCCAGCGCCTGCTCCGCCTCGGCGACGTTGAGGCGGCGCTCTTCCGATCCCGTCTCCAGCCTTGTGACGTCCTCGTTGACGAGAGATGCCTGGCGCCGCAGCGAGTCGATGCGCTCCACAGAGCGACGGCGGTCGAGATCACGCTGGCGACGAACCGCGTTCTCCTCCGCGACCTCGCGGGCGCGAAGCTCGAGCTCCTGACCGAGCTCGGACGCTCTAGCCTCGGCGCCGGCCGCGCTCCTCTCGAGCTCGTCGACCTCGGCGGATGCCTTCTCCTCCGCCCGCCGCGCACCATCGAGGAGCCGCGTTACCTCTTCCGCGGACATCGCGCCGGACGCCCGCGCCCGCAGGTCGGCAACCCTTGTCCGCGCTGGAGCGGCGCCCTCGGCCCTCCTCTCCAGTCGAGACATCTCCGCCTTCAGCTCCACCTTGCGGGCATCGAGTGCGGCGCGCGGGTCGGCCCCTGCTCGCACGAGGCCCCGCTCGCGGTAGACGCCGTCGTGGGTGACGTCCCGTCCGACGACGACGCCGCCGAGGAGACGAAGGGCAACGGCCTCATAGCCGCCGCGGACATTGACGTGATTCAGAAGCGACGCGCTCGCGGCTCGGGTCCCTTCGACTGGATACAGCGCCGTCACCTGCGTGGCCGTGTCGCCAGCCGCGGACAAGGCAGCGTTCTCGTCGGCCGTCACCACCGCATCGACCAGCGGACCCAGGACCGCGGAGAGCGCCGCCTCGTACCCATTGTGGGCGGTGATCACCTCGCCCAGGCGCGGACCGCCCGCCGCGGGAGGTCGAAGCGACTCGATGCCTTCGAGCTCGGCGCGAAGGCGGGCGAGCATGGCGGCGTCGGCCTCGATCTCGCGCAGCGTCCGTTCGGCATCGACCAGAAGGCCTACCGTCTCGGCGGCGCTTGCGGCCTGCGCCGACTGCTGCTCCAGGAACTCACGTCGCGTACGCACGACCGCGAGCGATGAGGTCGCGAGCGTGACCGCGCGGCGCGCTTGCTCGGCCGCGCGACGCGCTTCCTGGGCGGGACGCGGGTCGGGAGTCTCGAGAGCGGCCGCGGTCTCGTCGGGCGCGGCGATCGCCTTCTCCGCGTCCGTGAGCTCGCCGGTGAGCTGGGCGCGCAGCGCCGCGGCGGCCTCGAGGAGCGCACGGCTCTCGACCTCCGAGTGCCGCGCGGTCTCCGCCACCGCCCGCCGGTGCTCGACCCGCTCCTCCGCAAGCTGGACGCGGTGCTGGGCGTCCGACAGCTGGAGGCGAAGCTGGCCGAGCGTGCGCTGGCGCGCGAGCCGCCTGTCCTGCGCGGCCTGCATGGCGACGCGCCCGGTCTGGAACTCGTCCTCGGCGATCCGGGCCTGCTCCCGGGCTTCGATCAGACGCCGCTCGAGGGACTGGGCCTGCGACGAGGCCTTGCGGTGGGCGTCGCGCGCCTCGCGCCATTCCTCCCAGACGATGCTCCCCCGCAGCAGCTCCAGCCGCGCCGTCGCCTCGGCGGCTTCCCGCGCCGCGGCGGCCTGCGCCCGCAGGGTCTCGAGCCTCGGGCCGAGCTCCTGCTTGAGGTCGTCGAGCCGCAGGAGGTTGGCCGCGAGCTCCTGCAGCTTCTGCACGGCCTCCTGGCGCCGCGCCTTCACGCCGCGGACCTGGGCCGCCTCCTCGAGGAGCTGCCGCCGCTCGGCAGGCGAGCACACGACGATGTGCTCGATGTCGTGCTGGTCGATGATCGCGTAGGAGTCGACGGTCAGGCCGGTCGACGCCAGGAGATGGATCAGGTCTCGGCGCCGGACGCGGCTGCCGTTCAGGAAGTAGTCGCTCTCACCGTCGCGCTCGACGCGGCGCTTGATCGCCACTTCGTCGTAGTCGACCGGGAGCCGCCCCGCCGAGTTGTCGAACACCATCGTGACCTCGGCGAAGGAAGCACGCGAGCGGCGCTCGCCGCCGGCGTAGATGACCTCTTCCATCTTGCGGCCGCGCAGGTCTCGCGCCTGGCCCGAGCCGAGCACCCACTTGACCGCGTCGACGATGTTCGTCTTGCCCGAACCGTTCGGGCCTACGATGGCGGTGACGCCGCCGTCGAACTGGATCTCGGTCTGCCGGGCAAAGGTCTTGAAGCCCAGCAATTGCAGGGACCTTAAGAACAAACTGGCGGGGAGAGTACCAGATATGGGCGTGCCCCCTGCCGCCACCAAACGGCACAGTCTGCCGGATTCCGGACGCAGCTACTCGATAGGTTCGCCGAACTGACGGCTGCGAACCGGCTCCGGTTCTGCGGGCGCAGGCGGCGGCGCCGGCAGCGGAACCACCTCGGCGGTCTCACGCGGCTTCCGGGCGCGGCGTGCGCGCGGCGCCTTCTGCGCCGCCGGCTTCGGCGCGGCCGAGCCGACAAGCTTCTCCAGCGCTGCGCGTGCGGCGTCCTGCTCCGCCTCCTGCTTGCTCGCCCCATGCCCCGTGCCCAGCGGTTCGGCGCCCGCAAAGACGACCGTCGTGTACTCGCGGCGGTTGCCGACGCGCGCCCCTTCGCTGTCGTAGACAGGGGTCGCTCCGAAACGCTCCTGGGCGACCTGCTGCAGGCGGCCCTTGAAGTTCTCGTCGCGCACGGGCGACGGCAGGGCGCGATAGCGGTCGAGGTAGTAGTGGTATGCGGCGTCGTAACCCGCGTCGAGAAACACCGCGCCGAGCACCGCCTCGAACGCGTTGGCGAGCAGAGACTTGAGACTCCGGCCGCCTCCCTTCGCGATGCCCTTGCCTAAGTAGAGGTAGCTGCCGAGGTCGAGCTGTTCGGCGAGCTGGGCGAGGGTGTTGGTGTTGACCATCGCCGACCTGGTCTGCGTCAGCTCACCCTCGGTCGCGCCGGGATGATGCTTGTAGAGGTACTCGGCGGTGATGAGCTGAAGGACGGCGTCACCGAGATACTCGAGGCGTTCGTTGTCGCGCGGGGAGACGGACGGGTTCTCATTGGCAAAAGAGCTGTGAGTGACCGCCTCGAGCAGCAGCCCAGGGTCGCGAAAGTGAATGCCGATCTTTTGCTGGAGAAGCTGCAGCGACTGCGCGAGAGGCGCCGCCTGGGGTTGTGCTATGAGCCGGCCTTCTCCTGGATGTACTCCCACGCCTGCCCGACGGTCGTGATCTTTTCCGCGTCCTCGTCGGGGATCTCGAGACCGGTGTTTTCCTCGAACGCGTAGATCAGCTCGACCAGGTCGAGGGAGTCGGCGTTCAAGTCTTCCTGGAACGACGCGTCCATCGTGACCTGCTCGGGCTCGCAGCCAAGGCGTTCGACGATGATGTTCTTGAAGTCCTCGAAGCTCAGCTTTTGAGTTTCCATACGCGCCTACTGTACACGAGCAACAATGTCGGCCACGGCGCTCGGAGAGCCGACCGCGAGCGCGGTGGCGCCCGGCGCCAGCTCTCGCATCATGCCGGTCAGAGCGCGCTTGGGACCGACCTCGACGAAGGTGTCGCACCCCAGCTCGACCAGCGACGCGACGCACGCCGCCCACCGCACGGGTGACCGCAGCTGCATTTCCATGACGTGCGGGATTCGATCTCCTCCCTGGTGCCGGCGCCCGCTGAGATTGGCCATCACCGGAATGCGGGGCTCCCGCCACTCGATGCGGTCGAGCGCGGCCCGCAGACGTTCTGCCGCCGGCGCCATCAGAGGCGTGTGAAACGCCGCGCTGACGTTGAGCGGGACCACGCGTTTGGCGCCCGCCTCCTGCAGCTTGCCGGTCGCCTTCTCGAGACCGGCCAGGGTGCCGGCGATGACGGTCTGCGTCGGCGTGTTGTAGTTCGCCGGCCACGCTCCGTCGATGCTTGCCACCGCGGTCTCCACTGCCTCCGCAGAGAGGCCGAGGACGGCCGCCATCGACGTCGTCCCGGCAAGCGCGGCTTCGGCCATCGCCTTGCCGCGCTCGACGACCGCCTTGATGACGTGCGGCGCGTCAACCGAGCCGGCGGCGGCCAGCGCCGCGTACTCCCCGACCGAATGCCCCGCGGCGGCTGACGGCTCGAGGCCGGCACGCTGAAGCAACAGCGTCAGTCCGAGGCCCATGAAGCAGAGCGCGGGCTGGGCGTTCTGCGTCAGGCGCAGCTCCTCTTCGCCGGCTTGAGTAAGCAACCGCCGGAGATCGCTGTCGGCCTGCGACGAGCAGCGATCACACAACGCGGAGACCTCTGCATCCTGAAGAAGCTCGGTCCCCATGCCGGGCTGCTGCGAGCCCTGGCCGGGGTACAGAAACGCGGTCTTGGCCGTTATTCCTTCGCTTTGACGACTTCGCGGCCCGCGTAGTAGCCGCAGTTGCGGCAGATCGCGTGCGGGCGCTTCGGGCGCTTGCAGTTGGGGCAGGGCTGGATCTGGATCAGCGCGAGCGCGAGGTGGGAGCGGCGCCGACCCTTCTTCGACTTGGAGAGCTTGACCTTCGGTAGAGCCATGGCTCCGGGGATTCTACGGGAAGCTAAGAAACCCCCGCTTGGTCGTGGGATTCCTCGTTGGCGGGCTGGTTGGCCTGCAGCGCCTCCACCCCTCGCCGCACCGTCTGCAGGGTGCGCCCGAGGTGAGCCTCGAGCTGCTTGAGCTGCTCCAGCGCGTAACCCTCGGCCTCGCGCACGATCTGGTCTGCCTTCGCCTGCGCGTCCTTCACGACCTGCGCCGCGTGACGCTCGGCACGACGCAGGATCTCGTGCTCAGACGCGGTCTCCTCCGCCCGCTCATTGGCCCGGGACATGGTGCGCGCGGCCTCGGCGTGCGCCTCGCTGATGATCCGCTGCTGCTCGGAGACCGTCCAGTTGGCCTGCTTGATCTCGTCGGGGAGATTGAAGCGGACCTGGTCGATGAGCTCCATCATCTCGTCCTCGTTGACCATGACCTGGGTCGAGAGCGGCACGTGACGCGCGTTCTGGATCAGGTACTCGAAACGGTCAAGCAGCTCGTCGACCTTTATTTGAACTTCTCCTTCAGCGCTCTCGCGACCGCTGGCGGAACGAGGTCGGAGACCTTCCCGCCGTAGCTTGCGATGTCCTTCAAGATACTTGACGAGACGAAGATGTGCGCGAAGCTCGACATCAGGAAGACCGTGTGGATGTCGGGCGCCAACTTGCGGTTCATCAGGGCCTGCTGCAGCTCGGCATCGAAGTCCGAGTAGGCTCGTAGGCCCTTGACGAGCGTGCTCGCGCCGCGTTCGCGCGCGAACTCCACCGTGAGTCCAGTGAAGCTCGCGACCTCGACACGCTCCTGCCCGTTCAAGGATGCGCGAATCAGCTGCAGGCGCTCGTCCACTGTGAACAGGGGCTGCCGCTTGTCGGGATTGGCGGCGACCGCGACGATGAGCTTGTCGAAGATCCCGAGCGCGCGGTTGACGACGTCCAGGTGGCCGTTGGTGAACGGGTCGAAGCTCCCTGGGTAGACGGCGATCTTCGAGTTCGGGACCTGGTTGGCGTTGCGGGCGTTCATGCTCGGAGCACCGTGACGACCGTGTCGCCGTAGCGTCGCTCGCGGTCGACGCGCAAGCGGGACAGCTGCGGCAGCTGCTGGCGGCGCGAGTGCTCGGCAAGCACCGTTGCCGTGGCGCCCTCTCGGTCGAGCACATGGAGCGCGCGGTCCAGCACCGCGTCCTCGTACGGGGGGTCGAGGAAGACGAAATCCGCCGCCTTGATCGCGTCCGGAGACGCCTCGAGCCAACGCACCACGTCGCTCCTGACAAGGCGGGCACGTTCCTTGAAGCCCAGGGCGTCCAAGTTCTGGCGCAGGATAGCAAGACCGCGCTCCTGCTGGTCCACGAACGTCACGGTCGCGGCGCCGCGCGACAGGGCCTCGATCCCTAGCGCGCCCGAGCCCGCGAACAGGTCGAGCACCCTGGCGCCTTCGATCCGCGGACCGACCATATTGAAGATCGCCTGCTTGACCATGCCCTGCGTCGGCCGGATGTTCTTGGGCGCCTTCAAGCGCCTGCCGCGTGCCTCGCCTCCGCTGACGCGCAGCTTGCTCACTGGCGGACCGTGATCACCCCGTCAGACCGCATCACGCCGATCCTCGCGCCGTGGCGGAAACGGCTAGCGCTTTCTGGCGGAATCGCGACCAGCAGGCCGCCGCTTGTCTGGGCGTCGCAGAGCATCATCTGATCGATCTCAGGCAGTCCTCCCCAGTCGACGTCCTTGCGATACGCCGCGTGATTGCGGCGGCTTCCCGCCGGGAACAGGTCCAGTTCGGCCAACGCTCGCACGCCGCCCAGGATGGGAACCGCGTGGAACTCGAGGTCCGCACCGCCCTCCAGGTTCTTCAGGTGACCGATCAAGCCGTAGCCGGTGACGTCGGTCGCGGCCGTCGCGCCCGCCTCGACCATGGCCTCCGCCGCTGCGCGATTGAGGGTAGTCATCACCTCGATCGCCTCGCGTTCAAGGGCCGGTGGGCACAAGCCGCGCTTGATGGCCGTGGTCACCAGTCCCATGCCGAGCGGCTTGGTGAGAAACAGCGCATCACCCGCACGCGCCCTGTCATGGCCGATGACTCGGTCCGGGTGCACCTCGCCGATCACGGTGTAGCCGAACTTCGGCTCGGCGTCGTCGACCGAGTGGCCGCCGACAACCGCAACCCCGGCTTCGGCCAGCTTCGCCGCTCCCCCCGCCACGATCCTCTCGAGCAAGCCCGTGTCGAGCCTGTCGCGCGGAAAGGCGGTGATGCCGAGCGCAAACAACGGGCGCGCACCCACCGCGTAGACGTCACTCAGCGCGTTGGCCGCGGCGATGGCGCCGTACTCGTAGGGGTCGTCGACGATCGGGGTGAAGAAATCGACCGTCGCCACGAGAGCGCGGTCGGGCGCGATGCGATACACCGCCGCGTCGTCGCGTGCGGCCGCACCTTGCAGCACGTTGGGGTCAACGATCGGGGGCAGCGCCCCGAGCACCTGCCCTAGCTCCACCGGGCTGAGCTTGCAGGCTCAACCCGCCCCGTGGCTGTACTCCGTCAAGCGAAGCGGCGAAAGCTGCTCCTTCATCGTGTGCTAAGTATCGGGTGTGATGCATCACGTCCCCACCCGCCCGGGATCGCTTCGCGATCCAGCGAGAGGTGAAGTGACCCCATGCCGTTAGTTTTTGCCGCGATCGCGCCGCACGGCGGCATCGCGGTCGCCGAAGCGTGCAAGCCAGACGAGCGCGACGTCGCCATCAAGACGCGCCAAGGCATGGAAGAGCTCGGGCGTCTCTTCGACGCGGCCGAGCCTGACGCAGTGGTCGTGGCCACGCCGCACAACGTGCACGTCTCGAACGCGTTCGGTGTCGTGGTGGCGAGTCGAGTCGCGGGACGCCTGGACGGCATCTCGCCTCCGGTCGAGCTCGACGTGCCATCGGACACGCAGCTCGCCGGGCGCCTGCTCCAGGCTATGGGCTCGGCAGGCTTGAGCGTGGCCGCGGTCAGCTTCGGCTCCAACGATCCCGACACCGCGGTCGCGCCGATGGACTGGGGCGTCCTCATCCCCCTGTGGTTCATGGGCGGCCGGCGTAATCCGCCGGTCCCGGTCGTGGTCGTCACACCGGCTCGCGACCTACCCCCGTCGGAACACGTCACCGCGGGTGAAGCGATCGCCGCGACCGCCAGGGCTTCTGAGCGTCGCGTCGCATTGATAGCGAGCGCCGACCACGGTCACACGCACTTGAAGAGCGGGCCGTTCGGCTACCACCCCGCCGCTCGCGAATACGATGAGCTGATCACCGACGTGGTCCGGCGCAACGAACTTTCGCGCGTGCTGGACATCGGGCGCGAGCTGGTCGAGGATGCCAAGGCCGACAGCTGGTGGCAGATGCTGGTCCTGCACGGCGCGACCACCGGCTGGAAGGGAAGGCTGATCTCTTACGAGGCCCCGACTTATTTCGGGATGCTGACGGCGGCCTACCTGCCTAACTGATCGAGGTGAGCTCCAGCCGCCGCGCGACGGCGGCCTTGAGCGCTCGATGGTTTTCCAGTCGTGGATCGGCGTTCAGCACGCGCTCCGCCTCCTGCCGCACCTCGTTGAGCAGCACGGGGGTGCGCAGCGAGTCCATCGCCGCGTCCGACATTCCGTGCTGGCGGGGTCCCATCAGCTCGCCCATGCCCCGGATCAGCATGTCCTCCTCGGCCAGGGCGAAGCCGTCGTGGATCCGCTCCACGAGCTGGAGGCGATGCAGGGCAAGCTCGGACGGATCGTCGCTCAAGAGCAGGCACCAGCTCTGCGCGGAGCCGCGGCCCACGCGGCCGCGAAACTGATGAAGCTGGGCGAGGCCGAACCGCTCGGCGCCCTCGATCATCATCACGGTCGCGTTCGGGACGTCGACGCCGACCTCGACCACGGCGGTCGCGACCAGGACCTCGATCTCGCCCGCAACGAACCGCTGCATGACCTGGTCTTTGTCCTTGAGGCGGCTGTGGATCAGGCCGAGCTCGAGACCCGCGAGCTCTTCCTTCTTCAAGCGCTCGAACTCCGCGGTCGCCGACTTCGCGGCGAGTGTCTCGGACTCTTCGATCAGGGGGCAGATCACGAACGCCTGGTGTCCGGCCGCGACCTCCGCTCGGACGGTGTCGTACGCCTGGTGGCGCTCGTCTGGCTCGATGACCCTGGTCGTGACCGGGGTCCGCCCGGGCGGCATCTCGTCAATGACCGAGAGCGTCATCTCGCCGTAGCTCGCGAGGGCAAGAGTGCGCGGGATGGGGGTTGCGGTCATGGCGAGGAAGTGCGGGCGGCCGGCGCCCTTGCCCCTCAGCAGCTCACGCTGCCTGGTGCCGAATCGGTGCTGCTCGTCGACGACGGCAAGGCCCAGGTTTGCGAACTCGACGTCGTCCTCGATCAGGGCGTGCGTGCCCACGACCAGAGCGCAGTGGCCGGACGCGGCGGCCGAGCGCACGCGACGGCGCTCCGCCGCGCCCTGGCTGCTCACCAGCAGCTCCACGGTGAGCCCAGGGAAGCTCTCCTCGAGATACGCGCGGAAACGGTGCAGGTGCTGCCTGGCCAGGATCTCGGTCGGCGCCATGACCACCGTCTGCAGCCCCGATCCATGGGCCATCGCAGCGCAAGCCGCGGCCACGGCGGTCTTGCCCGAACCAACGTCGCCGTTGAGCAGCCGGTTCATGGGCACCGGCTTCTCCATGTCCTGGAACGCTTCCCAGATCGCCTTCCTCTGCGCCCTGGTCAGCTCGAAGCCGAGCCCGGCCTTGAACGTGTCGATCACATGCTGCAGGTACGGCACGGGGGTCGCGGCCTCGGTCGCGATGCCTGCGCGCATCAGCGCGAAGGCGGTCTGCAGCTCGAAGAGCTCGGCAAACGCCATCCGCTTGCGCGCCGCCTCGAAGTCCTGCAGCGTGTCCGGCCTGTGCCCTGTGCGAACCGCTTCCGCGACCGGCTGCAGGTGGTTGCGCTCGCGCACGTCCTCCGGAAGCACGTCCTCGAGCTGCGTCGCGAGCGGCAGCGCGGTCTCCACCCAACCGGCGATCTTCCGTGAAGTCAGGCCGTCGACGAGGTGGTACTTCGGCGTCATCTCGCGCAACTTCTGCGGTTCGCTGTGGCCGAGACGCTCGTGCTGTGGATTCACCATCCCCGGCTGTCCGCGGTACCGGGTCTTTTCGACGGCGCCGGCGAACGCGGCCCGGTCACCCTCGTGCAGCTGTCCGAGGATGAACGGCGAGTGGAACCACACCACTCGCATCTGGGCGCCGCTCTCGTCCACGACCGTGGCTTCGACGAGCCGGATCCGGCGGCGGTGGGTCACCACTGGTTTTATCGAGAGGATGGTCCCGATCACCGAGGCCTGCGCCCCTGGTACCAGCGCCGAGATGCTCGACGGCGTATAGGTGTCCCAGCTGAAGGGCAGCGTCAGCAACAGGTCCCGGATCGTCCGGATGCCGAGCTTCGCGAGCAGCTTCGAGTACCTTGGCCCGACATCCTTCAACTGTTCCACCGGTGCGTCGAGGGCGCGCGGAAGAGCGAGGATCGCCATCTACGGTATTTTCGAAAGCGAGTTGCTGGGGAAACGTGCTGAGATCGCGCTGATCACCATCCTGATCATTGGAATCATCGGTTATGCCGCCGCGGGCATCGTGATCGCGGGCAGCCACATCGCGAGCGCCGAACACACCCTGAACAGCGTCGTCTCACATCAGAACACTTTGAACGCCACATTCCGCGACATCAACAGCGAGCTCAGCGCGCTGGGCGGCAGCTCCACGTTCGACGCGGAAAAGGCGCTGGCGCTCGTCGACGCGTCTGTTGCCAACTCGGAGCTTGCTGCGGAAACGGTCAGCGCCGACGACGCCGCGCTGGGGTCGGCCGAGCGCAGGCTGCAGGAACATCGATGGTTGACGATGGTGAGCGACAGCGGCGTGGACCGCACGGAGGAACGCATCGGGCACGCCCGGCGCGCGCTGGAAGTGGCTCGGGGCCTGGCCGCGGACGAGATCCTGGACGGCCGCTTCTGGCGCGCCCTTTACACAGGGCTCGCGGATCTCAAGAAGCTGGAAGGCCAGAAGGACTCTTTCGACTCGGCCGGTGCTCGCGGGACGTTGACGCAGATGAAGGCCGACATCGACCTGGCCGCCGAGCTCTCCACCTCGCCGGCCCTGCCTTCAGAGCTGCAGAGTTTGACGGCGGACCTGCAGCAGCTCGTCGTCGACTATGGCAAGCAGCTCGACGCGGAGGCGGCCGGCGACGATGTGAGCGCTGTGAGATATGGCGGCGCAGTGTCGACCGACGTATCCAGGATCGGCAAGTACGACATCGACAGCATCGGCGCCGAGATCGACGCGTACTTCAAGCCGGCGATCGACCGCTACAACGTGGAGATCGCGAAGGCTACGGCTTAGGCCGTTTCGCTTCGGCCCGCGCGAACAACACCAGCTGGCCGGCCAGGAGCACGACCAGCAGGACCAGGGCCACGGGGCCGAGGCGCGCAAACGCGAGCCAGGCCGTCGCGATGATCACCAGGACCACCGCACTCTGCACCCAGTCGCCGACGAACAGGCCGACCACGCGCTTCACGGCGGCCCGGAGAAAGCTCACGCGACCGCTGGCCGCCGGATCAGCATCACCGCCAGCCGCGAGGCCAGCACGTACACCGCGACGAGGCCGAGGATGGAGACGAAGTCAAGCGGCCACTCGGCACCCATCCCCTCCGCAGCCCAAAACGTCCCCAGGCTGGTCAGGATGATGCCGACCGCGTACTTGAGCGTGTTCTCGGGCACCCGCGCGAGCGGCTTACGGATGGCAACGCCCGCCGCGCCGACGACGATGGCGGCGGCAACGCCGCCGGCGGTGGCGAGCGGGAGCTGATTCTCGGCGCCGCCAACCGCGATCACGATGAAGACGACCTCCAGGCCCTCGAGGAACACACCCTTCAGGGCGAGCACGAAGCCGACCCAGTCGGGGCCCGCGGCCGCAGAACCGAGTTGGGACACGGTCTGCCTGTAGGCGTGCTCCTCGTCATGCATGGCGACGGCTCCCGCCGAGCGCAGGACCGCCTTGTGCAGCCACCGCAGGCCGAAGAGCAGCAGCAGCGTGCCGACCACGAGCTTCAGCGCCGACTCGGGTACACGCGTGACGATGAGCTGGCCGAAGAGAACAACCAGCACGGCCAGCGAGAGGATGGCCGCGAGGGTGCCAAGCAGCGGCGCACGCCAGCCTCGCGTGAGTCCCACCGCGAGCACGATCGTCAGGGCCTCGGTGGCCTCCACGGCGGAACCCAGGAAAGCGGCCCCGAAGATGAAGAGCTGCTGGCCCATCGGTAGAGAGAAATAATGACCTCATGCGGTCCGGGTTCTACGCCGAGGATTCGATCACGCGGCGGGTCAATCGCGAGAACGTGCTCCTCCTGGGCGGCGGACGCGCGCTCCTGATGCAGCTGGCGCATCCCAAGGTGGCCGCCGGCGTGAACGAGCATTCGGATTTTCGATGGAAGCCGGTCCGGCGCCTGCGAAGGACGGTTCGGATGACGATGGCGATCGTCTTCGGCGACCGCGACACGGCGCTCGCCGCTGCGCGAGCGGTCAACCAGACGCACACACGGGTGCGCGGACGCGAATACCGCGCTCTCGACCCTGATCTGCTGCTGTGGGTGCACGCGACGCTCGTCGACTCGGCACTCGTCACGTACGAGACCTTTGTCAAGCGGCTGACCACGCATGAGCGCGAAGACTTTTACCAGGAGTCGAAGCTGCTCGGCGAGCTCCTAGGCATTCCCCGAGAAAGGTTCCCCCATTCATTGCGCGATTTCGACGACTACCGGGAATCGATGCTGGCGGGACCGGTCACCGTCAGCCCGCTCGCCCTGGAGCTCGGCGCCCTCGTGCTGCGACCGAAGCTCCGGCTCCTACCCGGACCGGCGATGATCCCGTTCGAGATCGTGACCGCGGGCCTGATGCCGCCGGCGCTGCGCGAGGAGTACGGGCTCGCGTGGGGGCAGGCTCAGCAGCGCCTGTTCCGCTTGCTGGTCATGGCCGTGCCGCGGCTGGTGGCGGTGACGCCGCCGGTGCTTCGCGTCTGGCCGCTGCCCGGCCGCAACGTGAAGCTGGCTTCGAACTTCGCCCTTACTTCTTGAGGTACACGAGACCAAGCGCTCTCGGCCCCGTGTGAGTGCCGAGCACGCAGCCGATCTGGCCGACCGGGACCTCCATGTCGGGCAGCTCTTTGCGGAGCTGGCTCGCGATCTGCTCCGCCTCGTCCGGCGCCTGCGCGTGCATCACCGCCAGGGTCTCCACGGGCATCTCCGTCCGGAAGAACTCGACCATGCGTGGGATGGCGCGCGATCTGGTCCGTACGCGGTCGACCGATTTGATCTCGCGATTCGCCACCAGGAGCAGCGGCTTGAGGTCGAGCATGGTCCCGATCATCGCTTGCGCCCTGCTGACGCGCCCACCCATCTCGACGTAGCGCAGCGTGTCGAGAAGGGCGAGGACGCGCGATTTGGGAACTCGCTCCTGTACAGCCGCCGTCGCTTCATCCAACGTCGCGCATTCCGCGGCGATGCGGCAGAGGAACGCGATCGGCATCGACACGGTCTGGCTGTCGATGACGTTGACCTTGAACCCTTCGACGGCCGCAGCACCGACGCGCGCGGCCTCCGCCGTCGCGGACAGCTGCTCCCCGATGTGGATCGAGATGCAGCCGTCATGGTCGCGGGCGAGCCTGCCGTAGACATCGGCGAACTCGCCCGGCGAGGGCGCTGAGGTGGTCGGCAGCGCGGTCGACGCGGCCAGCCGCGCGAAGAACTGCTCGTCGGTCATGTCGACCCGGTCGCGAAACGTCTCCTGACCGAACAGGACCTTGAGGGGCACGATCTCGATCCTGTAGCGGTCACGCCACTCGTCGGGCAAGTCCGCGGTCGAATCGGTGACGACCGCGAAGCTACGCGCCAAGCCTATTTATTCGACGGAGAGGATGAACGGGTAGTGATGCTGCCCGCCGTGCTGGACTTCGACCTCGAGGCCCGGGTAGTTGTTGCGGATCTCCGACTCGAGTGCGGCCATCTCGGCGTCGCTGGCCTGCTCGCCTCGGTAAACGGTCACCAGCTCGTAGGCGTCGGGGCCCAGCCTGCCCAGCGCCTGCTTGACCACCTCGGCGTAGTCATCGCCGGCAAACTCCAGGCGGTCGTTGATCAAGCCGATGACATCGCCCTTCTTCACCTTGACGCCGTTCGACCTCGTGTCGCGCACGGCGTGCGTCACCTCGATCGTCTGCACGCGGTCGGCCTCAGCGCTCATGGCGTGGAGGTTTTCCGCCGCGGGCCGCTCCGGCCTGAACGCGACGACCGCGGAGACCCCCTGCGGAACGCTGTGAGTCTCGACGACGTGGACTTTCTTCTGGGTCAGACCGATCACCTGCTTGGCGGCGGGAATGACGTTGCCGTTGTTGGGCAGGAGGACGACTTCCTCGTAGGGCACGGATTCGATGGCGGTGAGCATGTCCTGCGTGCTCGGGTTCATCGTCTGCCCACCCTCGATGATCGAGTCGACCCCGAGGCCGCGGAAGATCTCCACCAGGCCGCGCCCGGCGACGACCGCCACGATGCCGATGCCGTTGGGCCGCAGGCCGTTCGGGGCCGCGCCCTCGCTGTCGAGAATGCGCTGGTGCTGCGTCGACATATCGCCGACGTTGAGCTTCAGGAGCTTGCCGTAGCCACCCGCCAGATTGATGACGCTGGTCGGGTCGTCCGTGTGCACGTGGACCTTGACCAGCTCGGGCTCGCCGACGACGAGCACCGAGTTGCCCAGCGATTCGATCTGGCCACGGATCAGCTCGGGGTCCAGGCTCGTGCCCTCGATCAGGAACTCGGTGCAGTAGCCCCATCCACCTTCAGGCAGATCGAGCGAGACCTGCGCCGCGGGTGACAGGGCCGGCTTTTTCACGTCGGCGAAGGCGGCGAACGCAGGGTCGGATTCCTCAACCGTCTTGAGCATCCCCTCGAGGATCAGCTGGAGGCCAAAACCGCCCGCGTCCACGACCCCGGCGTCGCGCAGGATCTGGAGCTGGCTCGGCGTCTTGAGGACCGCCGCCCGCGCTCCGGCGGCAGCCGCGGCGATGACGCGGGGCACCGTCGCCTCGGGTGTGCTCGCGGCGGTGGCGGCGGCGCGCCCGGCTTCTCGGGCGACCGTGAGGATGGTGCCTTCGGTCGGCTTGTTGACCGCGCGGTAGGCGGCGTTGGCCGCCTCCTCGAACGCCGCCGCAAGCTCGGTCGGGGTCAGTGAGCCCTTGCCCTCGACAGCGCGTGCAAAGCCGCGAAAGATCTGCGACAGGATTACGCCCGAGTTTCCGCGCGCGCCCATCAGGCTACCGTGCGACGCGAGCTTGGCGATCTTGCTGACCTCGGCCGCGTTCGACTCCTTCACGTCCTCGACGGCCGACTGCAACGTCAGCAGCATGTTGGTGCCGGTGTCGCCGTCGGGCACCGGGAAGACGTTGAGGCGGTTTACCTCCTCATGGTTCGAGGCGAGCCACTGCAGGCTGCCCAGCAGCGCGCGCTTGAACACCGGGCCGTCGACGCCAGTCACCTTGATCGCGGCCACTAGGGTGTCAGACGCGTTCTTCCCGAACGCCCTGCACGTTGACGTTTACCTTCACCACCGGCACGTTCACCGACCGCTCGACCTCGAACTTGACCGTCTCCTGCAGGTTGTGCGCGACCTCGGAGATGCGGATGCCGTACTGCACGATCACGTAGACGTCGATGCTCAAGCCGAGATCCTCGAGCTGGATCACATCCACCCCTTTGTCCACGTTCTCGCGATGGAGCAGCTCGGCAAAACCATCGCGCAGGCCGCGCCCCGCCATGCCGCTGATGCCGTAGCAGCGCATCGCCGCATGGCCGGCGATGGCGGCGACGGCCGACGGAAACACCTCGATCCGGCCCCACTGCCGGGACTGGATGAGCGCCGTCGTCGTCTTCGAGGCCATCTGAGGGCTCATGGTACAATTCGGGTCCGCGCGCAAGCGTTGCAGCGCTGCCGCGCGCCTCAACTCCAGGCAGAAGGTAACTCATGGCCAAGCAGTGCGCGATCTGCGGCAAGACGCCGCAGTACGGACATCACGTCAGCCACGCCAAGAACCGGGTCAACCGGAGGTTTCTGCCCAACCTCCAGATGGGCCGGGTGACGGTGCATGGCAAGACCTTTCGGGCGCGCGTCTGCACGCGCTGCCTGAGGACGTACTCGGCCTAGAGCTCCATCCCCTGGGCCTCGCCGAGGCGATCGAGGTCCTTCCGCAGGGCGAGCCAGACGCGCTCCTGCGCATCCCTGCCCGGAACGACGGTGGTCGGGTCGTCGACCTCCGCGGCGAGCTCACGCCGCTCGACCATCTCCGCGAACAGCAACGTCCACGCCCGGGGCACGACCTCGTAGATCGCGTACCCCCCACCACCCAGCGCCAGCCATCGCCCCTCGCACAGCTCGTGCGCCAGCTCGTGGAATACCTGCCCCACGTGCGGCCAGATCCGGGTCGTGTTCGCGAGGTGCGCGAGCGGGTCGAGGTGATGCGAGTCACACCCGTCCTGGGTCACGAGCACAGTCGGCTTGAAGCGGCGAAGCAGGGCCGGCACGACCTTGTCGAAAGCAAGCAGCCAGGGCTCGTCCCACGTGTACGGGACAAACGGCATGTTGGCGGCAAAGCCTTTGCCCTTCCCGACTCCCACGTCCTGCGGGAAACCGGTGCCCGGAAAGAGCCAGCGGCCGCTCTCGTGGAGGCTGACCGTCAACACGTCCGGATCGCTCTGAAAGATCCCCTCGACGCCGTCGCCATGGTGCACGTCGACGTCGACGTAGGCGACGCGGTGACCGCGCTGCTTGAGCCACTGGCACGCGATCGCCGCATCGTTGTAGGTGCAGAACCCGGACGCCCGGTCGCGGTGCGCGTGGTGCAGCCCGCCCGCCGGGCTGAAAGCATGCGCGGCCGCGCCGCTCTCGATCGCCTCGGCGGCGACCAGCGACGCCCCGACCACGATGGCGGTCCCGTCATGCAGGGCGTCAGAGATCGGGTTGTCAGCGGAGGCGAAGCCCGCCGCGTCGATGGCATGCGGCGAGACGTGCTTGCGTTCCGCAGGGTCGCTCAGCTTGCGCACGAGATCGACGTACTCGGCCGAGTGCACGAGCTCGAGCTCGGCGGTCGTCGCGGGTCGCGGTGGAAGGAGATGCGAGTACTCGATGAGGCCGGTGGAGCGGATGAGCTCGACCGCGAGCTTGACCCGGATCGGCTGCAACGGATGCTCGTCCGACAGCTGATGCTTCATCAGCGCGTCGCCGTAGACCAGAGCGACCGGCCCGGACACGGGTGCTTACGCTAACGCAGCATGTTGTACGAGTCGGTCCCCAACTTCTCCGAGGGTCGCCGTGACGACGTCATCGATGGGATCGCCGGCGCGGCGGGCAAGGCACACCTGCTCGATGTGGACGCCGATGCAGATCACAACCGAGTCGTCATTTCGATCGCAGGCGGGGCCGATCGCATCTCGAGCGCGCTGCTGTCCGCGATCGGCGAAGCCGTCGAGCGGATCGACCTGCGAGAGCACCACGGCGTCCACCCGCGTGTGGGCGCCGCCGACGTCGTGCCCATCATCCCGCTCGGCAACACCGAGCTGGATGAGTGCCGCGAGCTGGCTCGCTCGGTTGGGGAGCGCATCTGGTCCGAGCTGCACGTCCCCGTCTACCTCTACGGCCACGGTGAGAACAGGACCCTGGCGGACATCCGCGCGGGTCGGGCCCAGCCGAGCATCGGAGGGCCCGACCTCCACCCGACGGCGGGAGCGGTGTGCATCGGAGCGCGGCGAGCGCTGGTCGCTTTCAACGTGATCCTCTACGACGTCGACCTCGTCTCGGCGCGGGCGATCGCCCGGTCGATCCGCGAGTCCGCGGCCGGCCTGCGCGGCGTGCAGGCGCTGGCCTTCGAGCTGCCGGGGTCGCGCGTCCAGCTCTCAATGAATCTGTTCCGCGTCGACGAGACGAAGCCGGCTGACGTGATCGCCGAGCTGGAGAGGCGCGGAGTCGCGGTCGGGGCGCCGCAGGTCGTCGGTCTGTGCCCGGCGGTCGCCGCGGGCCCGGCGGCCGACGGTCGACTGCTGGAGGCGCGGCTGGCGTCCGTGGCGGCGACGGCGGCCGCAAGCCGGCTCGAGGCGCGAGGCGAGGAGGAGAGCGTGACCCTTGCACAGCGCCTGAAGCGAGAAGGCGGCGAGCTGCTCCGCCTGCCGGCCGGCCAGGACGCCATCCTCGGGGGAGCGGAACGGGCGGCGGCGCTGATCCGGGTCCTCGAGGCGGCACGGCTTCGCGACCCAGAGCTTCAGGCGATGCTCGAGGCGGCCGCCACCGGTTTTCGGGCCGCGGTCACACCCGCGACCGAGGGAATCTATCGGGCCCGGATCGAGGCCCTGGACGCCCGGCTATGAGGTGGCGGTGTCGAGCGTCACCGTGCACGCGCCGCCGTTGACCTCGATCCGGTAGCTGCTGGCGGCCCCCGGCAGGCCGGCCGAGTCATAGCTCAGATGCCCGACCGCATGCATCGCCTTGCCGTCCGCGGTGAGGTTGACGGCTCCTCCGGAGACCTCGACCGAGGCCTCGGTCGCGCTCGGACGATGGATGCGAACAGTGAGCGCGCCACCGTTGATCTCCACCGGCACGACGCCTGAAGCCGGACCGAGCGTGATCTCATCCCGGGCCGCGCCCGAGCTGAGCGAGACGGACGTGACGTGCACGCGGGCCAGGTCGAGCGTGCTCGTGGTCGCGCCCGTGTTGAGCTCCACCGACCACTGGACGTCCGGGTTGAGCTGCAGGTTCACCGTGAAACGTCGGGTCTGGAAGAAAAGGAAGTTGCCGCTGGGCTGGCTGATCGTCAGCGTGCCGCTCGCGGTGTCGAGCCCGACCTGCGGCTTCGGCCCCGAGTACGCGATGTGTGCCCGGTACAGGTCGGAGCTGCCGCCGGTCGTACCGGAGACGTTGACGGTGGCCGCGCCGGCGTCGATCTCGAGGTGCGCGTTCTTGATGTCGCCCCGCTGCGCCGACGACTCGAAGGTGTGCGTGGCGCTCGGGCTCGGAGCCACCGTGACGTAGGCCGCGGCGCCGACGATCGCCAGCAGGACGATCAGCGCCGCGGCGGCATCCCCGGCGGTTCCGTGGACGGTGCGCCTGAGGATCAGCTCGATGCCGATGACCACCAGGACCACCGGCCACAGGTTGATGAGCTGGTAGAGGCGGTCGACCGGTATCTGCCCGAGGTTGACCAGCAGCGCGACGACACCGGCGAGGATCAGGAGCGCCGGCCAGATGAAGGTGCGGTAGCGGTAGGTGTACTGCATCAGCGTGTGCTGACATTCACCTTGAGCGCCCCGCCCTGGACCGTGACGTCGTAGCCGTCGACCGCGGCATCGAACTCATGCGATCGCCAGTCGCGGCTGCCGATCCCGTCGAGATGGACATCGTCGGCGTGGATCTGGACTGCGCCCCCCGAGGCCTGGACGCCAATCGCCGCACCTGCCGCCCGCACGATGTTCACGGTCAGGGCGCCGCCTTCGATCCGAATCGGAACGTTGCCCTTCGGCGTGCCCAGGTTGAGATCGAGCTGGCTCGCCCCGGTCCTGCACTCAAAGGCCGTGAGCTCTCCCGTCGAGAAATCGAACTCGCCGCGAATCGCGCCGGTGCTGCAGCTGACCTCCCAGGGGATCGCCTCCGTGACCTCGGTGTCGATCCGCAGCCTGCGCGCGCCGGCGAACCAGCCCGGGCGCTGGCTGATGCGGACGGTCCCCGAAGCGCGGTCGAGGCGAACCTCTGGGGCCGTGCCGCCGTGCTCGATGTGCGTCTTGTAGAGCTGGTCGCCGATGGAGGCCGACCGCACCTCGATTTTTCCGCTCCCGACCGCGATCTCGAGCTTCGCCTTGCTGAGCTCCTCTCGAGGTTCGGCGCTGTCCACGTCGGCGGTGGCACCTCCGGGGCCGATGCGGGCGGCGAGCAGCCACAACCCCAATGCGATCAGCAAGACCGGCCACACGTAATCCCAGTTGACGTTTTCGAGGACACCCGTGTTGGCCAGCAGGAACAGCACGCCGAGGACGACGAGCACGCCACCCCAGAAGATGCTCGGCCCGCGGTTCCACATCGAGGTTCAGCGCCAGCCGCGGCGGAAGATCAACCAGACCCCGACGCCGATGAGCACCACCGGCCAGAAGATGTCGGCCCGGAGCCAGTCGAGCAGGCCCAGGTTGTGGAGCAGGAAATACACGCCGACCAGGACCAGGACCGCGGGCCAGAAGAGTTCGCGTCGCCAGACCTGCCTCACGCGGGCCAGTGTACTGGCGATGTTCGCCGGGCGCGCGCAGGGCGCACCTCCTCTTAAATAGGCGCGACGACCTCGAACAACCCCGGCCGGTCTCGGCGCGCGGCGTCGATCAGGTCCGGCCCCGCCACCGTGGTTTGAATCGAGGGCGCGCCGAGCAGATACGCGCTCGTGACGCGGCGAAGGTCGCCAGCGGTGACAAGAAGCAAGCGCTGCTTGAAGATCTCCCGCGCGCGGCGCGTGAACCCCGTCGCTCGGTTCGTGGCCTCGCGCCGTCCCTTGATGTCAGGGGATTCGAGTGGATCGACGTCGCCGCATGCGCCGAGGATCGCCTCCTTCAACGCCTCCGGGTCGATCATGCCGTCCATCACCCAGCGCACCGCACTTTCGAACGCGTCATATGTGCGAGCGATGTTCGGATCGCGATAGGAGCCGAAGTAGAACGTCCCGCTGGCCACGCCGGCCTGCGCGTAGGCGCCGTATGCGCCGCCTTTCTCCCGGACCTCGCGGTGCAAGAACGTGTCACGGAGGTAGTTGGAGAGCACCAGCAGCGCGGCCGCGTCCGCGTGCGTGTAGCGCACGGTCTTGAAGATGCGAACGTTGAAGGCGACGGGCACTGGGGCGGTGCGGGCCTCGGACCCGCGCTCGAGCGCCTGGAGCTTGACCGGCTGCCCGTCGCGGTCGCCGTCCGCAAGCGCGCCGACCAGCCCCGCCAGGAGGCCTTCGAGCGGTTGCACCATCGACTCTTCGCAGGTGACGACGATGCGAAGCGCCTCCGGCCTGAACAGGAGCTTGCGAACATAGTTGAGACGATTGATGACATCGTCAAGCGACTCCGCGTCGAGGCTCGCCAGGCGGCGCATCGTGTGCAGCATGCCGATGCCCTGCAGCCGGTCGTTGATCGCTCCTTCCGAGGTCAGCTTGGAGTGCGCGCGCAGCAGGGCGAACTGGAAGCCGAGACCGGCAAGTGAGCTTTCGAGGCGCGTGGTGATCTCCGCGATGACCTCCTTGAGACGCTTCGGCTCGACCTCGAGTCGGGCCAGAAGGTCGGTCAGGAGCTCGATGAAAGGCCCGGCGTTGCGGTCCAACGCGCGCCCGGCGATGACGAAAGACTGGATGTAGTCGTCGCGCTCGGCCAGCGATTGCACCTGCGCGGCGGCCCCAAGGCCCCCGGTGACGGATGCGATGCGGCCGGCGATCTCGGCATAGCCAAGGCCGGCCGCGCCGCTCTGCGTAAGGGCTCGGCTGAGCAATGGGAGAAGGTCCTTCTGCTCCGCGGTCAGGGATGAGAAATCGCTGCGAATGTCGAGGTATGTGATGCCGTTGGTGGGCTGGGGATAGAACTCGACCCTGGCGCGGCGGACCTCGGCGTCTCGACTCGGCACGTCCTCGAACCTCATCGGGATGTCGCTGAGCTCGAGCGTCGGCAGGACGGTGAGGTCCTGCTTGGCGTCCTGGTCGGCCTTCAGGCGCAACGCGTCCGCGACGATCCGGGCGCGGTCCGTCTCGTCGAGCTGTGACTCGATGGCCGCCAGCCGGTCCAGCTCCTCCTGGCGCTGCCTCTCCTCCAGGCCGGTGTCCGGAACCACGGTCAAAAGCGCGCGGTGCGAGTTGTCGAGCAGCTCGGCTCGGATCAGGTTCTCGAAGAAGCGGCCTTCAGCACGCGCGGCCTGAAGGTGCTCCAGGTCGGCGTCGAAGTTGAGGGCGCTGAAAGGGTCGCCTCCATAAAGGTATGCGGGCATCGAGGCGAACAGTAGCCGGAGCGCGAATGGGAAGCCGGCGTTCGAACGCTCGCGCTTCTCGAACTCCAGGTGGTGGATGGCCGCGTCGACGTGCGTTTGATCGACGCCCTGGTCGGCAAGTCGCTCGAGGGTGTCCAGGACGACGCGCTGCACCTTGTCGGCGTCCTCGGCGGCGATTCCTTTTAGACCGGCGCCGAAGACGGCTTCCTTGAAGTCGTCGTGGAAGCCGCTCCCGTCGGCCAGGGCGCTGCCAAGTCCGGACTCGATCAGGGCCTTGCGCAGCGGCGACCCCGCGTTGGAGAGCAGGACCTCCGACAGGACCTTCATGCCGAGGGCTCGGAAGGAGTCGGCGCTGGGGACCGTGACCCAGGCTGTGAGCGCCTGCGCCTTGCGCGAGTGGTCCTCGCCGGCGACCGCGGGGTACGGCTCCGCGGCCGTGACCGGCTTCTCCAGGCGCTGGACATCGGGGATGCTCGAGTCGATTTCGATGCGCTGGAATCTCGCCAGCGCGTCAAGCTCGATCGCATCCAGCGTCGCCACGAGCGACTGGTTCCCGTAGGTGTAGAACCGCGCGTTGCTCGGGTGGTAGTAGCGAGAGTGGAAGTTGCGAAGCTTCTCCCAGGTCAGGTTGGGGATGTCGCGAGGATCGCCGCCCGACACGTGTTCATAGGGCAAGCCTTTGAAGAGCGTCTTGCCGACGGCGCGGTCGACCGCAGCGCCGGGAGTGGCCAACCCGCCCTTCATCTCGTTGAAGACGACCCCCTTGTAGCGGAGCGCGCTTGATGGATCGTCCGCCTGCTCGAACTCGAAGCGGATGCCTTCCTGCTTGAACGCGTCCTCGGAAATCCTCGGGAAGAAGGTCGCATCCAGGTAGACCTTGAGCAGGTTCATGAAATCTTTCGCGTTCCGCGTGCTGAACAAGTACATCGTCCAGTCCGAACCGGTGAGCGCGTTCATGAACGTCGAGAGCGAGCGCCTCGTCATGCTGAAGAAGGGATCGCGGACGGGGAAGCGCTCCGAGCCGGCGAGCACGACGTGCTCGAGGATGTGGGCAACGCCGGTGGAGTCGGCCGGCGGCGTCGGGAAGAACACCGCGAAGCCGTTGTTGTCGTCCGGACATTCGATGTGGATGTGCCGCGCGCCGGTCCGCTCGTGCTCGAGCTCGAGGTACGCGCCTTCCAGACGCTCGAGAGGCTCGCGCCTGGTGATGGTGTAACCGCCGATCGTTTCGAGGGCGTGTGCGGTGGCCTCTGCCATGTAAAACGTTGAGTCTAGGATGTGACTCGTGTTCAGTGAGGCGGAGCTGGAGTTCCTACGCTCACAGCGCATCGCGCGCTTTGCGACCGTCGGACCGACGGGCTGGCCTCACGTCGTGCCTGTGATGTACACGATGAACGACGATGGCTCGCTCGACTTCGACGTCGACGGGGTCAAGCTCCGCAACCTGTCGAACGAGCCCCGCGCTGCGATGGTCGTCGACGCGATGGGCCCCAAGCGCGGCATCGCGATGCAAGGCCGAGTCGAGCTGATCGGCCCCGAGCGGGCGCGCCTCAACCCGGCCCGGAAGTTTGCCTGGGGCCTTTGATTCGAAGCACGGCCCTGTGTCTGGCGCTGACCGTGGGCGCCGTGGCCTGCGGCCCTGGTCCCCCCGCAGTGCCGTCACCCTCACGGACCGCTTCGGCGAGTGGAGGTCCGGCGATCTCGGCCGACTGGACCCAGTACCACCACGACGCGGGCCGTGCAGGTATTGGACCTGAGGAGCCCGCGCTCAGCAATCCGAGCGTGGCCTGGACGGCCGACGCCGACGGCGACGTCTACGCGTCGCCGCTGATCGTCGCGGGACACGTGATCGTGGCGACTGAGAACAACACGGTGTACTCCATGGACGTGTTCACCGGCGCCACCGTCTGGAAGCGACATCTCGGCGACCCGGTCGATTCGTCGACGCTGCCGTGCGGCAACATTCAGCCCGTCTCAGGAATCACGGGCACGCCGGCCGCCGATCCTGCTTCCGGAAGGCTTTACGTGGTCGCGTACCTGCGCAGCCATCACCACGTGCTCTACGCGCTGAGCCTGGTCGATGGCTCTGTGAAGTGGCAGCAGGACATCGACCCGCCCGGCTCGACACCCGCGGCCCAGCAGCTGCGTGGCGCGCTGGCGATCGCGTCGGGGTTTGTGTACGTCCCGTTTGGCGGTCTGTTCGGGGATTGCGGGCCGTACCGCGGGTACGTGGTCGGCGTCCCCCTGAACGGTGGCGAGGCTCGGATCTACACGGTGCCGGCCGGGCGGGGCGCGAGCATCTGGTCGCCGCAAGGGCCGACCGTCGGTTCCGACGGCAGCGTGTACGTCGTGACCGGGAATTCGTTTGGCTCCGGGTTTGGGTACAGCGACTCGGTGATCCAGCTGGCGCCGGACCTGCGAAGCGTCAGGTCGTACTTCGCTCCCTCGAACTGGGAGCAGTTGAACAGCGGCGACGTGGACATGGGGTCGGTGGGCGCAACGCTGCTGCCGGCGCTGGGGCGGGTGTTCGTCATCGGCAAGGAGGGCGTGGCGTACCTGCTGCGGGCCGGTTCGCTCGGTGGCATCGGCGGCCAGGTGGCTTCACGCCCGGTCTGCAGCGGGTCCTATGGAGGCACGGCGTGGTCAGGATCGCTGGTTTTCGTGCCCTGCATTGACGGGCTTTACGCGGTGTCCCTCTCCGCCTCCTCGATCGACATCGCGTGGCACGTGAGTCATCCCGCGGACGCCTCGCCGATCCTCGCCGCCGGCGCCGTGTGGGCGATCGAGCCGGGGTCGGGCAACCTGTACGCGCTCGACCCCGCCAACGGCAGGACCGTGTACTCGACTGGGGTCGGATCGCCGAAGCGCTTCAGCACCCCGGCGGCCGTCGAGGGCTTCGTCGTCGTGCCCGCGGGCAAACAGGTCGTGGCGGTGTCGGTCGCCGGCTAGCCCTGGATCTCGCGTAGGAGGTTGGCCACTTCGAGGGCGCCCTCCGCCACGCGCGCTCCTTCGTTGTTCGTGGGACCGGAGCGAGCAAGCGCCTGGTCTAAGTCTTCAGTCGCGAGGACGCCGAAGGCGATCGGCACGCCGGTGTCGAGCTGGACCTGCATGAGGCCCGAGGCTGTCTGCACGGCCGCGATGTCGTCGCCGATGACGCTGCCGAGCG
>DASXSD010000017.1:0-9597 GCA_036506195.1 Candidatus Dormiibacterota bacterium
GTGGCGGCGCCGCGGCGGGGCATCACCAGGCGCCAGGCGCTCGCCGCCGCGCTCGCGACCGGCGTCGGCGTGGGAGCTGTTCGGCTGCTGGGCGGATCGATGCAGCAGCTCGCTGCCCCGCGAGTGGGGTCGGGCACCGGATGGGTCTCGCCGCTCAAGTCGGAGTCGGCGCGCGTGATGCAGCTCCTCCGGCGCACCACCTTCGGCTACACGCCCTCGCAGCTCGAGAAGGCGCTGTCCGACGGCTTCGACAAAACCGTCGATCGTCTGCTCGAGACCAAACCGGTCGAGCCGCAGCCGCTCGCCGCCGCCGACACCCCCGGCGGCCGTTTCCCCATCGCCCAGCTCCAACAGTGGTGGATCGATCACATGCTCTCCACCCCGACTCCCTTCGCGGAACAGATGACGCTCTTCTGGCACGGTCATTTCACGAGCGACTACCGCAAGGCCGGCAACAACACGTTCATGTACTGGCAGAACCTGACATGGCGCCGGATGGCGATGACCGACCTGAGGACGATGCTGATCAACGTCACCGCCGATCCCGCCATGCTCCGCTACCTCGACCTCGCAACCTCCACCGGCCAGAACCCCAACGAGAACTACTCGCGCGAGCTGATGGAGCTGTTCACGATGGGCGCGGGCAACTACACGGAGGACGACGTGCGCGAGGGCGCCAAGGCCCTCGCCGGCTGGCAGTTGCCCAGGCCCGACTCGGTGGCCTCGGTCACCGTCAACGGCAACGTCACCCGCCAGCGTCCGGTGTTCTCGAAGCAGCAGTCCGGCGTGCTCAATCCGCGGCGCGCATACAAAGGCACGGTGACCTTTCTCGGCCGGACCGGCGCGCTCGACACCGAGGCGGTGATCGATCGCGTCCTCGCCCATCCCGCGACTGCGCCGTTCATAGCCAACAAGCTGGTCGACCATTTCGTCACCACCTCGCCGGGGGCGAGCTACGTGGCCGCGCTCGGCGACAGGTTCCGGCGCTCGAAGTACGACATGAAGACGCTCATGAGCGCCATCTTCAAGAGCCCCGACTTCAACGCCGGCGCCAGCTACCGCAGCCTCGTCAAGGCGCCGATGGAGCTCATGGTTCACACCGCGCGTGCCCTCGATGCGCCTTCGCTGACGAGGTTGATCATCAAGTCGGGGTCGGGCATGGGCCAGTCCTTGTTCGACCCTCCCGACGTCAACGGCTGGCCCACCAACGAAGCGTGGATCTCGTCCAGCACGGTGGTCGAGCGCGTCAACTTCGCGACCGCCGCGCTGACACAGGTCAAAAGCTCTCTGCCCAAACCCGCAGACGCGGTCCGCCATCAGCTCGACGGCGTGCTCGGCGTCCAGACGGCAAACCTCTTCAACCAGGCGGCGGACGACCGTGCGCGGTGGTTCATAGTCCTCGCCTCGCCGGAATTCCAGCTCAAGTAGGTGCGCAGATGATCAAAGAAGTCGGCATCAACCAGCTCAAGCGACGCGACTTCCTGAGGGCGGGGCTCGTGTTCGGCGCCGGCGCGGCCGGTCTGGCCGCCGGCTACGCGGCGGTGCCCGACGCCTTCGCGCGCGCCGTCTACGCAGCCAAGCGGGAGGGTGTCAACAACGACAACGTGCTCGTGATGATTCAGCTCGCCGGCGGCAACGACGGCCTGCGCACCGTCGTCCCGCTCGCCGATCCGGTGCTGCACGACCTGCGCCCGAAGCTCGCGGGACCGATGGTGTCCCAGGCGCTGCCCATCAGCTCGCAGTTCGGCCTGAACCACAACCTCGGCGGCATCAAGGGCCTGTGGGACAAGGGCAAGCTCGCGATCGTGCGCGGCGTCGGCTACCCGAAGCCGACCTTCTCGCATTTCGAGTCGATCCGGATCTGGGAGACGGGCGACCCGACCAGGCGTCAGGTCGAAGGCTGGCTCGGTCGCACCCTCGCCACGAGCTACGACTCCAACGGACACCCGCTGACCGCATGCGCCTGCGGCGCCACCGACGCGCCCGGCGCGCTGCGCGACCTCCAGGCGACGCTGACCGTGATCGAGAACCAGAAGACGTTCGGCTTCACCGGCGGCAGCGAAGTCGAGGCGGCGGTCGGGGCGCTCTACAAGGGCACGCCCGGCATCTACGGGGCCCTGTTCGACACCGCGATCGCGACCGCCACCGAAACCATGGCCACCCTGCGCACGTCGGCCTCGTCCTACCAGCCGATGGCCGACTACACCGACAAGGTGAAGCTCGTCTACTCGTCGAAGAACCAGCTCGCGGCCGCGCTGCAGCTGGCCGCAGAGCTCATCGTCACCGGCACCGGCGTCAAGCTGCTGCACGTCACCCTTGGTGGCTTCGACACCCACTACACCGAGCTCAACCGCCACGACGACCTGATGGCCTACCTCGACTCGGCGGTCTCCGCCTTCTACCAGGACCTCGCCGCGCACAAGATGGCGGACAAGGTCCTGATCGCGACCTGGTCGGAGTTCGGCCGGCGGCCTCGGGAGAACGCCAGCGGAGGCACCGACCACGGCGCGGCAGCGCCGCTGCTCCTGATCGGCGATCCGGTGCGCGGCGGCCTGTACGGGGAGGAACCGAGCCTGACGGGCCTCGACGACACGGGGAACCTGAAGTACGCGGTCGACTTCCGCTCGGTCTACCAGGAGATCCTCAGCGGCCATCTTGGCGCCGACGCGGGCGAGATCCTCGGCGCCGGTTTCGACCGAGTGCCGTTCCTGAAGGCCCCGGTCGCCGTCTGAGATGCGGCCTTTTGTCCTGAAGGCGGCCGCGACCGCGCTCACGATGGCGACGACGGTCGCGTCGGCGCTCTTTGTGACCTCGCACCTCAAGAATCCAGCCGCGCCGCTGCAGCCGTCGGTGCTGACCGTTTCGCGGAACGACGTGGGCGGGCTGATCGTCGGACCGTCGGTCCAGGCGGCCGATGTGGAGCCGGTGACGTCGACCTATGCGTCCTGAGAACTCCATCGAGTCGCACCATTTCGAGGCGCTCGGCACCACCTGCGCGCTGTTTGCGGTCGGGCTCGCGCGTGCCCGGTTGCTGGAGGCGGAAGACTGGACCCGCCGGACGGGCGCCCGCCTCACGCGTTTCTCGCCTGACAGCGAGCTGTCGATCCTCAACGCCTCCGCCGGCCGGTGGGTCGACGTCGGCGCCGAGCTGGAGGCTGTGCTTCGCGAGTCGCTCCTCGCCTTCGAGCTGAGCGCGGGGCTCGTCAACGTGGCGGTACTGCCTGCCATGCTCGCGGCCGGCTACACGCGCTCGCTGGCCGAGGGACCGACGGTCGCGACGCTCGACGCGCGCGGCGTGCCGCGGCTGCCCGACGTGCTCGAGGTGGGCAGGGGCCGCGCCCGCATCGCTCCAGGCTCGGGCGTGGACCTCGGCGGTATCGCCAAGGGCTGGATGGCGGATCGCCTGTGCGAGATGTTCGGCCCCAACTTCGTCGCCAACCTCGGCGGCGACCTGCGCGCCGCGGGCGCCGGGCCTCGCGGTGACGGATGGCCCGTCGGCATCGGTGGCACGACCCTGGCGTTGCGCGACCACGGCGCAGCGACGAGCAGCGTGCGCCGCCGACGGTGGGGCGCCGCCCTCCATCACCTGATCGATCCGCGTTCCGGGCTGCCCGCACGCACCGGGCTGGACGAGGTGTCGGTCGTCGCACGCAGCGCGGTCGAGGCTGAGGTTGTCGCCAAGACCGCGCTCGTGCTCGGCCCAGACCTCGCGCCGGCTTACTGCGCAAGGCACGCCCTCGCCTACTGGCTCGAGGCCTCCCATGACGGCTGATCAGTTCTTCTGGGTGCTCGCGCGAGTCGCGGGGCTCAGCGCCTACGTGTCGCTCGCCGTGGCTCTGGTCACCGGGATCGCGCTGCGCACAGCCGTGCTGGACTGGCTGGGCAGCAACCGCGCCCTGCGCTCGCTGCACGAGTACACCACCGTGCTGTGGATGCCGCTCGCTGGGCTGCATGTGCTGTCGCTGCTCCTCGACACCACGGCGCGCGTGGGAGTGATCGACCTCGTGGTGCCGCTGCATTCGAGCTACGCACCGTTGGCGCTCGGACTCGGCGCCCTGTCGCTGGACCTCCTGCTGGCGGTCACCGTGGCCGCGCTGCTCAAGCGACGCATGCGCAAGGGCACATGGATCTGGATCCACCGTTCCGTGTACGTCGCCTTCGGCCTTGTTTTCCTGCACGCGGTGCTGAGCGGGACGGACTTCAGCGACTCGCTCGTGTCGGCGATCACGTGGGGTTCGGCCGCGGCGTTGGTCACGCTCAGCCTGGCCCGGGTCCTCGGCGGTCGGCTGCCCGCCTAGATCTTCTGCGCTACGCCGGCACCCAGTGCCGGAGCCGGATCACGCGCTCGCGCAGCTGCTGTTCGGCCTCGAGCGGCGTGTCGATCTCCTTGCGCTCGCGGTGCCAGCGCTCCATGGCGAGGTCGAGCTGCGCGGTCTGCAGCCGCGAGATCTTGAAGTAGGCGCGAAAGCCCTGCCGCCTCAGCGCCTGCAGACGCTGCTTTAGCCGCTGCCAGGGACTGGCGAGTATCGGCACCTCCTCGGGCAGGATCGCGCCCTGGCCGGTCGCGGCCTCCTTGCGCAGCTGGTCGAGGAGGTTCTGCCCTTCGTAGCGGATGCCGAAGATCAGGAGCGCGATCAGCGCCGCGGTGAAGGGGCCTTCCAGGATCAGGGTCCGCAGGTGGATCTCGGCGATCACGAAGATCGTGGTGTCGATGGGGAAGAGGGCCGCCCACGCGTCCCACGCGAAGTGGCCCGCGATGGCGACGACGAAGCCGCCGACGATGGCCAGGATCTTCTGGCGCATGTTCGGCAGCTGGCGCGCGATGCCAACACCCGCGCCGATGAAAGCCGTGTACGTCGCGTGGCCGAAGAAGAGCCCGAGCACCTGGCGCGCGTACCACTGGATGCCCGCGGCCACCCCACCGAATCCTTCGGGCGCGAAGATCGCGTAGATGTTGGTCATGTAGCTGATCGACTCCAGATAGTTGAAGCCGAGCCCGACCGCGGCGCCGTACACGATCCCGTCGACCACGTCGTCGAACTCGTTGCGCATGACGAGGAACAGCAGGAGGACCGCTAGCCCTTTGCTCAGCTCTTCCAGGATCCCGGCCATGAACGCGAGCGAGGTGTCGAGGCCAGGTCCGGGCACCAGCGCGTGCTGCGCGGAGGCTTCCCAGATGGTCTCGCCCCACACGACAAGGCTCGTGGCCACGATGGCGCCCCAAGCCGCGGCAACCAGAACGAGTCGCCAGGGCTCCTTGTGGTTGCGGTCGAGTCGCCTCACGACGATGAGCGCGAACGCGGTGGTGGGGAGGCAGGCGAGCGCGCACACCGCGGCCACCACAGGCCCCGCCGATTGCGTGAAGAGGAAGACGTCGATGACCAGCAGCCAGAGCAGGACGCCAAACCCGATCAGCACCGACGCGCGGATGAGGTTCTTGCGGCGCATGGCCGGGTCGCGGCTGTAGGCACGGACGAGGATGAAGGTGCCGAAGGCGATCAGGACGACCGCGAGCAGGCCGTACAGGGAAGTCCGGCCTGGGATGGTGTCGAGGTAGACGTAGTTGAGGATCGAGCTGACCATCAGCGCGACGACGATGAGCGTGGCGAGTGCGAACGCGATCCGGTAGCGACCCGGACGCAGCCGCGATTGCGGGTTGGCGGCAGCCGGGACGCTCACGAGCGATCCACCCTTACGAACCGGCGGCCGAGGACCTCGACGGGGACGTCGTGGTTGAAGCGTTCGACGACGAACGTGTAGCGGCCGGGCAAGACGTAGTGATATCCCTCGGGCACCAGGACCGGGACGATGGACTTGTCGGCGAGCTCCGGCGGCGTGCCAGGTCCGACCTGGCCGCGCAGAGTGCCGAAGCTGTCGTACCAGCGCGCGTCGACGGTGATGTTCGCGGGCAGCGATGACCAGTCGACCTTGGCCGCGAACTCGACGCTGCGGGGGAACTCGGAGCTGTCGGGGCCCTCGATCTGACCCGTCTCCGAGTCGTAGACGTACACGCCTTCGATGGTCGCCTTCGCGCCGCTCGTCTGGCCGAAGGGTTCGAAGTACGCGAACTGGATGATGCCGATGACGAGGATGACCACGCCGACGGTCGCGAAGACCAGGAGCGTGCGGTAGAGGACTCTCAACTGGTCGTATGTGGTGCCCAAGACCGCTCAGTCGAATGGATTTGTCGGCGCGTTGTCAAGGTGTAGGAGGTATGGGGATATGCCACAAAGCGCCTGGAGCGACAAGCGCGAACGCCAGTACGAGCACATCAAGGAAGGGCTGATGGAGCGGGGGACTGGCGAACAGAAAGCTGAAGAAATCGCCGCCCGGACCGTGAACAAGGAGAGGGCGCGGCACGGAGAGGCGAGGGAGGCGAGCCGGACCTCGATTCACGACATCTCGTCAGGACGCCGAGGCGGCCTGCGTTCGCACCGCGGTTCGGGTGGTCCGACCTACGACCAGCTTCGCAACGAGGCGAAGGAGCGCGGCATCAAGGGCCGCTCGCGGATGAACAAGGAACAGCTGGAGAAAGTCCTGAGCCGCTAGTTGTCGTGCGGCGTACTTGGTGCGGCGGAGAGGAGTTGAACCTCCACGACCTTGCGGTCACTAGCTCCTGAAACTAGCGCGTCTGCCATTCCGCCACCGCCGCAAACGGAGCGAAAAGTGAGTATACCCAGGCCCCAGCCGGACACCGATCCGCGCCCTATGCTGCGCCTCGAACATGAAGACCACCCTTCTCGCGATCGTGATTTTGCTGGCCGCATGCGGTGGATCCCAAGGCGGGGCACCGTCGAGTGCCAGCCCGCGAGCCCCCGGCCCGCTAGGCGACACATGGACGCGCGATGGCACGACCTGGCACCGCCAGGACGTCGCAGGCCCCGCGCCTCGCTACCTCGCGGCTCTCGCCTACGACACTTCGCGCCATGACTTCGTGCTCTTTGGCGGACAGACCGCCAAAGGCACATCGGGCGAGACCTGGACGTTCGACGGCACTACTTGGACCGCTATGACCCCTGCGCACCACCCGCCCCCGCGCCGAAACGCCGCCATGGCCTACGACCCTTCGCGCCAAGTTGTGGTCCTCTACGGCGGCCTGGTTCCCGACCAGGGCGAAGGCAGAGAGGCCGCCGATACGTGGACCTGGAACGGGGCGGACTGGGCACAGGCCGGCTCCGCGATAGGCGCGCCAGGAGTCCGCCAGAGCGCCGGCATGGTGACCGCCGCAGATCATGTCGTTCTTTTCGGCGGGCGTATTGGCAACATCGAATATTTCGGCGACGCCTGGACATGGAACGGGGCCACGTGGGCGCGTATCGATCGCGATCCAAGACCACAGGGGCGAGGTGGCGCGGCGATCGCCTGGGATCGCGACGACTCCTCGCTTTTCGTCTACGGCGGCCTCGGCATCAGACAGGGCGCCGGCCCCGGAAACCAGGGTCTGCCACTGGGCGACGCCTGGTCGATGAAGAATGGAGCCTGGACACAGCTCCCCACGCCGGGACGGCCGACGGCGGCCTACGAGAGCGCCATCTGGGATTGGAACATGCATCGGGCGATCGTCATGTTTGGCATCGAATGCCCAGACCCGGTCATCGCAGGCTGGTCATGGGATGGCTCGGGATGGTCCCCGACACAGGTTGGCGTGACCGCGCGTTGGGGGGCGGCGGTGGCCCAGGACGACAAAGGGGGCGCGTTGGTGTTTGGCGGCTCAGACGAATCTGGTTGCTAGGACGCGACGAACAGCGTGTTCCAGGCCGCCTCGACCAGATCGGGCGTGAGCTGAGGTCGCACACCGCGCGCTGAGGAGACGTCGACCAGTCGCTCGAGCAGGTCGCGCGGGTGAACGCCGCGCAGCGGACGGCCCCCGTACAGCGTCTGAATCATCTCCAGCGCCTGCGGCGCGGGAGGAATCGTCAGCCGGTCGCGCTCGCGCTCGAAGATCCGGCACCACATCTCCCACGTCGGGTCGGGCATCAGAACCTTGTACGCCAGGCGTCGCATGTAAGCCTCGTCGAGCAGCTCGGCAGGCTTCAGGTTCGTCGACAGCACCAGCTGCGCCCAGAACGGGATCTCGACTTTGCGTCCGCTCGAAGTGAGATTCAAGAAGTCCGTGTCCTGCTCCAGCGGCACGAGCAGCCGGTCGAGGATCTGCTTGGGCGAGATACGCTGGCGGCCGAGGTCGTCAATGAGCAGCACGCCGCCGTTCGCCTTGACCTGCAGGGGTGCGCCATACACGCGCGAACCCTCCTCCCACGTGGGGTCGAACATCTCGAGCTGGAACTCGCCGCCCACCTGGATCAGCGGCCGCGCCACGCGTCGCCACCGCTTGTCGACCGGCTGGTTCGGTTCGAGCCGGTGGATGGCGGGATCGAAGATCGACATCACCTCACCGCCACCGACGTCGAGCGCGACAGGCAGGATGATCGGCCCTCCGAGGATGCTGGGAATCCTGCGCGCCAGCGTGGTCTTGCCGTTGCCCGGCGCGCCGTAGATGAAGATCGAGGACCGCGAGTTGACGGCCGCCCGCACGGCCTCCATGACGCCGGGCGCGAGCTCGATCCCGCTCAGCGCGAGGCTGACCTTGACCAGGTCCAGCGTGCCCGCCTTGGCCGCCTCGGCGAGCACCGCCTTGTACTCCTGCATGGAGACTGGCGCCGGGCCGAGGTAATGCGTGCTCGCGTCGGCGATCTGGTCGCTGCGCGTGCGTCCCTGCTTGGTGATCGAATAGGCCATCCGCTCCGGTAGCGGGCGGCCAATCCACGGGCCCTGTTCCTGCGCCAGCCCGAGCGCGTCGAGGAAGTTCGCGCTCGTCAGCGACTTGAGGATGGTCTCGATGCCTCCAAACGGCAGAGCGAGCGCCTCGGCGAACTCGTAGCCGGTGACCTTGGTCGCCGAGGCGGCAATGCGCAGGACCATGCCTTCGATCAGGGTGCGGTTGATCTCGGGCGGTGGCGGCGGCTCGATCTGCCGGCTGCTGGTCGCAGGCGTCGCCGAAGGCACGGGTCGCGGCGAGTCGACGTGCTCGAGGATGGCCGCGAAAAGCTTCTTGCCGAATCGTGCCCGGTCGGCGTGGTCGGGAGACTCGCCCTCGCGACGGCGCGTGATCCAGTCGGGCACATCTTTGAAGACGACCGTGTTGCCGATCAGCAGCTGCACGATGTCAGGCTCGTCGGCGGCGACGCGGACGGCGATGCGGATCAGGTAGCCCTGGCTCTTGAGCGCCGCCCAGCTGCGCTCCCATGCGACGTCGTTGCGGCCCGACCATGTCTGACGCACCGTGCGGTCGCGGGCGATCGTCACGTCCTTGCGGTTCTGGTAGCGGCGGCGCACCAGCTCGGTCACGTCCTTGTCGACGTCTTCCGCCACCAGCGCCGCAAGCGGGAGCGCGCGGTCGTCGACCGCCGGTCTGTTCTTGATCTCGAAGATCGTGTTCGCGGTCGGCGCCAGGGCGCGGATGACGCTGGCGTGGCGCGGGCAGAACGGCGTCCGCTCGATGAACTGGATGTGGCGCCGGCACCACCAGCTGTTGCACTTGCGGCCGGTCATGTCCTGGTAGGCGCACGCCCAGCCGCGGCGCTCCCCGCAGTCGGAGTA
>DASXSD010000018.1:0-8160 GCA_036506195.1 Candidatus Dormiibacterota bacterium
GTGGCTTCACCTGATCGGATCATCGCGGCCGTCAACGCGGCGCAGGCGCAAACGAAGAATCCGGATTCGATCTTGCGCGCCACCGTCGACGCGCTGACCGAGCTCCGACCTGCGTTTTGGGTCGCATGTCTGACGACCACCGACCCGTCCGCAACAAAGCTCACGCGACAGACCGATCGCTACCCGATATTCGTCGACTACATCGAGCTGGCGCAGTGCGGCGGCGGCGAATCCCAGGCCCCGGTTTCCGCGCGAGTCATCGAGTCCGGCGAGCCGCTGTTCATGCCGAGCATCGATGCCCGCGACTTCATCCGGCAATACGCCGATGCGCTCCTCAGCGAGGCCGACTCACGTCGGTTGCCGGAAGAGGTCAGCTTGCTCGTTGTCCCAATGCGTGTCGGGGGCGCGATCCTTGGCACGCTCGGCATATATGCGACCGCCCCGGCGCACGGCTTAACGGAAGAGGACATCGTCTGGATCCAGCTCGTCGCCGACAACACGGCTCTGGCGATCGAGCACGGGCGGCTCGCGAAAGAGGCCAGGGACCGTTTCGACAGGTTCGCCGCTCTCGACGGCATCGTGCAGGCAATCACCTCGAGCCACGAGATGTCCGTCGTTTTCAACATCGTCGTCGATCGCATTCGTGCAGTTGTCGGAATCGATGCCTGCGAGCTGCTCCGCGTCGACGCGTCAGACAACTCGCTCGCAGCCGTTGCCAGGGCTGGCTTTCGATCGACCGCGATGGGTGGCGTCGGGCTCAATCTCGGCAACCCACTCCTCAACCAGGCGTTTGACAGTCGCCGGATCGAGGACCTCAGATCCGCTGGCGCCCTCGACGACGCTCAGCGCCGTTCAATGTTTGCGCGGGAAGGGTTCGTGGCCTACGCCGCGTGGCCTCTTGTGTCGCAAGGTCGGGTGCTTGGTGCGCTGCAGATTTTCCATCGATCCGAGCTGACCCTTGACGCCGAAGCGTCGGGGTTCGTCACATGTTTGGCGGCAATGAGTGCGGTCGCGATCCAGATCGCGACCTTGGAACAGGAGTGGCACGACCGCCCGTGTGCCGGCGAGCGCGGAGCGGCTGTCGATTTCAGCCCCGTTGAATGGCGCGTTCTTCAACTGGTGGTCGAAGGGTGGACCAACGAGGAGATCGGCGCTCAGGTCCACCTAAGCGCGAGCACAATCAAGTCACACGTGCGGCGAATCCTGGACAAATCCGGTGCTACCAATCGGACCAACCTCGCTCGGCGCGCGACACGTGAGGGCTGGGTTTAGCCGCAGCCGGGTCGCGCTTTTGGCTCAGATGCGACCGCGCATAATCGCGCCTGTGGCGGCGGACGCGGACTGGAGAATTTCGTTTGGATTTCTTGAGTTGCTCGATGAAGGGCTGCGCAGCCACGTCGTGGAAGGTGCCCGCCGGATCAATCAACCCGCGGGCCTCGTCCGGGAGTATCCGGGTGGGGCGATTACGGCTGACGTCATCGAGAGCGGGCTGGTTCGCGCTTATCAAATCTCAGAGGACGGCCGCCAGGCGACGATCGCCTACCTGCACGCGCGCCAGTACCTGGGGACGCTGCCAGCGCTCGCGCCGAGGCCGGTCGTGTACGTTCAGCACGTCACAAACGCCTCACTTCTGAGGCTTGACCCGGATAACCTGCAGAACCTCTTCGAGACCGATATTGGGTTCACGCGAGCGCTCGCGATCCATACGGCCAACGTCCTGAGCCGGGTCGTGCACGTCGTGACCGTGCGCACGCTGGGGACGACCAGGGAGCGGATCGCTTTCGATCTGCTGGAGCGCGCGTCCGATGAGCAGCTGCGATCAGGCACGTTCGAGTTCGCTTTGACGCAGGAGGAGCTCGCGGACTCGATCGGGTCTGTGCGCGAGGTTGTAAGCGGACACCTGGGTTATCTTCGGAGAGAGGGAATCGTGTCGACGTCGCGCGGCCGCATCCGCGTCAACGATCCTGAACGCCTGGCTGCCATCCTTCACGGCCTCGTCACCTGACGTCGGCGGCGTCTCGCCAACGGCGCCGGACCAACTGTAGTGCAGTAAGCCTCCGCGAGCGGCTGCCCGACCGAGTCCCCCATGCGTTCAACGGGGGCAACCTCGAGACCAGGCACTTGTTCGACATCTAGAAGGACCTCGAGCCGGGAAGTCGAGCGATCGAGGCGACGCCCTTCAGAAGGTTCGGCTGTGTAGCAAAGATCACGCTCGCCGCGCGACATCTCACACGGAACCCCGGACGCCGCTCCTGAACACTGCCCGCGTGTACTCCCCCGACGACTCCCGGCCGACCCCGTCAACGCCGAGCTGCTTTCGCGACCACCTGGAGGGCAGGGGGCACGTCCGCCTGAGTTGGGTGCTGCCGTCCTAGCGCCGAGTCGGCGGTCGGATGCGGGCCGCGCTTCTGTCACTCCCGCGGCCACGCGGTCGTGGCGGCGCTTCCTGACGGCTGCCGTCCTCTCCGCCGTTTACGCGGTCGGCCTCACGATCTGGCTCGGTTTTGCGATCGGCGGCGAGACAGTGACCACCGCGGTCAGCGACATCGGCCAGGCGCTGCCGGCCCTGGGCTCTGCTGCGAGCTGTGGTTGGGCGGCACAGCGGTCTCGCGGCCGGCTTCGCACGGCGTGGACGTTGCTCGGCGCATCGGCGGGCGCGTGGGGCCTGGGCGAGGTGGTGTGGTCGAACTACACCGTCGTCCTCGGAGTCGAGGTGCCCTTCCCCTCGGCCGCCGACGCCGGGTTCCTGGCTGCAATTCCTCCTGCCGTCGCCGGCGTGCTGTGCGTTCCGTCGGCGCCGACGCGCGGTAGCACCCCAGCGCGGGTTGTCCTCGACGGATCGATCGTGGCCTTGTCGCTGCTGTTCGTGAGCTGGGCCCTGGGACTCGGTGACATCTACCGCCAGTCGTCTTCGGGCCTGGTCGATCAGGCCATCGGCCTCGCCTACCCCATCGGCGACATCGTCATCCTCACCGTACTGTTCGTCGCCTTCAGCCGCGCGCTGCCCTCTCATCGCGGCGAAAAGAATGTTCGGTTCGGGGAGCTCCTGCCACGTGCCGTCGGGGTTGCAAGCATCGTCGGCGGCGTGGCGCTGATGGTCTAACCTCCCCCAGCAGAGCCCAAAAAATCGACGGTTGGCAGAGAGCTCCTCGTGACGCAGGCCAAGCTCCGCGGGGTCGCCGTCTAGGCGGCCTCCTCGACGCGGGACGTTCGTCCCTTTCGTCTCGCCACGCTGGTTGCGATCCTTGGGTCGGAGGTGACTGCCAAATGGCTGTTCAAGAACGAGAGCTGACGGAGAAGCCAAAGACGCTGCGCGTGAGGGTCGTCGACAAAGCCAAGGACGGCGAGCCGGTCGTCAACATCAAGATGCCGGTCCGTGTCGTGAAGTTCGGATTGAAGATGGCGAAGGCCTTCGCCCCACAGATGAAGGACGTCGACCTCGACTGGGACGCGATCGACGACATGATCGAGGAAGGCGCGCTGGGCAAGATCGTCGACGTGGACGACGAGATCGAGCACAAGACCGTAGAGGTCTGGCTCGAGTAGGAAATGACGCAATGAGCAAGAACGTGACACGTACCACGCTGGTGGTTGTCGACCTGTTGGAGGCTGCAAGCGCAGAGGTCGGCGCGGTGGGTCTGGTCGTGGGCTTCATGAACATCCCGACCACAGTCCTCAGCGGAACTCCATTCGCCGACTTCACGGTACCCGCGCTGCTCCTGGGGTTCGTCGTCGGCGGCAGCGCCCTCGTCGCGGCCCTCATCGCCGCCTTCGCGCCACGATGGTTCGCGCCGGCCTCGGCCGCGGCCGGCTGCATCACAGTCGGCTGGCTGGTGGTCGAAATCGCGATGATCGGTCTCGGCAGCTGGGCGCAGATCGCCTACATGGCGGTCGGCCTGGTGATGATCGGGCTTGCCGCTCTGCTCTGGCGGGCAGAGCTGCAGCCGGCGATTGCGACGCAGCCTCAGGCGGTCTGATTTCCAAAAGCCAGAGGGCGAGCCGGCTCGCCCTCTGGACCTGCCACCCTCAGCCCACGCTGGCGAGAGGATTGGCTGCGACCGGAACGTGCTTCTCCTCGCTCTGCATGTAGCTGAGTGCCGCGAGCAGGCCCAGGTCGATGAACACCTGCACCAACCCGGCGAATCCGGTGTCCAGCAGCGTGAACGGTTGGACGAGAAGCAGGTCGACGAGCAGCGCGGTAACGAACGCTCGGTAGGCGCGATGTCTCGACCTTGGTAGTTGGGTCACACCGACCACCGTGAACATCCCGACGATGAAGGTGCCCACGAGCGTAAGCCAGAAGATCGGACCTCCTGTGAACGTCGAGTTCCACTCCTGCGCCCCGTCAGCGCTGCCCACGATCGCGCCCGCCGCGGTGGCCAGGGTTACCGCGACCGACAGCACAACGGCCACGGCCTGGACGCAGAAGACGCATGTGACCGCGCGGCCGAACCACTTGTTGTGCACGATGGCGTGGTAGCGCCCGCGGACACTCGCCTCGACGGCGCGGAGCCATGAGCGCGAGTCCGGAGCCGGCACCGACTGCTCGAACTGAGTGCGCAAGGCAGCCGCCAACGAGTCGGATGGGTCCGAGTTGCTGAGCCACGCCTGCGCGTGCGTCCGCGTCTCTCGCGAGACGCTACCGAGGGCGAGCTCCTTGGCCGCCTCGACGGCATTGACGAGGTTCTCGCGCGGCGTCAGCTTGCGGAAGCGACGCACCTCGCGAACGGCCAGGAAGAAGAGGATGAAGATCGCGTACACGAGCGAAGCCGTCGGCTTGAAGAAGTAGTTGTTGTCAGAGGTCAGGAACTTGCCCAGCTCATCGATGAACAGGCCGAAGCCCGCTCCACCGATGGCCGCCGCAACGAACTGCGAGGCGGGCGTCAGCAGCGACAGAAGAATCCCGATCGCGACCGCCATCAACAATCCGCCCCACAGGACATGGGCGACGTGCAGACCGTTTCCGCCGAGTTGTGGATAGTTGGCCGCAGCCAGGTAGACGCGCAGTGCGAGAACGGTCAGCACCGCTGTGACAAGAAACGTGTCCGCCAGCGCCGGCCGATCGTTCCTGATGAGCATCGAGAGTTGGACCTAAGCCTATTGAGCCGGCCCGCGCTGGACCTGGAGCACAACCTCCTCCGCGGTGCCCAGGGCGTTGTCGAGCACGGCCACCGCGTCCGCCGGAGCACGCCGGCGTTGCGACGAGCTCATTCGGGCGGGAGGGTTATGGCGATCTCTGTCTACGGTGCTGGCTACCCCTCGGCACAAGCCGGGCAATGGCGCGGCCCGAACCCTCAGCTCGCCGCTCTCTTGACGAGCTTGCCGATCTTTTCCTCGACGGCGGCGGTGAGCCTCTTCAGGGCAAAGGACGTTGGCCAGAAGTCACCGTCGTCGAGGTTTGCAGCGTCTTGGAAACCGAACGTCGCGTATCTCGACTTGAACTTCTGCCCGCTCTGAAAGAAGCAGACAACCTTGCCGTCCTTGGCATACGCGGGCATCCCGTACCAGGTTTTCGGTGAGAGGGTCGGCGCGCTGGCTTTGATGACGCCATGGATCCGCTTGGCCAGGCCGCGATCCGGTTCCGGCATCTCGGCGATCTTCGCGAGCACGTCACTTTCCCCGTCCGCCGTGCCCGAGAGGGCGCGCCGTCGCTCTTTGAGGGTCTCCTTCATCGCGGCTCGTTCTTCGTCCGAGAGTAAGTTGGACACCCTCACTCTGGTGCTCCGGGCCGACTTCTTCTTGTCATTCATGGCATTTCCTCCAGTGCGCAAAGCGTCCCATTTGGACGGGCCTCAATGCTAAGGACGCAGCGGCGGTGTCACGTAAGCGGCTAGTGGAGGAGGGAAATGAAGAGGAGTTGGCCAAGCTCTTCGGGACTTCGACTGAGCCTTCCGCCTCCCCATAGGATCAGAACTTTCCCCAGACGCCCGCCTTGCGATAGCCCACAAACATCGCGATGGCGATCACAAACTGGCCGGCTCCGATCACAGCCTGCAAAACCTCGTACCAGGTTGGCCCGCTGGCCGGAATGATCGCGGCGATTTGGAGTGTGGACGCTGGGACGCGCAACCCGCCGAAGAAGAATGCGATCAGCACCAGCCAGAAAGTCCATCTCCAGCGTCGGAAGACCCCGACTACGAGGAGAGCGATCAGGGCCGAGAGCGCAATCAAGAACGACGCGTCGACCGCGATGCTGTCCTGACCGACCTTAGGCAGGTTCTGCGTGTAAACCTCGGGGGACAAGATCAGAATCGCGACGAGCGCCATCCAAACAAGCGCAAAGAAGCCGACCACCAGTACCTGGGTGCGATTGAGTCTCGTGGAGACACTTAACCAGAACGGGCGACGTCGGGGCGGTTCATCGAAACGGCCGACCGAAGGGGATTTGTAGTCGAGGTCAGGTATTCGGTTGGTATAGGCCCACGATCGCCAACAGCGTCGCCGGGATCAACAGAACTAACGGAACCAAGAGATTGGGAGGAACGCCGATGGCGCCAAGGCCCATCCCTCGCTGGAAATACTGGCTGTAGACCAAGCCCCAACCGGCAATGAACAACAGGTCAACGGCCACCAGCAGCCAAAGCGCCCAGGCATGTCCCTCGCGCAGCGCGAACCACGCCACGCCCGCCTGCAGCAACCCGAAAACCAACAGAAGTGCGCCGATAAGATCGAAGGTGGTCCGGTAGAGCATTGCCAAAGCGGCGTCCTCGGACAACAGGGCCCGGGCCGACCTGCCGAAGAGCACACGATCCGCCTGCGCGTTTTGGAGGAATGCGTCGACAGGAAGGGGGCGCATTCGGGTAACCAACGGCGTCAGTGCGCCGATCAACGCGTCAAAGAGCCCACCGACTGCAAAGAGGATGGATGCGATCTGCAATGCACTCACCTATGTCCTCCTACAACCACATGGGACTGGCGCCGATTCGGCGGTCAGACCCAGGCGACGAATCCATAATCGGCCGCGGGAATTCAACGGTCGCTCTTGGCGCCGCGGCTGCACGACAGTACATCTCGCTGCAGTCAGGCCAGACAGGGCGACACAGCGAGTCAGCTCCGGTGTGCCACCAGGCCGACGAGCTCCTTCGCGATGGCGAACTGCTGCACAAAGGCACGGTGATCACGGAGGGTTCACGGCGCTTCGCATTTCACGGAGGTCTCGACATTGATGCAGAAGTCCCGGTCGGCACGTCCGTCGGCGAAATCGGAGCCGTCCCCTCCGTCGATGTAATGGTTGAACCGGGCGACAGGCATTTCGTGCCGATCTAGAACGGGTGCATTGACCCGCCCCTCTCGTTGCCTAATTGGGGGCCTTGGCCGCAAATGGCCAAGCGCCATGAAGGAGGACGAAATGCGCCAGTTTGAGACCCCTGAGCCCGAGCCGGAACCCGGCCCCGAGCCGGAACCGAGCCCTGAGCCGGAACCGAGCCCTGAGCCGGAACCGCCGCCGGAGTCCTAGCCGGCCGTTCTACCTGATCGAGGGGGCCTTGGCCAGCGATGGCCGAGCCCCCATTCACATTGACCAGATGGTTCCGCAAGTCGAGCCAATGCGCATACGCGGGTCAAGCTCCCCCCTCACACCCAGAAGACCGATCGGCGCGCGATGACTCGTTTTGTCCGGCGGAAGCGACTGCTCGGTGATTGGACTCGCGAGCCCGTGCTCGTTCTCGCCGGGGGGTTTACCGGCCGCGCGCCTTCAGTGCGTTCAGTCGCACCGCGTCGCGAATCAACGCAGCGAACGCAGCGTCATTCAGAGGTTCGCCTTCGCGGACGTCGATGGCTCGATTTGTCTTGCTGTCAAGTCTTGCATTGAAGAGCTCCTTCGGATCCGCAACGAGAGCGCCTTTAGGAAAGGTCAATCTGACGGAGTTCTTGAGCGCTTCCCCGATGCAAACGATTCCGTCCTTGGACCAAACCGGTACTCCCGCCGGGTTGCTGGGTTTCTTCCACTTCACCTCTTCGACCACCGAAGGGGAGGTCCTCCTGATCGAGGCACGTAGCCGCGCAAGCGTCTCGCCTCGCCAGTCACGCAGCCCCTTGACGATCGCGTCGATCTCCTGCGAGGCCTCGCTCACCTGCGAGATCATGCATCGGGCCGATGAGAATGGCAATGTCGATGAAGACGCCGAATTTCGCGTCATTCCGCAGTCCACGCAGAGAACC
>DASXSD010000019.1:0-10303 GCA_036506195.1 Candidatus Dormiibacterota bacterium
AGGCCGGAGATGCAGCGCGGCCTGGAGCTGTTCGCGGAGCGGGCGCGCCTGCGCGTGCGGTATGGGTGCCGCTGGGAGGCCACGCGCAGAGAAGGCGACGAGTTCGTGCTCAAGACCTCCGACGGGGAGTACCGCGCCCCCCGCGTCGTCTTCGCGGTCGGCGTGGCACAGCCGTGGAAGCCGCCGATCCCCGGCCTCGAGCACGCGAGCCAGTACGGCGAGCTCCGCCCCGTGGAGCAATACGCCGACCGGCGTGTCTTCATCATCGGCAAGCAGAACTCGGGGTTCGAGATCGCCTCCGGCCTGCTGCCGTGGGCGCGGCAGATCATCCTCGCGTCGCCCAGCGCGACCAAGCTGTCGGTGAACACGCACTCCCTCGTTGGGGTGCGAGCTCGCTACGTACAGCCGTTCGAAGACTCGGTGCTGGCCGGGGGCGTGGTGATCCTGGACGCATCGATCAAGGAGGTCAGGCGCACAGCGGACGGATTCGATGTGCACGTGGAGACCGCGGCTGACAAGCCGATCCAGTTTCTGGTCGACGACGTCATCGCCGCGACCGGGTTCACCAGTCCGCTCCTCGACCTGCCCGACCTGGGCGTCACCACGTTCGGCCAGAGCGGCCTGCCCGCCCAGTCTCATTTCTGGGAGAGCATCAAAGTGCCGGGCATCTACTTCGCCGGCACGATCAACCAGGGCTCCAAGGGACTGATGAAGCACGGCATACCGAGCAACTCGGGCGCCGTCCAGGGCTACCGCTACAACGCCCGCGTGCTCGCGCGCCACCTCGCGGAGACCATCCGAGGGCCGCTCGAGATGCCAACGGTGGCGCCCGACGATGTCATCCCGACGATGCTCCACGAGGCGAGGTTGGGGCCGGAGCTGTGGCACCAGCGCTCCTATCTCGCACGCGCCATCGCCTTTGACCCCGAACACGGCATTCTCGACGCCGGCATCCTTCCGCTCGCGCACTTCCTCGACAGCCCGAGCTTCGAGAACGCCGCCGCGATCGCGCTGGAGTCAAACGGCCAAGAAGACCTCTATCCGGTTGTCTATGTCCGTCACGACCGAAAGCTGCACGAAACCCGCCTCGACGACGACCCATTCCTCAACTTCGAGACGGCCAAGCACCGGACCGATCTCGCAAACGCGCTTGAACCGCTGCTGAGCCCTACCTTGTCGCAACCGAGGCCATGACCCTTCCGACCGGGACCGTGACGTTTCTCTTCACGGACATCGAAGGCTCGACCCGGCTCATGCAAGAGCTCGGCGAGGAGTACGTGCCGCTCCAGGTCGTGCATCACGAGCTGCTTCGCGACGCGTTTCGAAGCAACGATGGACGAGAGCTGCGCACTGAAGGCGACTCGTTCTTCTGCGTCTTCGCGAGCGCGGTCGACGCCTGCCAGGCGGCGGCCACGGCGCAGCGCTCGTTCGCGCATCATCCCTGGCCGAAGGGCAGCGCGATTCGTGTGCGCGTTGGATTGCACACCGGCGAGGCGCCGCTGATGGGCGACGAGTACATCGGGCTCGACGTCCACCACGCCGCCCGCATCGCCGGTGCGGCGTACGGCGGCCAGATCCTGGTCTCCGAGGCCACAAGCACGCTCGTGGGCGACAGCCTGCCGCCCTCCCTCCAGCTGCGCGACCTCGGTACCCACCGGCTGCGCGACCTTGCCCGCACTGAGCGCCTGTTTCAGCTGGTCGTGGAAGGCGTCCCTGACACCTTTCCCGCGCTCCGAACGCTGGACGGGACGCCGAACAACCTGCCCACCCAGCTGACGAGCTTTGTCGGGCGCGACGACGTGGTCCCTCAGGCGAAGCAGCTGCTCCAGCGCTCGCGGCTCATGACCCTGACCGGGCCCGGAGGCATCGGCAAAACCCGCCTCAGCCTCCAGGTCGCCGCCGAGAGCATCGACCAGTTTCCGGACGGCGTGTACTTCGTCCCGCTGTCGGCGGTGCGCGACGCGGACCTGGTGCCGTCCGCCATCACCCAGGCGCTGAGCATCCCTGTCACCGGCAACCGGATGCCCCTGGACGCGGTGCTGGACCACCTGCGCAACAAGCGTGTGCTTCTCGTGCTGGACAACTTCGAACAGCTGCTCCCGCAGGCGGCCGGCCTCCCGTCGTCGCTGCTCAAGGCGAGCCCCGACCTGAAGGTGGTGGTCAGCAGCAGGGCTGCTCTGCGTGCGTACGGCGAGCAGGAGTTTCCCGTCGAGCCGCTCCACCTTCCTGACGCCCGCTCACGGCCGTCGCTGGAGGCGCTCTCGCAGTACGAGGCTGTCAAGCTCTTCATCGAGCGCGCGCTCGCCGTCAAACCAGACTTCCAGGCGACGAACGAGAACGCGCCAGCGATCGCGGGCATCTGCGAGCGCGTCGACGGCCTTCCCCTCGCGATCGAGCTCGCGGCGGCGCGCATCAAGCTCTTCTCTCCTCAGGCCCTCCACCAGAGGCTTGAAAAGAGCCTGAGCGCGCTCGGGGGCGGAGCGCGCGACCTTCCCGACCGCCAGCAGACGCTGACCGGCGCCATAGCGTGGAGCTGGGATCTGCTGGAGCCGCCGGCCCGCCGGCTGATGGCGCGCTTCTCCGTCTTCGCCCGAGGCGCGGGCCTCCAGCAGGCGGAGGCGGTGTGCGGACCGGCCGACGAGGTCGGCGTCGACGTGGTCAGCGGGCTGGAGGAGCTCGCCGACCAGAGCCTTCTCCGCCGCATGCCGGACTTCGACGAGCCGCGCGTGCTCATGCTGCAGACCATCCGCGAGTTCGCGGGCGATCGTCTCCATGAGAGCGGCGAGACGGAGGCAATTCGGGATCGCCACGCCGCGGCATTCGCCGAGCTTGCCGAGTCGACCCTGGGGCGCCTGTTCGGGGACGAGCGCAAGGCCCTGCTCGACCTGCTCGAGCGCGACCAGGACAACTTCCGGGCCGCGCTCGACTGGTGCATCTCGCATCGGCGCACTGAGCTCGCGCTGCGCCTCGGCTGGGGCCTCTGGCGCTTCTGGCAGATGCGCGGCCACCTGCGCGAAGGTCGGGCCAGGCTGGAGGCGGTGCTGGCGCTGCCCGATGTACGGGAGCACCGCGAGCTTCTGAAACGCGCGCTCGAGGCGGCGGGCGGCGTCGCGTACTGGCAGGCCGACATGGACACCGCCCAGGTCTGGTACGACGAGTGCCTCGAGCTGACCCGCGGCACGAGTGACAAACGCGAGCTTGCCAACGCGCTCTACAACGACTCCTTTCCGCGCGTGATCGGCAGGACTGACATGCGAGCCGCGCTGCCGCCCCTGGACGAGGCCCTCGCCCTGTACCGCGAGCTGGGTGACACGGCGGGGGCGGCGCGCTGCCAGTGGGCCATCGGCAACGTCCACCAGTTCGAGGGCGATTTCCAGGCGGCCATCCCTCCGCTCGACGAGTCGATCGTCACCTTCCGCAAGCTCGGCGACAGCTTCGGGCTTGGCTGGGCGCTGCACACGCGGGCCCTGGTGGCGGTCAACATGAATGAACCCGCGACGGCGGAACCGCTGGTCGCCGAGGCCCTGGCCCTGTTCTCGAAGGCCGGCGACATATCGGGGATCACGCTCCTTCTTCGCGACGCGGCCGAGGTGGCACGGCTCCGTGGCGAACGCGACCGCGTACTGCGCCTGGCTGGAGCAGCCTCGGCCGTGCAGGCGGCGAGCGGCACCGAGCTGGCGGCGATCGCAGGTGGCAACATCGACCTCGCCGCCGCGCGCCCGGTGAATGACGAGGAGGAGGAGACATGGCGGGAAGGCGAGGCGATGACGGCGGAGGCAGCGGTCGCCTACGCGCTCGAGCGGCTGACCGAGACGTGAAACGCGAATCGCTTCCGGTGAGCGGAGTGTGCGAGATCGCGCTCGAGATGAACAACCTCGAGGCCGGGGAGCGCTTCTACTCGGAGCTCTTAGGCTTCCCTGTAGTGGAGCGGTGGTCGAGCCGCGGCGGCGCGATCTGGGTGATGGCCGCCGACCGGACGCGGATCGGCCTGTGGCGGCCGCAGATCGGGCTCGGCGGTGGGCGCGGCGGCGTGCATGTCCACTACGCGATGCACCTGCCGGCCGACGCTTACGACGCGGCCGTCGACCGGCTGCGTGACGCGGGCCTGGAGGTCCTCGACCACGATCACTCGAAGTACGGGCACGGGCGCGGCCGCGCCGCGTACGTCACCGACCCGGGCGGGCACGTGGTCGAGCTCTGGACGTGGGACGTCGCCGAGCACCTACGCGAATACGAGCGTGGCGAAAGCCCCGGCAGCAATTAGGACCGACCGCCTGGTCCTGCGCCGCTGGCGCTCGAGCGACCGCGAACCGTTCGCGGTCATGAACGCGGACCCGGAGGTCATGCGTTACCTGGTCCGGCCGCTGACGCGCAAGGAATCCGACGCGTTCGTCGACCGCATCGAGCGCCACTTCGAGGAGCGCGGCTACGGCCTGTGGGCGGTGGGCGTTCGCGGCGAGGCGCCCTTCGTCGGCTATGTCGGCCTCACCTGGTGGGACTTCCAGGCGCACTTCACTCCAGCCGTGGAAGTTGGCTGGCGCCTCGCCCGGCCGTTCTGGGACAAGGGCTACGCGACGGAAGGCGCGCGGGCGGCGATCAAGGACGGCTTCGAACGCGCCGGCCTGCGGGAGATCGTCTCGTTCACGGTTCCCGCCAACGTGCGCTCCATCAAGGTCATGGAGCGAGTGGGCATGACGCGCGACCTGAACGGAGACTTCGAGCACCCCAACGTGCCCTTGGAAAGCCCGCTCCGCCAACACGTCCTGTACCGCATCGCCGCGCAGGCGGTGCGCACAAAGGAGGGTTAGGAATGCGTTTTGTGACTCGGAGGAACGCGGCGGTGGACCGCATCGCCTGCCCGTGGTTGATCCGGCGGTTCATCGACAAGGACGCGGAGTTTCTCTACGTCGACCCAGATGAGGTCGCGCGGGTCGCTGACGATATGAACGCCATCCCCTATGACGTCGAGGGTGTCGAGCTGGGGCACGTCGACGGCCGGTGTTCGTTCGAATCCATCCTCCTGAAGTACGGGCTCGACGAGCCGGCCCTCCAGCGGATGGCCGGCATCGTGCACGGCGCCGACATCGAGGCCGATGTTCAGATGACTCCAGAAGCCGCGGGACTCAAAGCGATCGCCATGGGCTTTCGGCGCCTGTACGGAGACCGAGACCAGGAGAAACTGGAAGTTCAGATGCCCGTCTACGACGCGCTCTTCGCGTGGTGCCAGGAGGCGGTCAAGACGCCCTAGGCGGCGCGCAGTTCGAAGACAGGCCGGTCCTCAGCGGCGCCACGAGGGTCCTTGAGGATGTCGCTGGCGCCGAGGATCGCCAACAGAAGGGATCCAACCCGAATCCGGCGGACGTACGGGGCGAGGACGTCGCGGAAGAACGCCGTTCGCGCGTCGTGATCCAGTTCCTGGGCGGTCACGTCCTCGCGCCGCCGTCCGATCGACAGCGTTGCCCGCCTTGCCGTGCGCAGGTTGCGGACCCAGTTGACCTCGCCAAAGGTGCCGATCACCCAACGCCTGCCATCGACCTCGACCAGCGCCACCGGCGTGGTCCGAGGAACTCCGCTCTTGCGACCCGTCACGGTCAGCAGGGCGTTCGGGCCCAGCAATGGGCCGGCCCGGAGGATGCGACGAACGAGCGGGCCGAAGACGCGGACGAACGATGGAGCCCTTACGAGCTCGACCTGAGACACCATCACGACCTCCAATCAATCAAGTGATTGACTCTACTGTACGACAACAATCAATCAGTTGCTTGAGGAGCGCTACGGTGCTCCCGGCAGGCCGAGCCACTTCTCGAGCTGACGCAGAGCGAGGTCGCCGCGCCTGGGGTCCCGCATCACCGGCAGGGTCATCGAGGTAAGCGTGGCGATGATGAGAGCGGCGACCGCGTCGCTGTCGAGCTCACGCCGCAGTTTTCCTTCGCGGACCGCCCGGCGCAGCAGGCCGCGCATGGTCGCGTGCCAGAGGTCGTACATCTCGTTCATGATCGAGCCGATCGAGTCGTCCCGGACCGAGCGCAGGGCGAGCTCGCCCATGACGGCGCCGAGCTCTGGCTCTTCCAGAAGCAGCTTGCGCACCGACCGCAGATAGGTGCGCATCTGATCGGGGGACGAGCCGCTCATCTCGAGCGTGGTTCGGAATCGGCCCATCGCGTGATTCAGCACCGCCCGGATCAGTGACTCCTTGGTCGGAAAGTAGTAGTGGAGCGTCGCGATGTTGACCCCCACCTCGGCCGCGACCTCGCGCGTGCGCAGGCCTTCGAAGCCGCGCTCCGCGATCTCCCGGTACGCGGCGAGCACGAGCTCTTCCCGCCTCTTCTCTGGAGTCGCCCGCGCGACCACGCGCTAATTAAACAGTTGATTGAGACCGGCTGCGGGAGTAGCGCTCGTACTGCATGCGAAACAACTGGATCACGTTCTGGACATCGTCGACCCCGTCGATCCACACGCTCACCCAGCCCGTCGCCGGCAAGACGTGGTGCGGTTGGGCGCGTCCCGACGCGATGACCTCGTCATGGACGCCGCGCGGCAGAGGAAGGTCGGCGAGACGGTCGCCGTGAACGTGACCCATTTCCTTCTTGCCGAACCTGTACTCGGTCCCCCCGAACCGATGTGGGACCGCGGCCACGCCCGGCCACGAGGTGACCGCTTCCCGGATCAGCTCACCCGGTCTTTTCACGAACCCCGGCGGGCGCAACGATGCTCTCGGCCGCGAGCAGCTCGACCACGGCGCGTGTGTCGCCGCCCTTTTCCAGCACGGCGAGCTGCCGGTCGGCGCTGGTGCCCTCTCTCAGGATCGTGTGCACATACTCGACCGCGTCCCGTGAACCAAGCTCGTCGACAACGTCATCGACGAACTCGACTAGCTCGAGCGCGAGGTCGCGCATCGGCACCTCTTCCTGCTTGCCGAAATCGATCAGCTTGCCGTCGATGCCATACCTGACCGCCCGCCACTTGTTCTCGGCGATCAACGCGGGCATGTACTTGCGAAATCCGAGATTCCCTGCTCGGAGCTTCAGGAGCTTGGCGCAGATGGCCTGCATCAGCGCCGCCAGGCAGACGGTCTCCTCCAGGCGGGTGGGCATATCGCAGACGCGAAACTCGAGCGTCGGGAAGCTAGGGTGCGCCCGCAGGTCCCACCAGATCTTCTTGCCGTTGTCGATCGAGCCCGTCTTGACGAGGAGCTCGACGTAGTTCTCATACTCGTCGTAAGACGAGATCTCGGGTGGGATGCCGGTGCGTGGGAAGTTGGACCAGACGACGCTGCGGTAGGACTTCAAGCCCGTGTTGCGGCCCATCCAGAACGGGCTCGAGGTGCTGAGCGCCAGCAGGTGGGGCAGAAAGTAGCGGGCCTCGTTGAGGACCCCGATCCGGTGCTCGGGATCCGGGATGCCGACGTGGACGTGGAGGCCGAAGATGACCAGGGCACGGACGACGTCCTGGAGCTCGATCTCGAGCATCTTGTAGCGCTCGTGCTGGGTGATCTGTTGGTCCTCCCAGCGGGAGAACGGGTGGGTGCCGGCGCAGGCGATGCGCAGGCCGGCCGGCTTCAGCAGCTCGGCCAGGGTGTTGCGCATCTCTCCGAGCTGGTAGCGCGCCTCGTCGACGTTCTGGCAGATGGTCGTGCCGACCTCGACCACCGACTGCATCATCTCGCGCTTGACCTTCTCGCCCAGCCTGGGCGTCGCCGCCGCCAGCAGCGTGTCGATATGCGAGTGGAGCTGACCGGACGCGTCGATGATCTGGTACTCCTCTTCGACGCCGATCGTCAGCATGCCGTCCCGGCTCATGCAGGCCCCTCCACGACGAATGTTGGCACGACGCTGCCCGCCCCGGCGGTCACGTTCAGCAGGGCCGCGGCCGAGACACGGGTCATGAACCCTCCGGCCCGGCCGTCGAACAGGTACGGATCGAGGTCGACGGCGAGGTCGAGGTACTTGAGACCGTCGAGAACGACCGGGAACGGGATGCGCGGGATCTCCACCGCTTCCTGGACGACGTAGCTCTGCGTGGCGGCAACCTCGATCGCCTTTTCCCACTCGGCCTGCTCGACCGTCCAGCCCAGGACGACGCCCTTGCCGCCGTACTCGTCGTTGGGCTTGAGGACAAGAGTCTGGCGGCGCCGGGCGATGTCTTCCCCCAGCTCGGGCCGGACGCGGCGCGTCCACGGAATGTGCCGGCGGATCGCTGCCCGCTGCGCGGGCGTGTAGAGGCGCGCGTAGCGCTCGTCGGAGAGAAGCGCAAGGCTCATCTTCTTGTGGAGAAGCTTGGCCCGGAAGCTGTTGATCACCACCACCGCGCCCGCCAGGTAGGCATCGCGAAGCGACCTGGTGTCGTCACCATGCGCCAGCAGCTCGCTGGTCAGGACACGCCGGTAGACGAGGTTGATCGCTTTGCCCTGTGCGTACAGCCTGCCCCGGCGGAACTCGAGCGCCCGCGGGTCGCAGATCAAAGTCTTGACGCCCGCGTCTTCGAAGAAAGCCTTGAACATCTCGAATTCGGGGGCCGTGGGCAGGCCCTCCCAATCGACGATCGCGATCGTCGGCCTGCTGCCTTTGCTCCACTGGTGGAAGGCGCGAAGCATGGCCTTGAGCTGTCGGGCGCGCGTGGGCAGGAAGCGGCCGCGAAAGTGCTTCCGGAAGGCCTTCATCACCGGCAGCCCGGCGAACACCTGGGCCAGGTTGTCGCTGTAGGCCATGCCGGCCGGCGACTCGGCGTTGTACTCGACGAAACGGACCTCGTCGGCAAAGAAGCTGTCGAGCCTGGCCGACGGCGAGGAGGACCGGAAGCCGGGGTCAGCCAGCGCGAGGCGCTCCTCCTCCGGCTCGAGAGCCAGCTCGCGGCGCAAGTCGTCGTCTTCGAGCAACGCCTTCTCGAGTACGGACAGCGCGCTGTAGACGCCCTGGGCGGCGGCGACGGCCTGCTCGTACCGCTTGCGGGTGAGGATCTGGGGACGGATCGCAACGCACAGAGGCCGTTCGCCGAACATCAGCCGCCGTTCCCGCTGCCCCGCGGCCAACGCCTCGGCGCTGGCGGCGGTCAGGCTTTCGTCGTCGAGGAGCGCGTGGTAGGCGGCAACCGGATCCTTCACGCCTTCGTCGGAGCTGCCACCGCGGTCTTCGCGACGTGCTTCCACCAGCGGTGCTCATCCCGCCACGGCGGCGACGCCTCGCCCTTCGCGTAGGCGATGACGAGGTCCGACATCTTGTCGAGAACCCAGCGGAAGTTGTCCTCTTTGATCGAGAAGTTGTCGAAGTCAGGCGCCGGGTTGAGGAAGTCGATCGCGTAGAGCACGTCGTCCCTGACCGCGAACTCGACCGTGTCCATGTCGTAGCCCAGCGCCTCGCACAGGGTTCGCGCGTCCGCGATCGCCTGGTCGCGAAGCCGGCCCTCCGGCGGGTTGGCGATCTGGTAGCGCTCCTCGAACGGCGCCCGGGGGTTGTAGCGGATCGGCAGGATGTGCTGGCGCCCGATGCAGATGCAGCGCACGTAGTCGTCCCAGTCGATGAACTCCTGCAGGATCATCGTCTTGAGGCCGGTCTGGTCGTAGGCCGTGATCAGCTCCTCGACCGAGTTGACGATGAAGACGTCCTTCCACCCTCCACCCGTGTTGGGCTTGAGGACGGCGGGAAGGCCGGTGTACCCGACGATGGCTTCCCAGTCGAGCGGAAACTGCAGGTTGCGCAGGGAGCGCTGCTGGTCGATGTCGGGGATGTACTGCTTGTTGGGCAGGACGACCGTCTTCGGCACGGCCACGCCGAGCCTGCGCGCCAGCGTGCACTCGAAGAACTTCTCGTCAGCCTGCCACCAGAACGGGTCGTTGATGACGACCGTGCCCATCAAGACCGCGCTCTTGAGGTGGGCCCGGTAGTACGGGACCTCGTGCGAGATCCGGTCGACGAGGACGGCGTGGTAGGGCTCCGCCATCTCCGTGGTGCCACCGAGGACCGCCAGCTCGGCCGTGATGCCGTCGGCGGCGCCCTTTTCGTTGACGACGTCGAGGAATGGCCCAGGAAACGTGTTCTCGCGGCCGATCAGCAGTCCGATGACTTTGTTGCGGGCCATCTTCCCCTCCCCTTGTCTTGCCTGGCTAGGTGAGATACCGGCGCATCATTTCCGTCCAGTAGGGCCAATCGTGCGCCCATCCAGGCCAAATATCGAGCCCGACCTGGATGCCCTTCGACTGCAAAAGTCCTCCCACGCGTCGTGAGTCCTCGACGTTGGCGTCCTCGGCGCCGGTGGCGATCACCTTTGGGTGCTGCGCCCGCATCGGGCCGAGGTAGGCCTCGTCGGT
>DASXSD010000020.1:0-16640 GCA_036506195.1 Candidatus Dormiibacterota bacterium
CCCCATCGTGCATTGCTGCTTTTTTCACCGGCCATGCGACCGGTGACTACATGCGGTATTAGCAGCGGTTTCCCGCTGTTATCCCCCGCGATAGGAAAGGTTGCCCACGTGTTACTCACCCGTTCGCCGCTAGGAACCCACCTCCCTTGCGGGAAATGAGCCCTCGCTCGACTTGCATGTGTTATGCGCGCCGCCAGCGTTAACCCTGAGCCAGGATCAAACTCTCCGTCCAAAAACGGAGGACCCAGAGCGTATGCCCTGAGTCTTCTCAGACTCTCAGAGTCTTTCCCACTCTTCAGTTGTCAAGGTGCTAGCTCCTTCCGAGCCGGACAGCTTTCCTACCCCCTCGAAGGGCGCGCGAAACCTGTTCGGTGGAGGAACCTGCGAATTCTACCGGTCAGCGGGGCCCCTTTGCAACGCGGCGCGGATGCCCAGCTCCTCCAGGCAGGCCAGCAGGTCGGCCGGGTCCTCAGAAGGCCCGGCGGCCGGCCATCGCCCGCGCCAGGGTCAGCTCGTCGGCGTACTCGAGGTCTCCGCCCACCGGTAGGCCGTGCGCGGGGCGCGTGACCGTGGCCCCGAGCTGCTGGAGCGCCCGCTGGAGGTAGACCGCGGTGGCCTCGCCCTCGATATCGGCGTCGGTGGCGATGATCACCTCGCTTGGGGCCTCGTCGCGGACGCGGTCCAGCAGCTGCTGGACGTGGATCTGCTCCGGGCCGATGCCGTCGATCGGCGAGATGACGCCATGCAGGACGAAGTACAGCCCATTGAACTCGGCGGTGCGCTCGATGGCGAGGACGTCGAACGCAGACTCGACGACGCAGATCACCGACGCGTCGCGCCTCGGCGAGGAGCAGATCGTGCACAGGCTTCCCTCGGCGATGTTGTAGCAGCGCTCGCAGTACCCGATTCGCGCTTTGACGTCCTCGATGGCTTGAGCCAGGGAATCGGCGCGGTGCCGGTCGACGCGGAGGATATGAAACGCGAGCCGCTGCGCCGTCTTCGGCCCGATGCCAGGCAGCCGCGAGAGCTCCTGCACCAGCCGCTCCAGCGGTTCGGGGAGCTGGGGCATCTGCTAGACGAGGCCGGGCGGGAGTCCCAGTCCGGCGGCGACCGACTGCATCTTCGCCGACGCCATCTCTTTCGATTTCTCCATCGCCTCGTTGACCGCCGCCACGACGAGGTCCTGGATCATCTCCGGATCCCCCGCCGCTTCAGGGTCGATCCGCACCGAGACCAGTTTCTGGGTGCCGGTCGCGACGACGGTGACGGCGCCCCCGCCTGCGGTCGCCTCCACGGTCTCGGACTCCAGCTCTTGCTGGAGCTTCTGCATCCGATCCTGCATCTGCTGCACTTGGCGCAGCATCTTCAGCGGATCCTTCACTCCGTGATCTCCTTCACCCTCGTCACCCGGCCGTCGAAACGCTTGACGATCTCGCGCACGAAGGGATCATCCTCCGGGCTCGCGGGGCGCGGCGCGGATTTCGCGGCGTCGTTCTCGCGCAGACGGAAATCGATGCGCACGCCCTCGCCCAGCCACGCGCGGACGTGCGGCATCAGGTGCGCCGACTGCTCCTGCGCTTTCTTGTGGTGAAAGCCGTACTTGAACCATAGGACGAGCGTCCCACCGTCGACCTCCGGCTGCGCATCGAGATACACCGCGCGCACCGTCCGATTCAATTTCTCGAGCACCTCGCCCCACCCCGTGACGGGCGCGGCAATTTTCACCTCCCCACTTCCTGCCGGGGTCCCCACGCCGGAGGCGTGGGGCGTCGCGCCGCGAAGCGCGTCGGGTGGGGAGGTTGCCTGAACGACAGCCGCCGGCAGCTCACTCTCGACCGCCAACCGCGCCAGCGTCGCCTCGACCAGGAAGCGAGGCTCGGCATGTCGTCGCACCTCACCGTCGAGGTGCAGCAGCGCGTCGAGCACTGTCGACAGACGTCGCGCCGTGGCCTGGTCGTGCTTGCTCAGCGCGCTCAGCAGACGGTCCCGACAGCCTTCCATCAACCCGCGCACGACCTGGCGGAGCTCCGCCCCGGCGGCATACACGCGATTCAGCTCAGCCAGCGCCTCGGCCGCGCGACCTGCGAGCACATCGTCGAGCAGCGAGTCGAGGAGGCGCGGGTCGGCGATGCCCAGCAGGGAGCGTGCCGACTCCAATGAGATGGGCCCGGAGGCCAGTGGCACCAGCTGGTCGAGCAACCCCACCGCGTCGCGCATCGAGCCTTGCGCAGTGCGCGCGATCAGCTGCATCGCCTCGGCGTCGACCTGCACCCTTTCTGTCTGCGCGATGTGCGTGAGCCGGCCGACGATCTGCTCTTCGCTGTGGCGCCGGAACACGAACTGCTGGCAGCGCCCGATCACGGTCAAAGGAATCTTCTGCGCGTCCGTCGTGCAGAGGACGAACACGACGTGCGCCGGCGGCTCCTCGAGCGTCTTCAGCAAAGCGTTGAACGCCGGCTCGGTGAGCATGTGCGCCTCGTCGATGATGTAGACCTTGTACGGCCCGAGCGCCGGCGCGAGGTTCACCTTCTCCCGCAGGTCGCGGATCTCGTCGATCCCGCGGTTGGACGCCGCGTCGATCTCGATCAGATCGAGAGCCGAGCCCGCGGTCACCTCCAGACAGGACTGGCACTTGTTGCACGGCTCGGCCGACTCGCGCGATCGGCCGGTGCAGTTCATGGCCTTGGCGAGCAACCGCGCCGCCGAAGTCTTCCCGGTCCCCCGCGAGCCGCTGAACAGGTAGGCGTGGGCGACGCGGCCGGAGATGATCGCTCCCTGGAGCGCGCGCGAGGCTGCCTCCTGGCCGACGAGGTCGGCGAAGGTCTGCGAGCGGTACTTGCGGTAGAGCGATTGGTACTCAGGCATCAGAGATCCCCGCGAAATCTGAGGCTGCGCCGTGATTTCGCGGGGACCCCGTTTCTGCTCCGTCTCGTTTCGCTGAGTCCCACGCACATTCCTATAAGTGGTCGCGCACCCTCGCCTCGATCGAAGACTCCCAGCGCGCACCGCGGTTCTCGGCTCGGGCAAGGATGGCTGCGGCACCCCCAGGTTTCTCCTTACCGCTGCTTCCTTCCGGACCTGACGGGGTTCGGAGACCCGAGCTGCGCAGGTCCCGACCTTCAACGCCGTTTGCCGCGGCCGGTTCTGAGAACCCAGACCTCAGCGATGGAATTCGGTCCGGCTAAGGCGGATTGCCGGTGCAGGGTACCGCCAGCACCCCACTTAGCGCGACCAACGGGAAGTTTAAGACCCCCACGAAATCAGAGGGTTCGCCGTGATTTCGCGGGGACCCTTTCAACCGGGCTCTGGCGTGGCGACCGTCCGCCGCGAGGCCCATGCGAGATGGGCGAACGTGGCCACCGTCGCCAGGGGGATCACCACCTCCGCTCCACCCAGCAGCGCGCTCGGGTCCTGGTGCAACCCACGCAGCAGGCAGACCCCACCCACGAGCACGAGGATCAGCACGGTCGAGACCTGGCCGGTCAGGGTGTGCCGCAGCTCCGGCCGCCGCCCGAGCAAGATCAAGATGCCGCCGCCCAACGCCGGCAGCAGGTAGCGCGCGATCACCACCAGCGCGAGCCACAGGGGCAGCGCGCCGCCGAGCGCAAGGCCGATGCACAGCGCGCCCATGAACAGGCCGTCGACGACCGGGTCCAGACCGCCACCGAAGTTCGACGGCTGAGCGAAGCGACGGGCGACCGTGCCGTCGACCAGGTCGGTCAAGCCGGCCACCGCCACCGTCACCGCGAGAAGGCCAAACTGCCCCGTCAGCGCATACGCAAACGCAGGCGCTGCGAGGTAGGCGCGGGCCAGGGAAACCTGGTTGGCCTCCCCCGGAATGAATGCGCCGGCGACCGCGACCGCGACCAACCACCCAAACACCACAGGCGGCTGGCTAGCGGCCCAGGCCCACAACGCTCCGAGGGCGACGTAGAGGACGCCGGCGACCATGCCGGTCCGGTTCGGGCGCACGCCAACTAGTGTGGCGAGGGGCTGGCTACGGGCGACGGCGACGGCGCCACGTACGGCGGCGCTCCCGGGTAGGGGCTCGCACCGCACGGCAGCCTCGGCTCGCCGATTCCTTTCAGGAAGATCTCGTTGTACCCCCCGCTCGAAACGTACCCGCCGTCGTAGGCGCAGACCTGCCGCGTCACCACGCCCGGCGGCTGCTTCCACATCGCGGGCCATGGATGCTTCGAGTAGTACTCCTCGAGGAACGGCTTCCATACCGACACGCCGACGTTCTCCCCGAACAGGACGCTGGTCGGGCACTGCCAGCCCGAGGCCGGGAAGTTGGTGGCGAGATACGCGTAGCCGGAGTTGCATTTCGGACCCTCGTTGATGTGCATCAGCGAGGCGGCCACCGCGAGGGTGGGTGTGTAGCCGATGAAGATGGAGCCCGTGTAAGCCTCGGTGGTCCCGGACTTGCCGGCGACCGGCCGCTTGCCCAGCCCGCCGAGGTAGAGGTTCACCGGGCCCCGCATGAGATCGGTCATCACGTAGCCGAGCTCAGGCGTGATGACCTGCACGTGGCCGAAGTTCGGGTCGAAGGCCTCGAGCACCTTGCCGCTCGCGTCGGTGACGCGAAGGATGCCGTGCGGGCTGATCCGGTAACCGCCGTTGTCAAACGCGGAATAGGCCGCGAGGTGCTCCGCCATCGAGATCGCGTCGTGGCCAAGCGTCGTCGCCACCCCTTCGGGGTTCTCGATCTTCGCCGTCACGCCGAGGGTGTGCAGGAAAGACACCACGTCGTCCCCGCCGGCCTGGCGGTACGTCCAGAGCGCCGGCAGGTTCCGCGACTGCGCGAGCGCGGTGCGCAGGGGGATGTAGCCCTCGTGCTTGCCATCCCAGTCGCTGAACGTGTGGCCGCCGATCACTCCGGTCTCGTCGTTGAGGAGCGTGGCCGGCGTGACCAGGCCCGCCTGCAGCGCGGTGGCGTACGTGTAGACCTTGAAGGAGGAACCGACGCCGCGCCATCCAAGCGGGTCGGTGCCGGTGAGGTTGATCTGCCCGCGGATGGCGGCGTTGTTGTAGTCCGCGCTGCCGACCATGGCCAGGATCTCGCCGTCGTTCGGATTCATGACGAGCATCGCGCCCGTGTTGACACCGCGCTTGGCGTAGGTCTTCACGCCTGAGCGGACCCACTTGTTCGCCATCGCCTGCGTGTCCAGGTCGAGCGTGGTGGTGATCGTAAGTCCGCCCTCGTAAAGCGCGAGGTCGCCGTAGCGCTTCTTGATGTACTTCACGATGTAGTCGACGAAGTGCGCGGTCACCGTCGAGTGCGCCGCGGGCAGAGCCTTGTGGGCGTCGACCATCTTCGTCAACAGGTCGCCGCCGAAGATCCTGTCCGCGCTGGCGCGTGTCAGGTCGCCGACCGCGACAAGGCTGTCGAGGACCTGCCGCCAGCGCACCGTCGCGGCCTCGAGCTGGTCTGGCGTGCCGAACGGGTCGTAATCGCTGGGCGCCTGCGGCAGACCGGCGAGAAAGCTCGCCTGCGCCCATGTGAGATCGCTCGCATGGACCTGGAAGTACGTCTGCGCCGCCGCCTCGGCCCCGTAGGCGCCGTTGCCGTAATTGATCGTGTTCAGATACAGCTCGAGGATCTGCCGCTTGGTGTAACGCCGCTCCATCTCCTCCGCCAGGAGCAGCTCCCGGAACTTGCGGCTGATCGTCCGGCTCTGCGCCTCCTCGGTATCGAGGACGTCATTCTTCACGACCTGCTGCGTGATCGTCGAGCCGCCCTGGGCGAAAGTCCGGTGCGTCAGGTTGTAGGCGATCGCGATGGCCAGGCGCCGATAGTCGACGCCCGAGTTGTCGTAGAAGGTCCGGTCCTCGGTCGCGATCGTCGCCCGCTGCAGCTTGTCGCTGATCTTGCCCAGCGGCACGACCGTGCGGTTCTCGTGGTAGAGCGCTTCGATCAGCTTCCCGTTGCGGTCGACGATGCGCGTGGTCTGGGAGAGGTTCGAGGTCTGGATGGCGTCGATCGAGGGCAGGTCGCCGGCGAAGTAGTCGACGACGCCGATCGTGCCGGCGGTGCCGAGCAGGGCGCCGGTGGACAGCAGGGTCAGGCTGAACAGCGCCAACCGCACCAGGCGATGCCGCGCGGCGGGCTTGGGGACTCTACGGCTTCGCGCCCGGGCGCGAAGCCGCCTCTTACGTGCGGCCAGGCGGGACCTCCAGGACGTTTTCTGCGGCGTTGGCTACGTTCGGTGGGCCCGAGTTTACAAAAAGGGGCTCCTCCTCAGCGAAGTCCCAGCGCTTCGGCTCCCTGGTCGGCCAGGCCCAGGATCGGGTTGCCGAGCACACCGTAGGCGGCGATGACCAGGCAGAAAGCCACCGCGCCGGCCGTCGACAGGGTGGTCATTGCGGGCAGAGCCGCCGCGGCGCCTCGCCGCGCCTCCTCGAGCGGGCTCTGCACATAGAGGACGCGCAAGGTGCCCACGGTGGCGGCGATGCTCATCACCGAGCCGAGCAACCCGAGGCCCAGGAGCATGAAGTTCCCACTCTGCGCCAGCGCCGCCGCGACCGCCAGCTCGCCGAAGAACCCGGCCAGGGGCGGCGCACCCGCCAGTGAGAGCATGGCCAGGGCGATTCCGGCGGCGCGCACCGGACGCACGGCGCCCAGCCCCGCGATCGTCGGCTCGCCGCCCTCGGCGCGGCCCAGGAGGGCCGGACCGCAGGTGGCAGCGATCGCGAACGCGCCGAGCAGGAACAGCGACGCCGCGATCCCGGTCCGATAGTGGGTCGCGAGCCCGGCCGCAATCCATCCCAGCTGCCCTACCGCGAGGTAGGCCAGCCTCGGGCGCGGGGAGCGGACCGCGAGGGCGGCCGCCCCACCCCCCACGATCGCGACGGCCGCGACGGCGTACGTCCAAGGCGCGTACGCGGCGGGGATCGAGACCAGCGCCGCCACCAGCTTGACGGCGACGGTCGCGGAGGCCAGCGCTGTAAGACCCACGACGAGACCTGCGCCCAGTGGCGAAGCGCCCACTCCCACCGCGAGCCCGGCGACGTGGAACGGAGCCAGCCCCGCGCGGACCGCCAGTCCGGCGACCAGCAGCAGCACCGGCAGGGCCAGCGCCACCGTGGGGGTGCGGCCCAGGAGCACGTCGCGCATGGTCGCGAGGTCGGCGTTCCCGGTCGTCGCGTACAGGAAGGCGAAGCCGAACAGGAGGAGCCCGCTGGCGACCCCACCCACCACCAGCAGCCTCAGGGCCAGGTCGGGCCGGCGCAGCGACACGAGCACGACCGCGGCGGCGGCGGCGAGCTCGAGCCCCGCCCACAGGCCCAGCAGATCGCCCGCCGAGGCGGCGACCATCACCCCGAACGCCGCCAGGAGGGGCATCGCCAGGCCGAGGTGCATCGAGTCTTCGGCGGACCAGTCGGTGGCGGCAAGCGCGATCGCGGAGGCCAGCAAGGCGGCGGCTTTGGCGAAGAGGGCGAAGCGGTCCTGGACGAGCGCGCCGCCGAAGTACGTGGTGAGGGCGGCCCCTGCCCACAGCTCGATGCCGAAAGCCACGAGGACCAACAGCACGGTGACCTGCGGCAGATACGCGCGCGAGCCGCGAGGCAGCCAGCCCAACCTGCCAGTCAAGAGGATGACGACCGCGAGGGCGACGACGAGTGCCTCCGGGGCGAGGACGGCGTACTTCACGGCGACGCCCCGGGGATCGGGATCGAGTAGTTCGTGGAGGCTATGTCGGAGACCCCCGCCGTCATCTGGAGCATGAAGCCGGGATCGAACAAGGGAACGTCGGTGCCGGGGATCTTGGGCCCGCCGGGAAACAGGCCGACCCAGAGCAGGGCTCCGGCGAGGATGCCCAGGTACCACGTCTCACCGAGGGATGCGTCTGACACTCCCGGGGCGTCCGGGTTGGTCGCCCCGAACAGGGCACGGCCGAGGATGATGGCAAGCGCGACTGCTGTGAGCGCGAGACCGATGGCGACGGCAAATCCGCCGACCGGCTGGTTCTTCATCGCCCCGAAGATGGTCATCACCTCGGCGGTGAACGACGCGAGAATCGGCACCCCGAGCAGCCCGAAGGCGCCCAGCGTCATCAGCCAGGCGATGTTCGGCATGCGGGGAGCGAGACCTCCGAGCAGCTGCACGCTTCGCGTCTGCGCGCGTTCGGACAGGGTGGCGCATACGCCGGCGATGAGCGCGGCCGCAAGCCCGCCTGTGAAGAGGCTCAGGACGCTCCCCGCGATGCCCAGCGGGGAGACCGCCGCCAACCCGAGCACGGTCACCCCACCGGGGACCATCGCCAGGTATGCCCCGGCGTGCCGGATGTCGAGCGAGCGAATCGCGGCCAGGGCGGCGTAGCCGATGGTCAGCGCCGCCAGGGCGGCGAGCACCGGCGACAGGAGATGGGCCGCGGCCGGCTCCCCGCCGATGACGACGCGCAAGAGCAGGAAAGCGCCAAGCCTCGAAGCCGCGCCCGCGACGATCACCGTCACGCCGGCCGGCGCTTCCGCCAGCGCGTCGCGAGCCCATCCATGCAGTGGGAAGAGCGGCAGGCGCGTCGCCGCCGCAGTGATCATGGCGACGCTGATGCCGAGCTGGATGCGGGGCGAGAGCGTGGCCTCGAGGAGGGCCGCCATGTCGAAGGTGCGGCCGCCTGCGGCGGCATAGAGCGCGAGCACCCCGACCACGAGCGCCGCTGTGCCCAGGCCCCAGTAGCCGACGAGTCTCCACGCGGCCGCGACCCTTCGCGGACCGCCCCAACCCAGGATCAACAGCGCGAGCGGAACTATGGACGCGCCCCAGAAGAGAACCAGCACGAACATGTCGCGGGCCACGATCGCGCCGTTGACCGAGGCCTCAGCCAGGAGCAGCAGCGCGAAGTACGAGCGCAGGCGCTCCCGCACGCCGAGCGAGGCGAGCACGGAGGCGATGCCGATGAGACCGGACAGCATGAGCATCGCGAGGCCGGGTCCGTCCACGCCGAGGTGGTACGTGACGCCGATCGCCGGCAGCCACGGGACCTTCTCCTCGTACTGCATCGTCGGCAGGAAGTTCTCGAACTGGTTGTAGGCGATGAACAGGACGAACATCGTGCCGAGGTTCGTGAAGAAGGCGATCTGCTTGACCAGCGTGTCGTAGCGGCCCCGCGGGTTGGGCATGCTCGCGATCGCGACGGCGGCCACGACGGGGACCCAGATGAGCAGGCTCAACAGGAAGGCCGACGAAAAGATCCCGGCGCCTATGGTCTGCGTCGTGATCGCCGCGAGCGTCATCGCACGATCCCGGGCGCGGCGAGCGCAAAGACGAGCGCGAGCACGACGGCGAGCGCGACGACGATCGGCAGTGCAGGCGCCCGGCTCGAGGCGAGGGCGAGCTGACCCGTGGCGGCGGCAAATCGTCCAATCGCGCCGTCGCCGGCGGGCAGCCAGTCGCCGAACCGCCTGACGAGGTCGGTGGAAGGCGAGATCAGGAACCGATCCAGAACGTAGTAGCCGGCGGTCGCTCCCCTCTGCATCCACGCGCCGGCGAACGCCGACACCCCGAGCGCCCCGTCCTTGCCGCGCCAGAAGGCCAGCCCGCAAGCCACAAAGCCGGCGACCGCGAGCGCCGCCCACAACCCCAACGCCGCCGTCGGCGCCGCCGGGTGCTTCTGTCCGTCGAGAAAGTCGAGCCAAGCGGTGACCAGCGAAGCGACCGCCAGCGCCGCGCCCGCCACCGCGAGCCAGTAGGGAAAACCGAGGGCGCCCTGTGGCTCACGCATCCGCTCGGGATCGAACGTGCGGCGGCGGCGCAGAGGCCCGAACGACGCCCCGAGGAAAACCCGCACGGCGCCGGCCGCGAGCAGGAGGACCGCCTCGCCCAGAGCAAATCCGAGGCGGCCTCGCGAGGAAACCCCGAACGCCAGGGCGCCGGTCGCCGCAAGACCGATGACCAGCGCCGAGATCAGCAAGGCGCCCGCGGTGGCGCGCATCCGCCGCCACGCCTCCCCCATCTGGGTCAGGTCATCGGAGCGCATCGCGCCCGCGAGCGCCGAGACCGCGAGGAGGCCGGCTGCCCGCGCGGGGGCCACCGCCAGCACGGCGGCGACGCCGGCGATTCCGTACGCCGCCGGGCTGTGGTACGCGCCGTTGATGACGACCGCGGCCGCGATCGCCGTCGCGCTCGAAGCCGCCAGGGTGAGGATGCGGCGAGGTTCGTTGCCCAGCAGGCTCAGGACGGCCATGATCACCGCCGCCACCGCGCACGCGGCGAGCATCGCCTGCAGCGTCTGCGTGTTGGAGCCGACGAAGATCGGCGTCAGCCGGTAGAGGACCACGACCGCGACGATCGACCACGCGGCCTGGACGATCGCCGACGCCGCGGGTGGCGCCGTGACCGCGGTGCGGGTCATCCACGCAACAAACGGCCACAAGGCGATGCGTCCCGCAACCCCGACGAACAGCAGCACCGAGCCCAGAACGATGGAGCGCACCGTCCATCCGGGGTTCGTGTGGAGGATCGCCAGCAGAGAGCTCAAGTTGGCGATGCCGTAGCGGGCGTAGAACCAGCCGATGCCACACAGCAGACAGAGGTCGGTCAGAAACGGGAGCGCAAGCGCGACCCGCGACCGCATCGCCGGCTCCTCGAGCCCCCAGCGGTGGGCGAGCAGCAGGTAGGTCAGGGCGCCCGCGAGCGTCCAGAATCCAAACAGCGTCGCCAGGTCCCAGCTGAGCAGGATGCCCACACAGGCGAAGAGCAGAAGCGTCAGCTCGCCGTGGAAGCGCGCGGCGCCCGGCTCGTTGCGACCCATCTGCTGGTGCCAGCCGATGGCGGCGATCAGGCAGACCTCGATCACGAGCAGGGCGACCACCGTCAGCTTGTCGGCGTGCATGACGAGGTCGATCGAGAAGGTCTGGAAGTTGGCCACCCCGGAGAAGGCGACCGACATCGTCACGTACTTGTAGGTCGCGACAAAGGCGCTTCCCTTCTTGAGGACGCCCCACGCGACCAGCAGCGTCAGCAGGAGCGTGAGCACGGTGCCGAGCATCGCCGTCGACGACGCCGAGCGACGCGTCCGCACGCTCGAGAGCGCGACCAGGAAAGATGCGAACGGCGCGACCAGCAGCAGGGGCACGGCCCATTGGAGCGCCGTCACGGGGTCGAAGTGCAAGCCTGACGGCCTCGCGCCAGATGCTGCTCCAGACGACGCCGCGGCGACAATTTCGCCGGCGTACCAGAGCAGGCTCAGCGAGCACCCTCCCGGCCGGCGATGCCGAGACCGAGCGCGAGCAGGGCGACTGAAGCGATCCCCAGCAGGACAGCAAGCTCGTGGCCCAGAAGGTGCGGACCACCCGCCGCGGCGAATCGCGCGACGCCGACGAATGCGACGCCGGCGCCGCCAAAGATCAGCGGGATCCCGGCCAGGGCTGAGGCAAGGTCCCGCCGCCACACCGCGGCGAACACTCCGACCGCGGCGAGACCCGCCGCGACGAAGAAGACAGTGACGAGGCTCGCGCTCATCGCGCGCGCTCCCGGGCACGCCAGGCCGCGGCCGCGCCGGCAAGGCTTGCGAGGACGAGCGCCGCGATCGCCTCGGTCGCAAACGCGTCATGCGCGAAGAGCAGGCGACCGACATCGGAGGCTCCGAACGCTTCGCTCACCGCCTTCGCCCGCGCGAAGTCGCCCCGGAACGCCGAGTAGCCGAGCAACACCAGGAGCGCGCCGGCGGCGACCGCGCCAAGCTGCCTCCACAACGGTCGGATGACGCCCTCGACGGACCGATAGCGCGGGCCGGCGACGAGCGTCGCGCAGGCCAGGTAGCAGATCAGCGCCACGGCAGCCGCGAAACCAGCGCCCAAAGAGAGGTAGATGCCGGCGATTCCGACTCCTGCCACGGCCAGCGCACCGCCACGCAGGCCGCGAGCGGGTATCAACGCGACGCCAAGGGCTCCGATCACCGACACGCCGGAGGACACGTAGAAACCAATCGCGTGGAGGGAGTCCATGGACACTCCGTGGTATGAAAAAGACGCGGCTATCGGCCGGTTTCGGCTAGGCCCCCGGCTGGCGCCAAGCATACAGAATGCCGGCGCCGGCAATTGCCGCGGCCGCGATCGCGGCGACCACGGCGCTGAGACCGGGCGTGACCGTGGACCAGGCGAGGACGAAGGCCGCAAACAGGGCCAGCAGCGCGAGTCCGAGCGCCGCGGCGGCCACGCGCGGCAAGTCAGATCGCGCGAGCGCCCGCGAGAATGTCCGCATGGCCGCAGTATCGCAGGCCCTGATTGCGTTCGCGAACCACTTCCGGCCCGCGGGAGAGCCCGGCGTCGAGATCATCGAGACGCCGCGCTACCGCATCACCCTCCAGCCGGACTTCCCGATCCCCGGACCGAACAGCGTGTCGTGGATCAGGTGCCGGTCCGAAGAGGCAGACCAGCTGATCGGCGAGGTGCAGGCGCTCGTCGCGCCCCGTCACCTGCCCATCATGTGGACGCTGGATCCTCAGGCGGAGCCCGCCGATTTTCGGGACCACCTCGCCGAGCACGGTGTGCTGCCTGACCCGCATGGACCGGAGGTTGAGGTCATGGTCCTCCCGATCTCCGCCACGATCGAGTCGCCACGGGTCGATGGCCTCGAGATGCGAGACGCCCTGGCCGATGCGGCCAGTTTCAGGACCGCCGATGCCGTCAACTCAGAGGCGTTCGACGCTCCCCGCTCGCGCGACGAGGCCGCCCATCTGGAGCGACGCCGCCAGAACCAGCTGGCGGCGGGCAATCGACGCGTCATCCTGGCGAGCGTCGGCGGCGAGCCGGCGGGCAGCGCGGGGCTGACCCTGTATCCGCCCCACGGCGCGATCCTGAACGGCGGCGCGGTGCGCCAGAAGTTTCGCGGCCGCGGCGTCTATCGCACGATGGTCGCGGCGCGCCTGGACATGGCGCGTGACGCCGGCGTGGAGGGGCTCTCGGTCTGGGGCGGCGCGATGTCGGCGCCCATCCTCAGCAGGCTGGGATTCGAAAAGGTTGGCTGGCGCCGGTTCTACCTCGACACGAGCGCGATCTAGGCAAGGCTCTCGACCCAGGCCTGGTGCAGCGAGCCGTAGCGGCCGGCGCGCTCGCGCAGCTCTGAAGGCTCGCCGTCCTCGACCACGCGGCCCGCGTCGATGACCAACACCCGGTCCGCGATCTCGACGGTGGAGAGGCGGTGGGCGATGATGACCGCGGTCCGGCCGCGGAGCAGCGTGCGCAACGCGCGCTGGACCAGGCGCTCCGAGGGCAGGTCCAGCGACGACGTCGCCTCGTCGAGGATCAGCACCCGCGGATCGGCGAGAAACGCGCGCGCGAACGCGACGAGCTGGCGCTGACCCGACGAGAGCCGCACACCGCGACGCCGGACGTCGGTGTCGTAGCCGTTGGGCATCGCGGTGATGAAATCGTGCGCGCCGATCGCGCGCGCCGCAGCCTCGAGCTCCTGCGTGGTCGCGTCGGGACGCCCGAACAGGATGTTGTCGCCCACCGTGCCCGAGAAGAGGAAGCTCTCCTGGGTAACCATGGCGACCGCGCGTCTCAGGTCGGCGACCGCCAGCGAGCGCAGGTCGATGCCGTCGAGCGTCACGCGTCCCTGGGTCGGGTCGTAGAACCTGGCGATCAGTCGCGCGATGGTGGTCTTGCCCGCGCCAGTCTCCCCCACCATCGCAACGACCTGCCCCGCCGGAATCTGGACGTCGATGTCGTGCAGGACCGGCTTCTCGCGGTAAGCGAAGGTCACATGCTCGAAGTCGACCGCGCCTCTGGCATGAGGCAGCGCGACCGGTGATCGCGGCTCCGGCACGGTCGGCGATTCCTCGAGCACGCCGGCGAGCTTCTCGAGCGCGGCCCCTGCGGCCTGGAACACGTTGTAGAACTGCGACAGGTCCTGCAGCGGGTCGAAGAACTGACGCAGGTAGAGGACGAACGCGGTCACCACGCCAAGGGTCACCTCCCCGCGCGCAAACAGGTAACCGCCGTAGAGCAAGACGCATGCCGTGGTCAGGCGTCCCAGCAGGTTGATCGCCGGCCCAAACGTCGAGACCAGCCGGTTCGACCAGATGTTGGCGTCCCGGTAGCGGCCGTTGACGTCCTCGAAGATCTCCTGGTTGCGCGGCTCGCGCCGGAACGCCTGCACCGCGCGGATGCCGCCGAGCGACTCCACGTAGTGAACGATCACGAGCACGATCGCGCGGCGCACCGCGCGATACGCGCGGGCGGAGTTGATGCGGAACCAGTAGGTCAACGCGACCACGATCGGCATCGCCACCAGCGACACCATGCCGAGCCGGACGTCGAGGTGGATCAGGATCGCGCTAATCGCGACCACTGAGATCAGCGAGGTGATCACCGATGTCAGGCCGGTCTGGAGCAGCTCGTTGAGCGCGTCGATGTCCGACGTGAGCCGGGAGATGATGCGGCCGGACGTGTAGCGCTCATAGAAGGAGATCGAGAGCTGCTGCACGTGCGCGAACAGCATTCGCCGCAGGTCGAAGAGGATGTCGGCGCCGATGCGTCCCGACACGCGAAGGAAGACGTAGTTGGCGACCGCGTTGACGACCAGCGCCAGGAGGAGCACCCCGACGATCGCCGCCAGCGTGGCGAGGTTGCCGCGGGCGCCCGGCCGGATGCCCCTGTCGATCCCGAGGCCGACCAGGTAAGGGATCGACAGGAAGGCCGCGGAGCGGATGGTGATGAGAAGCGCCGCGAGCCCGATCCGCCACCGGTACGGCCTGGCCAGGCTCGCGAGCAGCCGCCGGCTCCGCCTGCGGAGCAGGCCGGCGACGGTGGGCGTGAACTCATCGACCTCCTCGGTGGCGACGCCGCGCCACGTGTCCGCTCGCACGGCGGCGGTCACGCGAGAGCCTCCTCCTCGCTGGGCTCCCACTCCTGCGAGAGGAGGGACCGGTAAAGCGCGTTGGTGCGCATGAGGTCCGTGTGCGTGCCGGCCGCCGCGACGGTGCCGCCGTCGATCAGGACCACCCGGTCGGCCAGGGCGAGGGTCGACGGGCGATGGACGACCAGCAGCCCGGTCGCGCCCTCGAGGAGGCTGGCCAGCGCCGCCTCGATGACCGCCTCGGTGTGGACGTCGACGGAGGACAGGGGGTCGTCGAGGACGAGCACCGGCGGGCCTCCGAGCACGGCTCGGGCGAGCGCCAGCCGCTGCCGCTGCCCACCGGAGAGCGTATAGCCCTGCTCACCAACGCGTGTCTCGAGGCCCCACGGGAGGTCCCAGACGAAGCCGGCCTGGGCGACGTCGATGGCGCGCTTCAGCTCCTCGTCGGAGACAACCGGGCGGCCCATGACGAGGTTCTCGTGCACCGAGGCCGAGAACAGGATCGGGTCCTCGAACGCAAACCCGATCTGCGCGCGCAGAGACCGAAGCAGGATGTCGCGCACGTCGACGCCGTCCAGGAGCACGGCGCCTTCGGTGACGTCGTAGAGGCGCGGCACGAGGTGTGCCAGCGCCGTCTTCCCGCTGCCTGTGCGCCCGACCAGTCCGACCGTCTCCCCAGGCTCGACCGCGAGGTTCAGGTCGCGCAGCACCCACGCGTCCGAGCCCGGATACCGAAATCCCACGCCCCGGAGCTCGAGCCGGCCTCGGGACCGCTCGAGGGCACGCGCATGAGGCCGGTCGGCGATCTCCGGCCGCGCGTCGAGGACCTCGTTCAGGCGTTCCGATGCCGTGCGGCACTCCTCGCTCATGGAGAGCACCCAGCCGATCGCCTCCATCGGCCAGATGAGCATGAAGACGTAGTTCATGAAGGCGACCAGCCCGCCGATGGTGAGGTTGCCCTGGACGACGCTGACGCCGCCCAGCAGCAGGACACCGAGGAGCGAGAGGTTCGGCAGCAGGTTCAGCTCCGTCCACACCTCCGCGCGGGCCTTGACTCCCTGGAGGCTCGTCTCGCGGATCACGCGCGCCTGGCCGTCGAAGCGGTGCTGCATCAGCGGCATGCGACCGAACGCCTTGATGATGCGGACGCCGGTCGCCATCTCCTCGATCGTCGTCGTCAGGTCGCCGGACAGGTCCTGGAGGCGGCGCGCGATGACTTTGTACTTGTCGTGAAAGATGTTGCTGAAGACGGCGATCGGAAGCATGCACGCGACCACGAGCAGCGCGAGCTGCCAATCGATCTGCCACATCAGCACGAACACCACGGCGAACGTGACGACCGTCTGCAGGAACCAGACAAGGCCGAAGCCCACGAACCGGCGCACGGTGCCGATGTCCGCGATCGCCCTCGAGAGCAACTGGCCGGACTGCCAGTTGTCGTGAAACGAAACCTGCAATCCCTGCAGGTGCGCGTAGAAGTCGTTGCGGAGGTCGGTCTCCATCCGATACGACGCGACGCCGGCGAAGTGGCGCCGCATGACGATGAGGAAGAACTCGAGGACGCCGATCAGGATGAGTAGGCCGGCCATGACCACGAGCTGGCCCTCTTCGTGGTGCGTGATCGGGCCGTCGATGATGTACTGGATCACCTTCGGTATCGAAGCCGCGGTGGCCAGGCTTCCCAGTTGCGAGAGGCCGAAGATCAGGACGAGGCCGGCGTACGGCCGCAGGTACGGCACGTAGCGGCGCAACGCCAGGAGGCCCACGAGAGATGAATCCTTTGCGCCCGATTTCAGGGCGCACCAAATCGACGGTCTGCGGGAGTCGCCTAGTTTAG
>DASXSD010000021.1:0-2978 GCA_036506195.1 Candidatus Dormiibacterota bacterium
CCGACGCACTCCGCCGGCGACTCCGCATACGGCGTGTAGATGACCTTCATCCCGAGCAGATGCAGGCGGAGCGTCAGCTCCCAGTCCTCTGTGAGGCTGCGCCCCCAACCAAGCTCGCGCAGAACGCGCGCGCGGATCATGTAGGCGGTGCCGGCGATCATCTTCATCGAGCCGAGGAATTCCTGGAATGGACGCTCGACCATGTAGCTGCCGGCGTACTCGGCCCTCACCGCCTCGGTCAGCCAGCTCTCGCTGCGGTTGAGGACGTGCCACTGGTAACTCTGCACGGCCGCCACCTCAGGTCGCGGCTCGTGTGCGCCTCCGTTCGCGCTGAAAAAATGCGGGAGAAACGTCTGGATCGAATCTGGGAATGGAACGACGTCGGCGTCCCACACGATCACGAACTCGGCTCGCGGATCGGTGTGCTGGAGCGCCACCGCCAGCGCGCCGCCCTTGTAGCCGTCACGCGTCGGCCGATGGATCACCTTGAATCTCGGCCGGCCGTGCCACGCATCGAGGATCGAGGTGGTCTCGTCGGTCGAGTCGTCGACGACGATCACCTCGTAGTTGCCGTACTCGAGTGCGGCGCATCCCTCCAGCAGCCGGCCGATGACGCGCTTTTCGTTGAAGGTCGCGATGTGGATGGAGATGAAGGGCTCATAGCCGAGGTCGAAATGGCCGTTGCCGTTTCCATTTCCATTGCCGCCGTTTCCATTGCCCCGGCGTAGAAAGCGCATCAATCCGTGCGGGTGCCCATTTCCCCCACCGTTGCTGTCGCGGCTCCCATCCGTTTCTGAGAGAAGGAGGGAGGACAGCAGCATCACCAGGGTGGCGAGGTAGTAGCGGATCGAGTACAGGAAGAACAGGCCGCCCAGCACGAGGGCTGCAAGTGAGAAGGCAACTCCGACAGGACGATCGCCCGCGACACCGTCATTGACGATCTCGAAAATGCCTCGAGCCAGGGCCACGAACGGGAGGAGCCCGAACGCAGCGCCGAGCACGACCAGGACGCGAACGAGGACGAAGAGAGCTCGAGCTCGCGCGCGACCGTTACGCGCAGCCAATCGGTCCGGGCCCCGAGAGATCAGATCCTGCTGGTGGGTCGCCTAGGGTGATGTTGGTCGCATATCGTAGCTTTCGCGCCGACAGCTGAAATGGCCACACCCTCCCGGCAGGCTCCTGAGGAGTCGCGCCTCCGCCCAGGCCGTCGTCGCGACGCCTTTGCTGACGCCGCGCATCAATGCGCCCACGACTCCGCGACGGGCCGCTGACATGTCCTCGACGGATCCGCTGACCGGCCCGCGCAGGTCGAGCCAAGAGAAATACACCAGGTCGAGGACCTGGAGCACGGCGTGGTAGCTCCAGCGCGTGCGGGTCACCGGCAGGCCGCACGAGGCGGCCATGGTCCGAAACCGGTCCGCGGAAAAGAGCTGAACGTGGCCTCCGTGCCGCACCTTGGCCGTCCAGCGCGTGCCTGCGCCGACGAGGCGATAGAGCGTCCGCGGCTGACCCTCCAGGGGCAGCACGATGTGGAAGCCGCCGCCGGGTCTGATGACGCGAGCCGCCTCTCGCAGCACCAGGTCGGGGTCGTCGACGTGCTCGAGCATGTCGAAGATCCAGACGAAGTCCAGCTCACCGTCCGCGAAAGGCAGCCGCTCCGCCGTCGCGAGCCGGAAGTCGACGCCCTCGGGTTTCGCGCTCGCCGTCGCGATCGCGGTCTTGCTCACATCGCAGGCGAGGACCTCTAGGTCGGGCCGCTCGCGCTTTACCGCTTTGGCAACCTGGCCCGCCCCGCAGCCGACATCGAGCACGCGACCACGGAACGGGGCGAGGTCCTCGAGGAGGTAGCGAAGCTTGAGCCCGTTCATGAACCAGGGCCGCGGCCGCAGCGGCGCCGCGCCCCAGCGCTTGGCCTCGTAGTCGAACGAGGGCTTGCCTATCTGGCCGCCTCGCACCCAGGCGCGCTCGAATTGGGCACGGCGACGCCATAGACGTCCCACCGAGCTTCCTCCATGGTGCCCAACCGAGTGAACCACGTCGGGTTGCGCTGAACCAGGTTCGTCAGCTTCGCGTCGGTGGCCGAGATCGCAATCAGGCCCACGTCCGTCTTCGTGAGCCAGCACTGGGCTGCCGTGTCGCTGTTGTCAGCCGGGCCGTACATCTCGCTGATCAGGTGCTTACCCTCGACGCCGCCGAACCTCGCCAGCGCGTAGGTGACGTCGGGCCGGTCCTCCGGGACCGCGATCGCATGCCCCTGGTACGGTGCCGCGTTGTACCAGGCGCCGAGCTGAACGCTCTCGGCTTTGACTGCCTGCCAGTCGGCCTCTGAGGGCCCGAACACCTCGGCGATCGGGATCCAGGCGAGCTGGCTGGCGACCACCGCAACCGCGACAAGACCCCACCCGACCGGCACGAACCGCGGGCCGTACCTGCGCGGTGCAAGCGACAAGACGACCACGACAAACAGGATGCCCGCGAACACGTACGGAAAGGCGAAAACGCGAGTGATTGGCATCCACCAGACCCAACTGGCCAGGTACGACGTGAATCCCAGCATCCCCGCCACGAAGACCCAGTAGCCAAACCCGAAAGTGAGCAACATGTACGGCGCGGGGCGGCGCCAGAGGCTCCACACGAGGCCGCCGAGCGCGAGCGCCAGGAGCATCCCCAGCACGGGGCGCACCGATGCCTGACCCGCGGTAACCGGATTGAATTCCCACTTGCCCGCCGCGTTGGCGAAGAAGTTCCACCAGAGCGGATAGATGGGATTCCCCGTCTTGTCGGCGAGGACCTTCATGTAGATCAGCATCACCGCGACGAAGCCGGCCACCAACGGGATGCGCTGCGACCATCCCTCGCGCTTGAAGAAGGCGGCGACAACCATGCCGAGGCTGAAAATCCACGCCTCCGCGCGGGCCATCGTCGCCAGGCCGAAGGCAAGGCCCGACCAGAAGCCGTGGCGAGGCCACGCGACCAGG
>DASXSD010000022.1:0-6448 GCA_036506195.1 Candidatus Dormiibacterota bacterium
CTGAAGCGCCGGTTTGGATAAGGGGAGGTAGGTCATGGCCGACAGCGTCTATCGCGTGACAGAGCTCATAGGCACGAGCAGCGAGTCCTGGGAGGCGGCTGCCCGAGGCGCCATCGAAATGGCGTCCAAGTCGCTGCGCGACCTGCGCGTCGCCGAGGTGGTCGAGCAGGACATGACGATCGAGGACGGCAAGGTGACGACCTACCGGGTGAAGCTGAACGTCTCGTTCAAGTACCTACCGGAGAAGTAGGGAAGAGTCAGGAACTCCTCCCCATTTATGGGGAGGTGGCGCCGAAGGCGCCGGAGGGGCTCGTGGGTCAGGCCCCATCGGCCGGCTGCGCCGGCCACTTCCCCGCAAGCGGGGAAGAGTTGGCTTGGCTAGGGAGCTGTAGCTGCCTGCAGCTGGCAGCCGGCGGCTTTCATTTCTTCCATGGCCTGCTGGCCGGTGGCCTCGTTGACCGGCGCGCACAGGTTGACCAGGACGCGCACCTGGAACTCGTTCTTCCGCGCGTCGAGTGCGGTCGCACGCACGCAATAGTCGGTGGCGATGCCGCACACGTCGATGTGGTCGATCCGCTGCTCCTTCAACACGTCGAGCAGCTTGTGCCCGCGTGGGTCGAGGCCGTCGAACGCCGAGTACGCCGCCTCGTGGCGGCCCTTGGTGACCACCGCCTGGATCAACTTCTCGCGGACCAGGTTCTGGATCGTCGGCACGAACGCCGCGCCCGGCGTGCCGACCATGCAGTGCGGCGGCCAGGTGTTGACGTAATCGGGCTTGTCGGAGATGTGGTCGGGCGCCTCCTCGTGGTAGTCGCGTGACGCGACCACGAACTGGTACTCGTACTTGAAGTGGCGGACGTGCCGCGCGATCATCGCCGCCACCTGCGTCCCGCCCTGCACGCCGAGGCTGCCACCCTCGACGAAGTCAAGCTGGACGTCCACGACGATCAGCGCGTTTCTCATGCTTACATTGGCTCAGTGGCCGAAGGTGATAGTAGCGGCCGAGCCTTGAAAACCGCGCGCTACGGCTCGTGGGCCTCGCCCATCACGCCCGAGCTGCTGCTCAAGGGCCGCGTCCAGATGCGCAACCAGATGCTGCGCTGGGACGGCGACGAGCTGTACTGGTCAGAGCAGCGAGCGGACGAGGGCGGACGCATCGCGGTCTGCCGGCGCAACGCCGACGGCCGAATCGAAGACCTCGTCCCGGAGGGCTACAACGCGCGCAGCCGCGTCCATGAGTACGGCGGCGGCCACTTCGCGGTCCACGACGGGACGCTCTACTTCACCAACTACAAAGACCAGCGCCTCTATCGCAAGGACCGCAACACCGCACCCCGCGCGATCACGGCCGCCGCCGACATCCGCCACGCCGACATGCTCGTCGACAGCCGTCGCGGCCGCCTCATCGCCGTGCGCGAGGACCACACGACAGGCGGCCAAGAGCCGGCCAACAGCATCGTCGCCCTCGATATCGACGGGAAGCACGACGCGATCACGATCGCCGGCGGCAACGACTTCTACTCGTCGCCCAAGCTCAGCCCGGACGGCGCGCGAATCGCGTGGCAGACGTGGAACCACCCGCACATGCCCTGGGACGCGAGCGAGATCTGGATCGGCGAGCTCGACCGCGATGGCAACCTCACTTCAAAACGCAAGGTCGTCGGCGGCGATGACGAGTCCGTGCTCCAGCCGGAGTGGTCGCCCGAGGGCGAGCTCTACTTCGTCTCCGACCGCAACGACTGGTGGAACCTCTACCGCGCCCGCGGCGAGGGCGACGAGCCGGTCTGCCGGCGCGCCGCCGAGTTCGGGGGGCCGCAGTGGGTCTTCGGCCAGCGCTGGTACGACTTCCACGGACCCGACGAGATTCTCTGCATCTACGCGGAGACGGGCGGCCAGAAGCTCGGCCGCCTCGACCTCGACTCAGGCCGCCTCGAGCAGATCCGCCTTCTCTACTCGACGCTCGCCAACGTCCAGGTCTCGGGCGACAAGGTGGCGGTGTACGCGAGCTCGCCCACGCTCGCCGAGCGCGTGCTGGTCATCGACCTGGAGACGATGGCCGAGGAGATCGTCAAGGTCGCCAATCCCGAGCACATCGAAGGCGGCTACCTAAGCGTCCCCAAGCCGATCGAGTACCCGACCGAGGACGGTCGCACCTCGCACGCCTTCTACTACGCGCCGCGCAACCAGGACCACGTCGCTCCCCAAGGCGAGAAGCCGCCGCTCATCGTCCACGTCCACGGCGGCCCGACCGGCGCGGCGGGCCCGACGTATCCGTTCGAGTTCCAGTACTGGACGAGCCGCGGGCTCGCATTTCTCGACGTCAACTACGGCGGCTCGGCCGGCTACGGCCGCGCCTATCGCCAGCGCCTGAACGGCAACTGGGGAGTCGTCGACGTCGACGACTGCATCAACGCCGCGCGCCACCTCGTCAAGCAGGGCCTGGTCGACCCGGCCCGGATCTCCATCACCGGCGGTTCCGCGGGCGGATTCACCGTGCTCCTATCGCTCACGAAACGCGATTTCTACGACGCAGGCGCCAGCCACTACGGAATCGGTGACCTCGAGCTGTTCATCAAGGAGACGCACAAGTTCGAGGCGCACTACTGCGACACGCTGCTCGGTCCCTACCCCGAACGCGCCGAGATCTACCGCGACCGCTCCGCCATCAACTTCGCGGACCGGCTGAGCGCGCCGGTGATCCTCTTCCAGGGCCTCGAGGACAGGATCGTGCCGCCGAGCCAGGCGGAGACATTCGTCGAAGCATGCAAGAAGAAGAACCTGCCCTACGCGTACGTGACGTTCGAGGGCGAGCAGCACGGCTTTCGCAAGGACAGCAACATCAAGCGCGCGCTCGAGGCGGAGCTGTACTTCCTCTCGCGGGTTTTCGGTTTCGAGCCGGCGGACGCGATCGAGCCGGTGGAGATCGAAAACTTCACGCCCCAGCAAGGTCGGGTGTAACCCGCGACTGCCGGCGCTCGCGGGTAATTCTGTCTCGGATTTCGCGCGACTGCCGGCGCTCGCCGGTTCGAGACCCGCGCAGTGTCGGCGAGAGGATTTGAACCTCCACGCCCTTTCGGGCACCAGCTCCTAAGGCTGGCGCGTCTGCCATTCCGCCACGCCGACCTCGGTCACGATAGGACTAATCCTCGTTTTGCGGCCGAAATCCTGTTCGGCCTTCCTTACCGAACAGGCGCAGGTGGCTTAGAGTTCAGGTTTCGTGGGACAGGAAGCTCCCCACCAGAACGGCTCGCGGGCCAAATCTGAGACCAACGGACATCAAAAGGTAGGCGGATATCGCCTGCTGCGCGAGCTCGACACGGACAGCCTCGGCTCGATCTACGAGGCGGAGCACCCGCGCCTGCACCGGCGCGTCGCCCTCCGCACCATCGGCACCGGCGTCGCGCGCGACGTCAGCTTCTCGCGGCGATTCCTCCTCGAGCTGCGCTCGTACACCGCGCTCGAGCACGAGGCGATCCCGCGCCTCTACGAGCTCGCCTACGACGGCGACTCGCCCTACCTTGTCACCGAGCTGGTCGCGGGCAACACGCTGGACCGCATGCTCGGCGACGGCCAGCGCTACGAGCCGCTGGGCATCGTCGACCTTCTTCGACCCATCGCAAGCGCGCTGGACTACGCGCACTCGCGCGCCACCATCCACCGCGACGTCAAGCCCGCAAACATCCTGCTCGCCGACGACGGGCGGACGCTGCTCACGGGATTCGGCCTCGGAACCGTGGCCTCGTTCAACAGCGGACCCGGCTCAAGCGGTCCGGTTGCACCCGACTACGTGGCACCCGAAAGACTCGTCGGTCGCGACGTCGACGGCCGCGCCGATGTCTACTCGCTGGCCGCGATCATCTTCGAGGCCACGACAGGCCGGCGTCCGTTCTCATCGAAGAGCTGGATCGAGACGTTGAGCAGGCGCCTCTACGAGCCGCCGCCCAACGTGCGCGACGTCGCGTCCGACCTGCCGGCCGCATTCGCGACGGTGCTTCAGCAGGCGATGGACCGCGACCCCGCGCGCCGTCCCGCGACCGCCGGCGAGCTGCTGAACAGGCTGGAGGCTTCGATCAAGTCGCCGAACGGGAGCGTGGAGCCTGATGACGACTCACGTCCGGGGCCGGCCAGGCGGAGTCTTCGCCGCCTGTTTCGTCGCGGGGTGAAAGCCTAGGCGACCCGGCCGTCGAGCATCAGCACCGAGTTGCAGGTGAACAGGCGCTCGACCTTGAACCCGACGTAGACGTTCGAGGGATCCTGCCCGATCGCGGCCGCGATCTGCTGCACGACCTGGTAGGCCGGCACCTGCATCCCCAACACCGTGCCGCTGATCGGGATGACGTCCAGGGTGCCGTTGTTGGCGACGAGGACCACCGACCCGGTCCAGCCCAGCCCGTTGTAGGTGCCCCTGCCGTCGATGATCGCGCCGGCGACCGAGTTCTCGCTGATGCCGAGGCTGAGGTTGGCTATTCCGGGGATGCCGCCCGACTGCTGAAGGCCTGTGACCAGGTCCTGAGCCGTGTAGCCGCGGTGCACCGCGCCGTTCCGCACGATGTCCGCGGTCGCGCACTCCTCGACCGAGGCCACGGCGAGGAACGGCTCTTCGCCGACGCCGCCCAGCCCGCTGACGCCCTCGACGATGAACGTGTAGATCCCACCCGGCGCGTTGTTGATGGCGATTGCCGGCAGCTTGCCGGTGGCGAAGTACTGCTGGCCGTCGGGGGCCTTCGCCGTGAGCTTCATCGCGCTCCCGGGATAGGCCAGCGCAGCCTTGATCAGGCTCCCGCCGGCGTAGGCGTACGTGTACTGCTGCTGCTCACCGTCGTGGAGCGGGGCCCCGATGAAGTCCTGCTCGGTGCCGGGCGTCGTCCCCACCGAGACGGCGTCGGAGGCGAAGATCGCGGGACCGAACGGGTCGTCGGGGTCGGGGACGATGGGACCGGGAGGGCTGATCGTGCCGTCCGGCGACACGGTTACCTGCTGCGGTGCGTTGAAGGTGACGCTGCCCTTGGCCGAGGTAACCGTGATCGTGCCGAGGAACAGCTTCACGATCATCGTCCCGTCCGCCTTGATGTAGACCTCGAACTTGGTCCCGCGCACGCTCGCCGTGGCCGACTTGCCTTTGACGTTGAACGTGGCGCCGGAGACCAGGTGCTGGACGTTTGTGAACATGCGCCCGATCTGCTGGCTGATCGTGACGTCATGCAGGTTGCCATCCTTCGTGAAGTGCGCGGAGTCGAGCTTGATCTGGGTGTCGCTCGCCAGCCGCGTGAGCGTGCCGTCGGGAAGCTGGATGCCCGCCCGGCCCTTGGTGTCGGTCTTCACCGAGTCGCCGGGCTGGACGATGGTGCCGGTGGCCGCGGCGTTGTAGTCGACGTCGTTGTGGGCGACCGAGGCGGTCGGCTGGTAGACGGTCAGCGAGGCCGGCACGTTGACCTGGGCCTGGGCGGCCACGTTCAGCCAGACGACGCCGCCGATGATGAGGAGGAGCAGGATCCCGATGGCGATCAGGATCCGGCGGCCGCCGCGGCGTCGGCTGGGCGTCTTGGCGGCTACAGAGGCCATGTTGCCCGCGAAAGATAGCTCATGGGCATGCGACTACCGATGGCCCCAGCACCGATTTATCGGTGCCCCTCGATGACCATCATGTTGTCGCCAGTCGGCCCCTTGCACGAGTAGACGCGGTCGACTGTGAAGTCCTGGGGGATGGACGAGATCGACTGCGCCCCGGCCGAGCCCATGTAGTTGAGGACTCGCGTCGTGACGTTGATCCCGCGGACGGTGACCTGGGTGAGCGCGGCGCCTAGGTTCGGCGTGGCGGCGTAGAAGACCACCGTCCAGGAGATCTCGGTGCCGCCGAAGTTGGAGTAGTAGTGGAGGCGCGCCGAGCTTGGCGAGGTGCCCTCCACCCGGAGCGTGATGCCCGAGTCCTCCAGCCCCTTCGAGAGCTGGGAGTTGCTGATCGTCTGGCGGACGAAACTGCCGGTGAAGGAATCCTCAGACGACGCGACGCAGGGCGCGTCGGCGGCGAACGCAATCACCCACGGTTCGGCCGGCGAGACGTCGATCGCCTTGACGGTGGCGAGCCAGCGACCCGCGGGTCCCTGGTGCTGATGGCGTATCGGCGAGTCACCGTTCGGGAACCAGTACGCGATCCCGTTCGGATTGGTGACCGTGAGCTGCATGTAGCTGCCGGGGTAGCAGAGCGCCGTCTTTGTGATGCCGCCGGGAGAGTTGTACTCGACGGTCGACGACTGTCCGGTCGAGATCGAATCGCCGACCGTGATCTGCACAGTGCCCGGGTTTGAGGGGGATACAGCCCGGCGGCACCCAGCCACGAGCTGGTAGGGGTCCTGGCGGTCGGCCCGGATGGCGCGGGGCGCCGACAGGGTGCCGTTGGCGGAGGCGTCGATCTCCTGGCCGGCGTTGAGGGTCACCTCCGTCTTGCCGA
>DASXSD010000023.1:0-10881 GCA_036506195.1 Candidatus Dormiibacterota bacterium
CTGCGAGCGATCGCACCCGGCGGAAGGAGCTTCTGCGACCTCAGCGACCTCGACCTGGACGCGCAGACGGTCGCCGCATCGCGTCTGCGCGGCGCCTGCACATACCTGCTGCTGCCGTTCGGGGGACGGAGCCGACTCTCCCCAGACCTCGAGCGCGCGGCGGTCGAGGCCAAAACCCAGCTGATCGCGTCGCGTGGTCCCGGCCGGCTGGCGGCGGGTTTTCCACCCGACGTCCTGCGCACCGACGAGGAGGGCACGATCACCTTGCCGTTGTAAGTACGATCCCCGTCGTGGCGCGCACGAACAGGCGCGGTGGCGCGACCGCGCTTCTGTTGCACGGCGAGGAGCGGTTCCTCGTCGACGAGAAGGCGCGGGCGACGCTCGACGACTGGCGCACCGAGCTGGTGTCGGACTTCGGCCTCGAAGTGCTCGAAGGACCGGGGCTCAATGTCGCGCGCCTGCAGGGCGCGGTTCTGCAGGGGCCGTTCCTCGACCCGTATCGGGTCGTCTACGTGCGCATGGTCCCCGCCAACCGGGCCGAGGGTCTCGCGGCCGCGGTGGCGCAGATCCCCGCGACGACGCGACTCCTGGTCACGATCGCGGGACGTGTCGCCGCGTCGAACAAATTCGTGAAGGCGATCACCGCGGCGGGCGGGCAGGTCGAGGAGATGCAGCACCTCAAAGGTCGCGCACTCGGCGACTGGGCTGCGAAGCGCGCGGTCGAGAAGCACGGCCTCACGCCACTGCTCGCCGCCCAGGTCGTCCGCGGTTCACCGCCGGACCTCAGCGTCATCGACTCCGAGTTGACCAAGCTCGCCGCGTACAGCGCCTCAGGCTCGAAGCTGACGCCGGAATTGGTGTCCGAGTTGCTGGCCGGCGGACGCGAGGACGAGATCTACAGGCTCACCGACAACCTGCTCCCCCGTCCCAACGCCCACGCGCTCGAGATCGCGCGCAACCTCACCCGGTCGGGAGTCCAGCCGACGCTTGTCGCCTACCGGATGGCGCGCCAGATCGCGCTCGTGCTCGAGGTCAGGGCCCGCCAGGACCGAGGCGAGTCGCTGCAGCAGGTCCAGGACGACCTTCCCGAGCACCGCTTTGTCGTCCAGAAGGCGTTCGACGCGGCGATGAACGCCTCGCCGGAGCGCCTCGAGGACGCGCTGAAGCTGATCCGCGACTACGAGTGGGAGGTCAAGTCCGGACAGGTCGACGCCGAGCTCGGACTCGACGTCTTGCTGACGCGGCTCTAGGGAGCTCCTGCTACCTCTTCTTCGGGGCCGGAGCCGGAGCCGCCTTCTTGCCCTTGGCGGGCGGCGGCGGCGCGGCTGCGGCGAGCTTCGCGAGCTGCCGGGCCAGGCGCGACTTGCGGCGAGCCGCGTTGTTGCGATGCAGGATCTTCTTGGCCGCGGCGCGGTCCAGGGCGCGCACGGCTTCGACCGTCGACTCGGTGCGCTCGGACGCTTCCGCCTGCGTGTCGCTGAGCGAGCGCCGCGCCTTGACGATCAGGGTCTTGACCTCGGAGCGCGCGCCCCGGTTGCGAATCGCGCGGCGAGCACCAGAGCGTGCCTGCTTCTTCGCCGATGCGGTTCGCTTAGCCACGCGTCATCACGCCGGGCGCGCGCAGGGCGCACTTCATTAACAATCTGGGGGTTCTAACCACGAATTTAGGATTATAGGCTTCAGTGGAATTCGAGCTCGGCGGCCGTCGACCGCGAGTCCATCCCGACGCCTACATCGCACCGACCGCGGTCCTGATCGGCGACGTCGAGGTCGAGGCCGGTGCCAGCGTCTGGTTCGGCGCGGTGCTGCGCGCCGACGAGGCGACGATCAAAGTCGGCGAGGGGGCGAACGTCCAGGACAACGCCGTCATCCACTGCGCTAAAGACCTGCCGACCGTGATCGAGAAGAACGCGACCGTCGGCCACTCGGCGCAGCTCGAAGGCTGCGTGGTCGAGGAGGGCGCGCTGGTCGGCATGGGCTCGACGATGCTCCAGCGAAGCCGGCTGGGCGCGGGCTCCATGCTCGCCGCCGGCGCCGTGCTCCCCGAGGGCGGCCAGATCCCGGCCGGGCACCTGGCGGCCGGCGTGCCCGCGATCGTCAAGAAGCAGCTGGACGGGTCTTCGAACAACTGGGTGGAGTCTTCGGCGCGGCACTACCAGGATCGCGCGGTCAGGTACCGGGCGGGTCTGAAGCCGGTCTCCAATCGGTAACCTGGCGCTCGCGCTGCCCGCACGGGCGAAGCTGAACCTCGACCTCGAAGTCGTCAAGCGCCGTGACGACGGGTTTCACGAGATCAGAACGACCATGCAAACCATCGACCTCCACGACGTACTGATAGCCCAACATGCAGCGGAAACCAGACTCGAGGTATCGGGCATCGCAGTCACGCACACTGACAACTCGGTCTTGAAGGCACACCAAACGCTGGAACGCGCGGCGGGAACGAAGCTGCCGGCCAGCTTCCGCCTCCACAAGCGAATTCCGCCCGGATCTGGCCTGGGTGGCGCGAGCTCTGACGCCGCGGCTGCACTGAGGGCGCTGAAGGCGCTCTTTTGGCTCGACATCGATCTCTTGGAGGTCGCGCCAGAGGTCGGCTCCGACGTCCCCTTCTTCCTGGTCGGCGGCCGAGCTCTGGTCGAGGGCCGCGGCGAGCGGGTGACGCCGCAGCCCACCCGCGAGGAGTGGTTTGCCATCGCGTGGCCGGGGATCGAGTTGTCGACTCAGAACGTGTACGACGAATGGGATCGCGTTGGCGGCATTGGCCTCCGCGAAGCCGCCGAGCGCGCGGAGCCAAAGCTCAAAGTGTTCGCACAACGTCTTGGCGCCGGTTGGCAAATGACGGGAAGCGGCTCCGCGTTCTTCAAGGCCGCGAATACATACGGAGAGGCAAAGCTCGCGCTTGACGGTCTCGACTGCTGGACCACGGTGAGCCGGCCCGCCGCATGATGATCCGAAAAACCGCCGCGGTCATCGCCGGCAAGGCGACTGGTGCACTGAGCAGAATCACGGGGCGAGGCGGCGGCACGACGCTGCCGGGCGACGTCGCGCGGGCGATCGATCCGCGGATCCTGACCCGGCTCACCGAAGACCTGAGCCAGGGTGCGATCGTGATCACAGGCACCAACGGCAAAACGACGACGGCGCGCCTGGTCAGCTGGCTGCTGGAGGGCGCCGGTCATCGGGTGGTCGCCAACCGCGCCGGCGCCAACCTCATCTACGGGGTCACGGCCGCGGCCCTGAACCGCGCGGGCGTCGACGGCAGGCTGAAAGCGGACTGGGGCGTCTTCGAGATCGACGAGGCAAGCCTGCCCCGCGCCGTCGAGGAGGTCCAGCCCAAGGCCACGCTGGTCCTCAACCTGTTCCGCGACCAGCTCGACCGGTACGGCGAGCTGGAATCCATCGCCAGGAAGATCGAGCGCGCGCTCGGCGCGCTGCCCAACTCTGCTCACGTGGTGCTCAACGCCGACGACCCGCGGGTCGCCGAGATCGGACTGGGCCTGTCCCGGAACGCGACCTGGTACGGGCTCGAGGACATCTCGGTCGCCACGAAGGTCCTTCCCCACGCAGCCGACGCGCGGACGTGCCCCAGATGCGGAGCGAGCCTCGTCTTCGACGCGGTCTACGTAGGCCACGACGGCGTCTACCACTGTCCCAACGGCCACTTCGAACGCCCCAAGCCGGAGATCGCGGCGACCAGCATCACGCTCAACGGTTTCGAGAGCCTCGCCGCGACCATCGCCGGGACGCGCGTCGAGATGCCTCTTGGCGGTCTCTACAACTGCTACAACGTGCTCGCCGCGTTCGCAATCGGTAGGAGCATCGGGCTCGAGGCTTCGTACATCGCGGACCGCCTGCGCACCTTCAAAGCCGCATTCGGACGCCAGGAGCGCATCGACTTTCGCGGCCGGCACCTTGTCCTCGTCCTCTCCAAGAACCCGGCGGGTTTCAACGAGACAGTGCGCACCGCGGTGGAGCTTGCCGGAGGTCAGAACTTCATCCTCGGGCTCAACGACCGCAAGGCCGACGGGACCGACGTCTCGTGGATCTGGGACGTCGACTTCGAGATGCTCAAGGACAGGGCGAAAGTCGTCATCCCCGCGGGGGTACGCGCCCACGATCTCGCCGTGCGCCTGAAGTACGCCGGGGTTCAGGCCGAGCAGCCGCAGACCCAGCCTGACAAAGCCCTCGACCTGCTCATCAAGTGCACCAACCAGGGCGACATCGCCTACCTGCTCTGCACGTACACCGCGATGCTCGACCTGCGGGCCGAGCTCGTGAGGCGCGGTTGGGCGTCGCCATACTGGGAAACGTGACGATGAAATTCACCGTCGGCTGGCTGTACCCCGACCTGATGAACATCTACGGCGACCGCGGCAACATCCTGACCTTGACCCGCCGCGCAGAGTGGCATGGATTCGAATCCAGGGTGGTCGAGCTTGGCAGGGGCGCGAGCGACCAGATGGAAGAGGTCGACGTGTTTTTCTTCGGCGGCGGTCAGGACCGGGAGCAGGCGCTGATCTACGACGACCTGCGCGAGTTCAAGCAGCAGTCTCTACGGCGCGCCATCGAGTACGGCGCCCAGGTGCTTGCCGTGTGCGGCGGCTACCAGCTGCTCGGCCACTACTACCAGACCGCCGACGGCGAGCGCTACGACGGCATCGGCCTGATTGATGTCAGGACCGAGGCCGGGAAGAAGCGATTCATCGGTGACGTGGTCGTCCAGAGCTATATCGATGGCTTGACGCCCGGCACGCTTGTCGGCTTCGAGAACCACAGCGGCCGCACGTTCCTCGGCCCGAACGCCAAGCCGCTCGGCAAGGTCATGCGCGGGAAAGGCAACAACGGCTCAGACGGGACGGAAGGCTGCGTGCAGGGCGGCATCATCGGCACGTACCTGCACGGGTCGCTGCTGCCGAAAAACCCGCACCTCGCCGATCACCTCATCGCCACGGCGCTCAGGCGACGGGACGCCGGCGCCCTTTCTCACCTCGACGATGGGCTGGAGCTTGCCGCGCACGAGTGGATCCTGCAGCGCGCGCAACGACGGTAGTCCGGACTCCGTTTCCGCCGTTCAGCTCCACCTGCCGCTTCGACATCAGCGCCTCGCGCAGCACCTGGTCGATCGACTCCAGCAGCACGAACTGCATTTGCTTGCGCAGGTCGGCGGGGATATCGTCGAGGTCGGCCTCGTTGTGCGAGGGCATGAGCACGCGGCGCAGGCCCGCGCGGTGAGCTCCGAGCACCTTCTCTTTGATGCCGCCGATCGGCAGCACCTTGCCCCTCAGCGTGATCTCGCCTGTCATCGCCACGTCGTCACGCACCGGACGGCTGGTGAGGATGGAGGCCATCGCGGTCAGCACCGTGACGCCCGCGGATGGACCCTCCTTGGGCTGCGCGCCCGCCGGCACGTGGACGTGGATGTCGTTCTGGTTGAAGATCGCGGGATCGATGCCGATGTCGCCGGCGTGCGCCTTCAGGTACGAGAGCGCCGCCGCGGCTGACTCCTTCATGACCTCGCCCAGCTGACCCGTGAGCTTCAGCTCGCCCTTGCCCGGCGTCAACGTCGCCTCGACGAAGATGATCTCGCCGCCGGTCGGCGTCCACACCAGCCCGGTCGCGACGCCGGGGCGGTCGATGCGCTCGGCGACGTCGTCGAAGAAGCGGCGCTTGCCGAGGGCGGCGCGCACCCTCTTGGTGTCGTCCATCCGCTTGAGCCGCTTGCCGGAGGCGATGTCGGCGACGTCGCGCCGGATCAAAGAAGCGATCTCCCGCTCCAGGTTGCGCACCCCGGCCTCGCGCGTGTACTCGCGGATGATCAGCCGGACCGCCTCCTCGGAGATCGCGACCTCGCCCTCGCGCAGGCCGTGCGCGAGCACCTGCTTGGGGATCAGGAAGCGCTCCGCGATCTGGACCTTCTCCGCTTCGGTATAACCGGAGAGGTGGAGGACCTCCATGCGGTCGCGAAGAGCGGGCGGGATCGTCTCCAGCGAGTTGGCGGTCGTGATGAACATGACCTTGGAGAGATCGAAGGGCACGTCGAGGTAGTTGTCGCGGAAGTCCTTGTTCTGCTCCGGGTCGAGGACCTCGAGCAGGGCTGAGGAGGGGTCGCCGCGCCAGTCGGCGCCGATCTTGTCGACCTCGTCGAGCATGAACACCGGGTCGTTCGACTCCGCGCGCCGGATCGCCTGCAGGATTCGCCCTGGCATGGCGCCGATGTAGGTGCGGCGGTGACCTCGGATCTCGGCCTCGTCGTGCACGCCACCCAGCGAGGCCCGCGCGAACTTGCGGTCCATGGCGCGGGCGATCGACTGGCCGAGCGAGGTCTTGCCGACGCCGGGCGGACCGACAAAGCAGAGGATCGGTTCCCTTCCGCGGTCGGTCGAGCCGCGCACCTGCTTGAGGCGGCGAACCGCCAGGTGCTCGACGATGCGCTGCTTGACCTTGTCGAGGTCGTAGTGGTCGGCGTCCAGGATCTGCCGCGACTTCTTGACGTCGACCTCGCCTCCGGTGGAGACGTTCCAGGGCAAGGAGACCATCAGCTCGAGGTAGGTCCGGATCACTGACGACTCCGGCGACGCCGAGGGTATGCGCTCCAGGCGAGAGATCTCGCGGTCGGCCTCGCGCCTGGCCTCCGCCGGCAGCCCTGCCTTCTCGATCCGCTCGCGAAGCTCGCTGAGCTCCGCGTGCTCGGTGTCGAGCTCGCCCAGCTCGCGCTGGATCGCCTTCAGCTGCTCGCGCAGGAAGTACTCGCGCTGGGCCTTGCCCATCTGCTCTTCGGCCTGGGTCTGGATCTTGCGGCCGAGCTCGAGGACCTCCAGCTCGTGGGACATGTGGCCGAGGAGCCGCTCCAGCTTCACCTTCGACGAGTCGAGCTCGAGGATCTCCTGCCGCTGCTCGGTGGTCAGCCGGATGTGGTTGGCGATGTAGTAGGCGAGGTGCAGGGGATCGTCGATGGCGGCCGCCGCGCCCGCCAGCTCGGCGGGAAGGTGAGGCGCGAGGGACACCAGCTGCTGGAAAGACGCGATCGCGCGCCGCATCATCGCCTCGCGCTCGATGGTCAGTATGTCCTCCGTCTGCTCGGGCATCATCTCGACGGCGCAGGTCAGGTAGGGCTCCTCCGACTCGACCTCGACCAGGCGGATGCGGCGCAGTCCGAGCACGGCGAGCTGGACGGTGCCGTCGGGCAGCTTCAGGAGGTGCTGGACCCGGACCATGGTCCCGACGTGGTGGAGGTCGCCGAAGTCGACCTCCTCGGCGGTCTCGTCGAGCTGGGTGGCGACTGCGATGTGGCGCTCGACGCCGGAGAGGTCTTCGAGCAGCTGCAGGGACTTCTTGCGCCCGACACTGAGGGGAATGAAGATGCGCGGAAACACCACCGTCGACTTCAACGGCAGCACCGGCAGATGGCTGGGCACCGCGCCTTCGAGGTTGGGTGCCGGGACCTCGCTCACAAGAAGGTGATGCTACGCCCTGGATAGTTGGGTAACTCTTCCCCGCTTGCGGGGAAGTGGCCGGCGCAGCCGGCCGATGGGGCTGCCGGAGCGGCTTGCTGGCATAATCGCCTCAAGCTGAGCCAACCTCTGACCGCAGTCATACTCGCCGCCGGCCACGGCACCCGCATGCGGTCGCGGATTCCCAAAGTCATGCACCCGATCTGTGGACGGCCCATGGTCGATTGGGTGCTCGCGGCGGTTGAAGAGGCCGGGGCCAAGGACATCAAGGTGATCGCCAACCCGCACCACGCCGACGTCGCGGCCCACCTCGACAAGAGGGTGGAGGTGGTCTACCAGCGCGAACCTCGTGGCACCGCGCACGCCCTGCAGCAGATCCCCGCCGGCGAGCTGCGGGGGCGCAACGTCCTGGTGGTCAACGGCGATTCGCCGCTGCTCACGTCGGAGAGCGTGCGCAAGGTCATCGAAGCCCACCAGGCGGCGGAGGCTCCGGCCACGATCGCGACCGTGTTCGACCCGACGCGCGACGACGGCCGCGTCATCCGCGGCGCAGACGGCTTGCTCGAGGAAATCGTCGAGCGCAAGGACGCGACCGCCGAGCAGCGTGCGAACGTTCACGAGTTCAACGTCGGCGTCTACTGCTTCGACGGCAGCAGGCTGGTCGACGAGCTGGGCAAGGTGAGCGACGACAACAACGCCGGCGAGTTCTACCTGACCAGCGTCCTGGCCCACCTGAGGCCGGTGAACATCGTCACCCTGGAGGACCCGCGCGAGGCGATGGGCGTGAAGGACCGCGTGCGCCTGGCGGCCGCGACCGACACGCTGCGTCGCCGCCTCCTCGAGGGGCTGATGCTCGGAGGCGTCACCATCGTCGACCCCGACAGCACCTTCATCGACGCCACGGTCACCATCGGCCAGGACACGGTCATCGAGCCGTTCACGATCCTCAAGGGCGAGACGCGGATCGGCGCCGAATGCCGGATCGGGCCGCACGTCCATATAGAGGACGCGCGCGTAGGCGACCGCTCGGACTGCGGTCCGTTCGCCAAGCTCCGGCCGGGCACCGAGATCGCCGAGGACGTCCACATCGGCAGCTTCGCCGAGCTCGTCCGGAGCACGGTCGGCCGCGGCAGCCGCGTGCCCCACGTCTCCTACCTCGGCGACACCGACCTCGGTGCGGACGCCAACATCGGCGCGGGTACGATTACCGCCAATTTCGACGGCACAAACAAGAACCGGACCGAGATCGGCGACGGCGCCTTCGTGGGCGTCGATACGATGCTGGTCGCTCCCGTCAAACTGGGCAAGCAATCGCGCACCGGGGCGGGATCGGTGGTGACCAAGGACATTCCCGACGGTGCGACAGCCGTGGGCGTTCCCGCTAGGGTGGTGAGGAGAAAACCGGTTGATAGGTAGGCTGCAGACCGCTGTGGAGTACACCGGCACGGAAACTTCGCCGTGGGGCGAGCTGAAGCTCATCTCGGGCAGCGCCAATCCTGACCTGGCCGGCAGGATCGCCAAGATCCTGGACATCCAGCTCACCGATCCGCGGTCGCGCCTGTTCCCCGATGGCGAGATCAACGTCAAGATCGAGGACTCGATGAGGGGCCACGACGTGTTCGTGATCCAGCCGACGAGCCCGCCGGTGAACGACCACTACATGGAGCTGTTCATCATCCTCGACGCCCTGCGCCGGGCCTCGGCCGGCCGCGTGACCGCCGTCATCCCGTATTTCGGCTACGCCCGCAAGGAACGCAAGACGCAGCCCCGCGAGCCGATCTCGGCCAAGCTGATGGCCAATTTCATCACCCTCGCCGGCGCCGACCGGCTGCTGCTTTTCGACCTGCACGCCGAGGCCATCGAGGGCTTCTTCGACGTGCCCACCGACCACCTCTCGCCGCACCGCATCTTCTCCGAGCACCTGAAGTCCCTCGGCCTGAAGCAGATCACCATCGTCGCGCCGGACGCGGGCGGCGGACGCCGCGCCGAGGCGGTGGCCAACGACCTGGGCGCGCCGATCGCCTTCGGTTACAAGCGACGCCCCGACGAGCAGTCGGTGGAGGTGATCGCGATCTCGGGTGACGTGAAAGGCCGCGACTGCGTGGTGGTCGAGGACATCATCACCACCGGGAGCACGGTGTCCAAGCTCGCGGTGGCGCTGCGCCAGCTGGGCGCAAACCGGGTGCTGATCGCGGCCACGCATCCTGTGCTCAGCGGCGACGCGATGGAAAAGCTGCGCAAAGCCGACGTCGAAGAGGTGATCGTGACGGACACGGTGCCCATCCCGCCCGAGAAGATGAGCCCGTCTTTGAAGGTGCTGTCGGTGGCGCCTCTGCTCGCTGAAGCGATCATCCGGGTGCACGAGAACCGGAGCGTCAGCGAGCTCTTCAAGTAGGTAGTCCGCTCCGATGAACGGGACGGAATGGGCTGAGGTCATCGTCATGCTCCTGTGCTTCGTGCTCGCGGCCCTGGCGAGCGGCACCGAGACGGCGCTGACCTCCGTCGGCAGGCTGCGGATCCGCTACCTGGCGGAGCAAGGGAGCAAGGCCGCGGCGACGCTGGCGCGGCTGCGCGCGGATCCCAACCGCTTCCTGTCCACCGTCTTGTTCACCAACACGCTGGCGCTGATCGTGGCTTCGACCGCGGCGGCGCTGCTGAGCGACTCCCTATTCACCAGATGGGGCGTGCCTGGCGAATGGCGGTTGTGGCTGACGCTCCTCAACTCGGTGTTGCTCTCGGTGATCCTGCTGATCGTGGCCGAGGTGACGCCGAAGACGCTCGCCATCGCCCACGCGGAGCGCGTCGCGCTGGCGGCCGCGGTCCCGGTGGACCGGCTGGCGGGCTTTCTCGGCCCGATCCTGTGGGCGGTGACAATCATCTCCCGCGGTCTCACGGGCGGCCGTGGTTCACGTGCCCCCTACCTGACTGAGGAAGAGCTCATCACCGCCCTCCACGTCTCCGAAGAGGCGGGCGTGATCGAAGAGCAGGAGCACCAGATGATCCACGGCATCATTGAGATCGGTGACAAGACGGTGCGCGAGATCATGATCCCCCGCACCGACATCGTCGCCATCCCCAAAGAGGCGGGCCTGCGGGAGATCGTGAAGCTCTTCAAGCTGCACCGGCACACGCGCATGCCGGTCTACGAAGAGAACATCGACCACATCATCGGCCTGATCCACACCAAGGACCTGCTGCTCTTCTACACGCTCTCGAACACGCAGAAGTTCGACATGGACAAGGTGCTGCGGCCGATGGAGTTCACGCCCGAGCAGAAGAAGGTCGACGAGCTGCTCAACGAGATGCGGACCAAGAAGCAGCACATGGTCATCGTCGTCGACGAGTACGGCGGGACCGCCGGCATGGTGACTCTCGAGGATCTGCTGGAAGAGATCGTCGGCGAGATCCGGGACGAGTACGACACGGCCGA
>DASXSD010000024.1:0-10272 GCA_036506195.1 Candidatus Dormiibacterota bacterium
ACGATTGAGACCAGCACGAGGATCAGAGCGTACTCAACCATGCCCTGGCCTTCCTGACGAGTCGTAAGGCTGCGAAGCTTCCAGTAAAGGCTCAACATTTCTGCGATTTCACCTCCTTTTTCCTGAACTACAGGCTTCTGAACCTGCTTGACGCCGCCGGGTACGGATTCTTGCAGTACCTGGACCTCTCGCGGACGACGATGGTACTGAGTGGTACGGGGCAGGTCAATTCATTAGCCAAAACGCGGCTGTGGGACTCGGGGGTCGCACCCGGCTGATAGGGTTTCGCCGGGAATGGCCGTCTCGGGCGTCGCAGAGCATGTGCCAACGCGCTCGGGAGCGTACTGGCGGGACCTCGTCTTCAGCCGCCTCCTCCCGTCCCTCTTCTTCAGCCTCTTCCTGGCCCGCGGGCTGGTCCTGCTGTGGGGCGGCGTCCAGGGCGTGCGCACCCCCATGGACGCCCTCTTCGTCGTCCAGCAGCTGCTGGCGCTCGCCTATTTCACGATGCTGGTCGTCCTCTACGCCGTCCGCCTGCCGAAGCGGGGGACCGACCACCGGCTCGCCGTCATCTTCATCGCCTTCAGCGGCACCTTCGCGGCCATCGCCGCCAGCTTCCTTCCCGGCGGCACCCGTCGCGAAGGCCTCGTCTTTTTCGCCGACCTCCTGGCCACGGCCGGCCTCGCCTACTCGGTCTGGGGCCTGGCCTACCTGCGGCGCTCGTTCTCGATCATCCCCGAGGCGCGCCGGCTCGTCACCGGTGGCCCGTACCGGCTGAGCCGGCACCCGGTGTACCTCGGCGAGGTCGCAACCGCGATCGGTGTCAACCTGGCCACGGCAGGCTGGCTGAGCGCGATCGCGATCGCATACTTCATCGTCTGCGAGCTGCTGCGCATCCGGTGGGAGGAGCGCATCCTCGCGGCCACGTTCCCGGACGAGTACCCGGACTATGCAAGAAGCGTCCCCCGCTACCTACCGAACCCCTTCGCTCGCAGCTGACCGTCTCCGCCTGACGGAGCGGCTGAGCGCGAAAACCCTGCTCCTCGGCGGGGTCATGATCGTCATCCTGGCCCTGTTCATCGGCGTCGAGCAGGACCCTGACTTCTGGTGGCACCTTCGGATTGGCAGGTGGATGGTCGACAACGGCAGGCTGCCGAGCTCCGACATCTTCACCTTCACCGCCGCCGGCCACCCCTGGACGGACCACGAGTACCTGACCGAGGTCCTCATGTGGCTGACGTACAGCACGCTCGGCATAGCCGTGCTGTGCATCGCGTTCGGGCTGTTGACCTGGGCCGGGTTCTGGCTGATCTTCCTCCAGGTCCGCCGCCAGCCCTTCGTCTTCGTCGGCGTGGGGATCACGATCGCGGCGGTGGCCGGCTCGCCCATCTGGGGACCGCGCGCCCAGATGATCACCTTCGCCCTCAGCTGCCTCGAGCTCTACTGGCTGCGCAAGTACCTCAGCGGGCGCAGCCTGGCCATCAACTTTTTCCCACTGGTGATGATTGCCTGGGCCAACTTGCATGGTGGCTGGGTCATCGGCTTCGTCTGGCTCGGCGTCGCCCTCGCCTCGGAGCTTCTGAGCTGGGCCTGGGACCAGGAGAACCCAGCCCACCGGATGCACGCCCGGCGGCTGGCGGTCATCGGCGCCGCGTCGGCAGTCGCCGTCGCCGCAACGCCGCACTTCCTGAGCCTGTATCCCTATCCCTTCCAGACGCAAGGCAGCGAGGCCCAGCAGAGGCTGATCGTGGAGTGGGCCTCGCCCAACTTCCACAGCATCGAGCTCCGACCGTTCGAGGCCATGATCTTCCTGATCGTCATCGGCTTTGCCCTGAAGCGCCCCTCGCTCTACGACGTACTGCTAGCGCTGACGGGCCTGGGGCTCGCCCTCCAGAACGTGCGCAACGTCGCCCTGTTCGTCGCCGCCACGACTCCGGTGCTGATCAACACCTACGGCGATTGGTGGCGGGAGTTCGCCGCCGCGCGCAACTGGAAGCTCACGGTGCCTCCGCGACCTGCTTTTGCGGTGATCACCGCCGCAGCCCTGCTGGTGATCGTGGGGGCGACGTCGCTTCGGGTGGCGAGCACCATCAGCCCGGCCAGGCAGCAGCAGGTCGACGTCGCGAACTACCCGGTGGGCGCCGCCGACTGGCTCGCCGCCCACCCCGAGGTCGGGACCAGGATGTTCAACCAGTACGGCTTCGGCGGCTACCTGGCTTACCGCTTCTACCCCGAGCCCAATCGTCGCGTGTTCATCTTCGGCGAGGCCGCCCTCATGGGCGACGACTTGCTGAACGAGTACGCGGACGTGTACTACGTGCGGTCCAACTGGAAGCAGGTGCTCGACAAGTACGGGGTCGACTATGTGGTCGAGAACCGGGGCGACCCGCTGCCCAACCTCCTGGCGACCCAGCCCGACTGGAAGCTCGTCTACGAGGACAAGGTCGCGGTGATCTACATCAGAACAACTTCCAGATCTTAAAGTCGGGGGTGTCGTAGCTCGGCGGGCCGAGTACGGCGGGCGGCGGCGACTGCAGATCGACCGTCCAGACCACGTAGCGGATGTCATTGGCCACGGTGAACCGCTCGATGTCCTCCTGCCCGGTCAGCACCTTCAGCGCGGTCTGCGTCTTGTTCCCGTAGTCGAATGTCTCGTCGTAGTGGCCGACATACACCGTGTCGGCGCTGTATGCGGGGACGTAGAGCCCGACGCCCGGCATGCAGAGCACGCGACCCGCGGGCTGGTCGCCAAGCCAGTTCAGGCCGTCGTACATCGCGGTCGGCACCGAGTACTGAGGCTGCGCGGCGACCGCCAGTGGCGCCAGGACCAGGAAGGCGCTTCCCACCGCCGCAAACGCCACATAAGAAAAAGGAATGAGCCGGCGCGCCCGGAGGCTGCGCAGCCTGGGCAGGATCTCCTCGTAAAGCCCGCGGGCACCGAGCACGACGAGCGGAAGGTACAGCGCGTCGAGAAAGCGCCGGCGCAGGTCGCCTGCCGGGTTGGGCAGGTAGAGGATCACGGCCAGGAGCACGAGCCACCCGAGCAGGAACAGGTCCTCGCGCGAGCGGCGCCGGAGCGCTCCCGGGATCCCGATCAGCGCGAGCAGCAGCTGCGGCGCGATCGCGAAGAACAGGCTGAAGCTCTCGGGCGGCAGCGCATTCTTGGAGTGGAACGTCCAGCGCTGGACCTCCGGATTGCCGACGAACGCCAGATATGAATAAAGGATGTAGGGCGCCGGAATCGCGAATGCGACCCCGCCCGCCACCCAACCACGCGGCCGCGCGGGGCGCAGAAGCAGCGCCAGGCCGGCCGCGCCGGCCATCAAGATCGGCATCTGGGGATGGATCGAAGCCTGCCCCAGCCACGCCAGGCCGGCCAGGGCGCCGAGCGTCAGGCTCCCGCGCTGGATCGCCTTCAGGGTCAGGGCGGCTCCGACCGCCGCGAAGACCCCCGACCAGGCGAAGTGCGGGAGCGCTAGCACCGAGTAGAAAGCGGTCAGCTCAGGCATGCGCCAGTCGAGGGTGTCGGTTTGATTGCCAAGGATCACTGGATGGCCCAGGGCCTGGATCACGTACCCCATGCCGAGTCCGACCGCGCAGAAATAGAACGCGAAACGGCGCGCCGAGCGGTCCTGGATGAAGTGACTGATGAACAGCCAGGCGCCGGCCATCAGAGCGAAGGCCGAGGCGATGCGGGCCAGGTGGAAGACGGCCAGCAGCGACAGGTGGGCCAACCCGGCGATGTGGCCGAGGAAGATCCAGAACATGAATAGATACGCGGTCGGGCTCGACTCGGTCGTGTATCGGTTGTGCCAGCTCCATTGGCCTTCCAGGCCCTGGCGCATCTTGGCCAGGTACGTGTTGGCGTCGTCGCCCAGGTAGAAGAAGCCCATGAAGACGTGGCCGGGGGACTGGACCGCGTAGGCGTAGACGTAGGGGACGGCGGTGACGACGGCGAGGACGACGCCCATGAGCAATGGAAGACGCCACTCGGATGTCCAGAACGATGCCGCCCCCTCCCGGGCCGCTTCGCGGCCCGACCTCCCCGGCAAGCGGGGAGGTGAAGCCGTTTCCTCCATGGCTTTCATCGAGACATGCTCAGGCGCAGGACGGTCCACAGCGCCCGCCTGATCTCCCCTTGCGAGACCTTGGACGCGCCGGCGATGCGGTCCTCGAAACGGATGGGCACCTCGACCACCGGGTAACCGAGGCGGACAGTGCGGTGGACCATCTCGATCTGAAAGGAGTAGCCCTGCGAGACGACCTCGCCGAGCTTGATCGCCGACAGCAGCGCCCGCGTGTAGCAGCGAAATCCGGACGTGCAGTCGCGGATGCGGAGCCCGAGAAGCGTCCGGCAGTAGACGTTGGCGCCCGAGGAGAGAAACAGCCGGTGTGGCGGCCAGCCGACGATCCGACCACCCTTGACGTAGCGCGACCCGATGGCCAGCCCGCCGCAGCCGCGCGCCGCCTCCACGATGGAGCCGAGGTCCTGGGCGCGGTGCGAACCATCAGCGTCCATCTCGACGAACAGCTTCGAGCCTTCGGCGAGGCCAACCCGAAATGCATCGACATATGCGCTGCCGATGCCGAGCTTGCGCTCCCGATGCAGGACTCGCACACCTGGATCCGATTCCGCGAGCCGGTCGGCGATCTCACCCGTGCCGTCCGGCGACGCATCGTCGACGATCAGCACGTCGTGCCCGAGGTGGCGGACGCCGCCGACAACGCGCTCGAGATTTTCTTTCTCGTTGAAGGTCGGCAGCACGACCAGCACCTCGGTCGGTGCGGTCGTGCGCTCGGTGATCTTCACGCCTGGAACCTGATCCGGATCACGTGGCGCAGCATGTCGAACGAGCTGCGGATCGGGCTTACCTTCGTCGGTGCCGAGTTGCGCCAGACGACCGGGACCTCCGCGATCTTGACTCCCTGCCTGCGCGCTCGATACAGGACCTCCGGGTCGTAGCCGAAACCATCGGTGACCAGTCCGGCGAAGACGCGATGCGCGACGTCGGCGCGAAACAGCTTGAAACCGCACTGTGTGTCCCAGATGCCTGGCAGCAGGACAGCCTGGACGATCAGATTGAACGCCTTGCCCATCAGGACCCTGTAGATAGGCTGCGAGACCTCGACCCTGGAAGCCCTCAGGGCGCGCGACCCGATCGCGATGCCGGCCCCTTTCTCGAGCGCCGCCTGGAGCTTTGCGAGCTCTTCGATCGGAGTCGACAGGTCTGCGTCGGTGAGAAGGATCTCGTCACCCCTGGCCACGCCGACACCGGTGGCGAGCGCCCGGCCCTTGCCGCGGTTGTGCGGCAGGGCCTCGACGCGGACGGACGGATGGCGCTCCGCCGCCTCATCCATCACCTGGCGAGTCCCATCGAGACTGCCGTCGTCGACGAGGATCAGCTCGTACTCAACATCCTTGCCGTCGAGGTAGCGGTGGATCTCCTCGATGGTGCGCGGCAGCCGCTGCTCCTCGTCTTTGCATGGGATGACGATGCTGAGCACGGAGGCGGATGTTACTTGCCGGAACGTAGAACCTTGAGGGCGTACACCGGCAGAACCGCCATCCGGCGGATGCGCCAGGGCTGCCGGGCGAGGCGCGCGAACCACTCCAGGCCCGCCCTTCTCATCCACGCGGGCGCCCTTGGCACACGACCGGTGAGGTAGTCGAACGCCCCGCCCACGCCGACGGCCACCGACACGCCCAGCCGGTCCTTCAGGCGCTCAAACCACATCTCCTGGGCGGGCGCACCGTAGGCGATGAGCAGGACCTGGGCGCGATGGTCGCGAATCCGCTGCACGGTCTCCTGGTCGTTCGCCGGGTCGGGCGAGCCGGAGTCAGCCGAAACCTCGAGCTCGCCATTCGCCTCGCGCAGCTTCGACGCCAGGTCCGCAGCGACTCCGGGTGCGGCGCCAAGCAAGAACAATCGGAATCCGCGTCGAGCGCACATCGCCGCGAGAGGCTGCACGAGGTCGACGCCGGTCACCGGCGCCCGAAGATCGCAGCCCTGCCGGCGCGCCGCCCACACCACACCCATGCCGTCGGCAAGGCAGAGGTCGGCGGCCGCCAGCACACGCGCGAAATCGGCGTCCTTCTGGGCGCGCATGACGAACTCGGGGTTCACGGTCGCGACGAGATGCGGCCCTGGCTCGTCGACCAGGCTCTCGATCCGCTCGAGCGCCCCCGCCATGTCGAAGCAGTCAACGCGGACGCCGAGAATGCGTGCGGTGTCCGCCACGGTCGATACCTTAAGGTCGGTACGCATGTTGAGGCGGGCGACCGTCGCGGTGGACATCAACCCGGCCACCCGCGCGATCATCACCGGCACCGAGACGTTCACGCGCGAGGTCTGCCGCCGGCTGCCCTCGATCGCACCCGAGCATCGGTGGCGATTCTTCGCGTCGAGACCACGCCGCGGGCTTGGCGTCGACGTGACGGTCCTCCCGTTCCGCCGCGGCTGGTCGCAGGTCCGGCTTCCGATCGCGCTTGCAGCCGAACATCCGGACCTCCTTTTCGTTCCCGCCCACGCCCTGCCCTTCGCCTGGCCCGGCAAGGCGCTCACCGTGGTCCACGACCTGGCGTTCGAGAAGTTCCCCGACGCATACCGGTATTCCGATCGCGTCTACCTCCGTTTCAGCACCCTGGTCGCCGCGAACCGAAGCAAGCCACTGATCGCTGTGTCCGAATCCACGAAACAGGACCTCATGGAGCTGTACCGCGTACCGGAGAAGCAGATCCGGGTCATCCCGCTGGGTTTCGGAGAGCCAGCCGAAGCGGTGGCTCCAGCGCAGCGACTCACCGAGCTTGGTGTGGACGGAAAGTTCGTGCTCCAGGTCGGCCGCGTCGAGACACGCAAGAACCAGGCGGCCGCGCTCGCTGCCGTCGAGCGGCTGGATGGCCTGCTGCTCGTCGTGGCCGGGCCCGAGCGGGACCGAGGTCTCGCCGAAAAGCTGCGCGAATCACCACGCTGTCGCGTGGTCGGCATGGTCGACCCGCCAACGCTGGAGCTCCTCTACAGGGAAGCTCAGGCGGTCGTCGTGCCCAGCCTCTATGAAGGCTTCGGCCTGCCTGTCCTCGAGGCCATGGCGCGTGGCAAGGTCGTGGTGGCGGCGAAAAGCTCATCCCTGCCCGAGGTCGGCGGTGAGGCGGCGCTCTACTTCCAGGACGCGACCGATCCTGAGAACGTGGCGAAAGTTCTCGACGTCGCGCTGAGCGACAACGACCTGAGGGAGACGATCTCGAAGGCGGCGGTCGCGCGGGCCGCGACATTCTCGTGGGACCGCACCGCCAGGGGCGTGGCGGACGCGATCACCGAGGCGCTGGCAGGTTGATCGAATGATCCACGGCACGCCAGGTCAGCTGCGCCGCCCGCTCCCAGCTGAACTGAGCCGCGCGCAGGATGCCGCGATGCCGCAGGTCGGCGGCCAGGTCGGTGTCGAAGATCACCTGCTCGAGCGCCTTGCGCCATGCCTCAGGCTGATCGGCCGGCACGACCAGCCCCGCGTCGCCAACGACCTCTGGGAGGCTCGACCGGTCCGAGACCACGACGGGCGTGCCGCAGGCCATCGCCTCGAGTGGTGGAAGGCCGAAGCCCTCGTACCAGGCGGGATGGGCGACGACCCTGGCCAGGCTGTAGATCGCCGGCAGCTCGTCCGGGTCGACCGACTCCAGGTGGTGTAGGCGGGGTCCGAGCCGCGCCATCTTCTCTCGGACCGAGTCATACAACCACCCCCACGAGCCGACGACGACGAGGTCCGGGCGATCGCGCATCGTCACCCAGGCATCCAGGAGCGTCTCCAGGTTCTTGCGCGGCTCGACGGTGCCGACGAAAAGGATGAAACGCTCGGGCAGCTTGAGCCGCGCCCGGGCTTCGGTCCGCTCCTCGGCGCTCAGTGGATGGAACCTCGCCGACACACCATGCGGCACGACCTCGATCCTTCCGCGCTCGATGCCGAAGATGTCGACGATGTCCCGCGCCGTGTTCTCGGAGACGGCGATCACGACATCGGCCCGCAGGACGGATCGTGGGACGACGAACCGGGTGCTCAACGGTTGGCGTCCCGGAAACCAACGTGGGTTGCGGTAGATGGCGAGGTCGTGGATGGTGATCACTGCGGGACATCCGACGTTGCCGAGCGGCAGCGCGCCCGCCGGGCCGAAGTAAGCGTCCGGCTTAAGGCTGCGAATGGCGGCCGGCCACTGCAGATGCCGGCCGATGAACCTGGTCTGCGGGAGCAGCCGGTACGTCGCATTCGGTACGTGCATCGACGCTCGACGCGGGCCGAAGACGACCAGCCTGCAGTCTGGGCGGTCGACCGACATCGCACGAAGGATCTGGCTCGTGTAGACACCAACCCCCGCCCGAGGTCGCTCGAGGCCGGACCCGTCCACGACCACCTGCAGCCCAACTCTTCCCCTCCCCGCTTGCCGGGGAGGGTCAGGGCGGGGCTGTTGGTCAGGCATTAGCGAAGGTAGCTCTGATTTCGCTTCAGGACTTCGAAGTGATCCAGCGCGAGGCCGGTGCCCCGCACCACCGATGTCTGCGGCTCATCCGCCACCACCGCCGGTACCCCGGTCCGTGTCGCGACGAACTCGGCCAGGCCCCGCAGCTGTGCTCCTCCGCCCGACAGCACGACGCCACGCTCGGCGAGCCCCTGCGCGTGCTGGCGCGGAGTCTCCGCGAGGACCTTGCGGATGGCGGCGGTGATCGCCCGGAGCGGGCCTTCGACCGCCTTCGCGATGTCGTTCGACGAGATGTCACGGCCCCCCGCGGACATGACCAGGGGCTCTCTCATCGCGACCGCCGAGCCGACGGCGATCTTCACCTCCTCGGCCTGGCGTTCCGAGATTCCCAGCGCCTCGGCGATCGCCTTGTCCAGCGAGCGGCCCCCGACAGCGATCGACTGTGACGCCACCGTGCTGGAGAGCGAGATGACCGCAATTTCGGTCGTGCCCGCCCCCATCTCGCAGATCGCGCTCGCACGGAGCTCGCCAATCGGCAACCCGGCGCCCATGGCGGCCGCGAGTGGCTCGTCGATCAGCCAGACCTGGCGCGCGCCGGCGGCGATAGCGGCCGCCGTCACCGCCCGCCGCTCCGTGGCCGTCACGGCGGAAGGCACGGACACGACCACCTCCGGCTTGAAGAGCCGCGGGCGCCCCTTCGCCTTCCCGATCAATCGATGCAGCACCTGTGTGCTGTCGCGGTCGGCGGGCGGGAGCGCCGGCTCGTTGAGGATGACCCCCTCTCCCTTGACGAAGATCCGCACGGTAGAGGTGCCGAGGTCGATGCCGATCTTCCGGGATAGCAACGCTTGTTACTCGTATAGGCGGTGGCCCGCCGGGGTCTCGGGGTCGACGTCGACGCTTTGAATCCTGGCCCCCACCGACCCCAGCTTGCCCGCCATATCCTCATAACCGCGCTCGAGATGCCAGGCGTTGCGCAGGACGCTGTCGCCCTCAGCGCACAGAGCGGCGATGACGAGCGCGGCGCCCGAGCGGATGTCCGGGATCGCAAGCTCGGTGCCTCGGAGCCGCGCCGGACCATGGACGATGGCGTGCAGGCGCCCCTCGACGGTGATCCCGGCGCCCATCTTCGCCAGCTCGCGCACGTGCTGGAACCGATTTTCGTGCACGTACTCCGAGATGACGGTCTCGCCTTCCGCCTGGGTCATCAGGGCCATGTACTGCGCCTGGAGGTCGGTGGGGAAGCCCGGGAACGTCCAGGTCGACATGTCGATCGGCTTGAGCGAGCTCGCTGGATCGCGGCCGACGCGGAACCACCCGTCCCCCACCTCGACGTGCGCTCCGGCCTGCTCGAGCTTGAGCAGCAGCAGCTGGAGATCCTCGGCGCGAGTGCACTCGATGAGCAGCTCGCCCCCCGCGGCTGCGACGGCGATGGCGTAAGTCCCGGCCTCGAGGTAGTCCGAGATCACCGTGTGCTCGGCACCGCCGAGGTCGTTGGTGCCGTGGACGATCAGGCGCTCGGTGCCGACACCTTCGATCCTCGCCCCCATCTTGATCAGCAGCCGGCAAAGATCGGCGACGTGAGGCTCGCGCGCCGCGTTGAAGATCTCGGTTCTTCCTTCCGCGGTCACGGCCGCGAGCAGGATGTTCTCGGTCCCCGTGACCGTCGGCAGGTCGAAGACGATGCGGTTGCCGCGAAGGCGCTTGGCCGTGGCGACGATCTCGTTGTGGGTCTCGTTGACGTGCGCCCCCATCTGCCGCAAGCCGCGAAGGTGCTGCTCGACCCGACGCGCCCCGATGTCGTCGCCCCC
>DASXSD010000025.1:0-6391 GCA_036506195.1 Candidatus Dormiibacterota bacterium
CCTGACACTCGCTGACAATGGTGCGTCATTGACGCCGACTGATTTGGCACTCCCTCACACTCGCTGATACTCCCTGACACTGTGTGCCCGCAGCCTCTTAATCCCAAGGTTCAGGGTTCGACTCCCTGCGCGAGCACCACCGGAAATGTGGGCTGATTCGGCTGAAACGCAACAACAGCGTCCCGGGTGATGCCTGTCGGAGTTTTGGCTGATGCCTCAAAGATCTCTCGGCGATGCTTGGATACCTAGCGCGCCTAGCATGTCAGGCCGTGGGCCGGGTCAAGCTCAAAATCGCGGAAGACCTGGTTGGGATGGCCTGGAGGGCCGGACCTGAGCTGCCGATCGTCAGCAGTCACCGACATGCCGAGCTGGAGATCAACCTGGTCCTGAGCGGGACTGCAACTTATCTTTTCACCGGCCGGCGTGATCGTCTCGTGAGGCGGTCGATGGTTTGGCTCTGGCCGAGCCAGGATCACATTCTCACCGACCGCTCGGCCGACTTCGATACCTGGGTTGTGGTGCTCCGACCCGCCCTGACCCGAAAGCATCGCCAACTCAACGCAAAAATGTCCCCGCACAGTCGGCGCTTGTCGGAACGGAACGCTGATTGGCTGCATCAGGTGCTGTGCGCCGTGGCCGAGGCCGAGACTCCCGCCGAGCACAACGCCGGGTTGGAATTTGTGCTGCTCCAGGCGTGGCGGCTTTACGTGAACGCCGAAGACTCGCTCCTGGTCGAGGTGCATCCGGCTGTCGAGCGCGCCGCACTCCAGCTCCGTGACGATCCGGGTCTCGACTCAGTCGAGGAGCTGGCCGACACGGTGGGCCTCAGTCCTTCCCGACTCGGCCGGGTCTTCAAGGCGCAGATGGGGTTGACTGTGCAGGAATACAGAAACCAACTGCGGTTGGAGCGTTTCCTTCAAGTGCACGGAAACGGCGCCCGTCGCAGCGTGACGCAGTCTTTGCTGGAGGCCGGCTTTGGCAGTCAGGCCCAGTTCTATCGCACCTTTCGTGCCGCCTTCGGCAAGAGCCCAGGTCGATATCTGAGCGGCGACGCGGCATGGGGCGAGAAGATCACGTCGCCAAGTGAGAGGCGAAGAGCCCGCGGCCAGGTCTAACCTCGCCCTCAGCAGTCCGACAAGGAGGAAGTCTTGGCTCTGACGATCACGGCCCAGCAGCGACACCAGTTTCAAGAAGAGGGCTATTTCATCCTCGAGCGAGCGATTAGCGATGCACAGCTTGCGCTCCTGCGGGGCGAGCTGGACCGATTCATTGCCGCGACGGAGGCGTCCATGAACGCTTCCGGAACCGACGTGATTGGACTCAACCACCGCGGCAAGCGCTACTTCATCGGTAATCGTCACGGCGAAACTGAGGGTCGTCTCGACGGCTTCTTGTTCGGGGACGAAGTCGCCGACATCTGCCGGGCCACTATCGGCGACGACGCCTACCTTTTCGCGGAGCAATTCGTCGTCAAAATGGCCGAGGTCGGACTCAAGTTTGCCTGGCACCAGGACTCCGGCTACCTCAAGCACAGCATGCCCGGCTACACACGAACATACGTGACCCTCTGGTGCGCTCTGGACGATATGTCGGAAGAGAACGGCACCATCTCGGTGCTTCCGTTCTCTCGCGCTGGTACGCGTGAAGTGATAGACCACGTCAAAGACCCAGCGCTCAACGACCTCGTCGGATATTTCGGCGACGACCCTGGTGATCTAGTGATCGCGCCGGCGGGCAGCATCGCCGTCTTTTCGTCAGCGCTGCTCCACCGCAGTGGTCCCAATCGGACCGCCCGTCCGCGGCGCAGCTACGTGGTCCAGTACTCGCCGGAGCCGATTCTGCGGCCGGATGGCAGCGTGTTCGAATTGGCTGAGCCGCTGCTGGTCGGTGGTCGGCGGGTGGGGCGAAAGGTTACGGTCGGAGAATCCACTAGCTCTTAGTTCTGACTTCGCCTCGAGGGCCTTGCCACAAGCCCTGGGCGCCGTGCAAGACTGCACTTCCACTGCCCGGTTCTACGTCTCAGATGAAGGAGGTGCGGCCTCGCCTGACGACCGCCGTCCCTTAGCCGACTACTACTTCGTGCTCGGTGTCCCCCCTGACGCCACGGAGACGGAGTTGCACGCCGCCTGGCGCCGGCAGCTCAAGTACTGGCACCCTGACCGCGGCAACCATCCGGACGCGCTCGAGCACGCAAAGTTGATCAACCTTGCGCACGACGTTCTGACCAACAGCACCAAGCGGGCGGCATACGATCGACAGCGGGCAGCCGTTGGCTGGCGCCCCTCCGCGTCGGCCCCGTCATACGGCCGCCCGGTGCAATGGAGGACGGTGAGCCACGAGGGCCCGCCCCGCGCGCCGCAGGGATTCGACCGGCACGGTTTCGTCGCGCGCCTGGAGGAGATGATGAACCGGGGCCGGCTGATGATTGAGAAGCGCAAGGACCTCGCCTCGGCGTCGAAATGGGAGTCGCAGGTTCAGGCCCTGTTGCGAGATGAGCTGGGCGACCATGCATACACGAAGCGCTTCGAAATCGCACTGAGCCAGCCCCGGCCCGAAGGCCTGGTGGCGGCTTACGGGGTCCTGTGGGCCGCTTATGAGGATGCGCTGAAGGGCGATCTGAAGCCCGTGACGAAGGACAGGCGTCCGTCCTGACTGGGTTTCCCACTTCGTTGGTGTCGAGAACGGAGATCTAGCTCCGTTCCTAGACTGCGAGTGCCGGACGTGGCGCTTAGCCCCAAATAGAGGAGGCATTGGTTCATGCGTTACCTGTTGATCGTCAACTTCGAGGGAGGCGCCATCGACACGCCGATGGAGGAATGGAAGCCGGAGGAGATCACCGCCCACCTCGACTACTACAAGGCCCTCCACGCCGAGCTCGTGCGCAGCGGTGAGCTGGTCGACTCGCAAGTCCTGGCCGGGCCCAACCTGGCCAAGATCGTGAGCTCCGACGGGCGGCACGCTCCGGTTGTCACGGATGGACCCTTTCAGGAGTTCAAGGAGTGGGTCGCCGGCTACCAGATCGTCGACGTGGAGTCGGAGGCCCGCGCGATCGAGATCGCAGCGCGAATCTCGGCCGTTCCCGGGCCTGGCGGCGAGGCGACGCAGCAGCCCATCCAGCTCCGACAGGTGATGGACCAGGCGCCATCAGACGTCGCCGAGATGGAGCAATTCCTTCACCAGGTGGGTGACAAGCGCTGAAAGTGACGCCGGAGGTTGAGGATCTGCTGCGCGAGCTCGCGCCGCAGGTCCTCGGCGCCCTGACCCGCAGATCTCGCGACTTCGACGCCTCAGAGGATGCTGTCCAGGAGGCTTTGCTCGCCGCGTCTTCGCGCTGGCCTGGCGACGGCATCCCGGCAAAGCCGTTCGGCTGGCTCCTTCAAACCGCCGCGCGTCGAATGATCGACCAGCGCCGGAGCGAACAGTCGCGCCGGCAGCGCGAGACGCTGGCGTCGCTGCTCGAGGCGTCCCCGCCCGAGATTTCCGACAAAGACGACACCCTGATCGTCTTGTTCATGTGCTGCCATCCGGCTCTCACGCCGGCCTCGGCCATCGCGTTGACCCTGCGTGCGGTCGGTGGCCTGACGACGACCGAGATCGCCAGTGCCTTTTTGGTGAGTGAGGCAACCATGGCCCAGCGCATCAGCCGGGCCAAGCAGCGGATCAAGGACTCGGGGATGTCATTCACGATGCCTGCGCGCGAGGATCAGTCAGCGCGGTTGCGCACGGTGCTCCATGTCCTCTACCTGATCTTCAACGAGGGCTACGCGAGCACAAGTGGCCGTGAGCTGCACAGGGTCGAGCTGTCGGACGAGGCCATTCGGTTGACCAGGATGCTGCACGGCGTGCTGCCCGACGACAGCGAGGTCGCCGGCCTCCTTGCTCTGATGCTGCTCGTGGATGCCAGGCGGCCGGCACGGACCGGCGCCAGAGGAGAGGTGATCCCGCTCGCTCAACAGGACCGGACGCGATGGAATCGCGCATGCATGGCCGAAGGAGTCGCACTGCTCAACGGAGCAATCGGCCGCGGTCGGGTGGGTGAATATCAGCTGCAGGCCGCGATTGCGGCCGTGCATGACCAGGCCACCCACTCCGCCGACACAGACTGGCCGCAGATCCTCGGTCTATACGAACTCTTGGAGCAGATGACAGGCAACCCGGTGGTCACGCTCAACAAGGCGATCGCCACTGCCATGGTCCACGGCCCGACTGAGGGCCTGGCCGTGCTGGAGACGGTCGATGCGCAACTCGCTGATCACCACCGCCTGGAGGCAGTTCGGGCCCACCTGTTGGAGATGGCTGGGGACAGGAAGGCCGCGGTGGCGCACTACCTCGCCGCTGCCAGTCGCACAACCAACCTGCCGACTCAGCGCTACCTGACGATGCAAGCCGCCCGACTCAGCCACTCTCTACCTGATCAGTCGGGGACCACGTAGAAGATCACCTGCCCGGAGTTGATCTGGTCGTTCTCGTCGAACAGGCAGAGCCGAGCTCCGTGCAGCGTGCGTCAACACTGGGGCTGGCCGGCCGCCTGCATAAAGACGCTAGACGTGACCAATCGTCATCGGGTTGGATGCGATTGACGAATCCGCCAGCGCGGCGCATTGTTTGGCCTGATCGCTGCATTGAGCAGGCGACTTTGGAGAGCTCGAGCTCGGGCACAGAAGGAGTGGGAAATGAACAGGCAGATGAGACGGGTCTTGCGATGGGCGGTTTTGACGACGGGTTTGGTCGGCTTGTTTGTCGCCGTCAGCGCCGTCCCAGGTGCGGCGACACCCCCTGTTGGCTTCACCAGCGAGATTTTGGGCAGAGGGACTTACATGTCCCACGGGACTCTTCCACTCACGCAGGGTCTAGATGTCGTCGTCTCGAGGATCACCGTTGTGCCAGGTGGGTCCTCCGGCTGGCACTCGCACCCGGGGGGCGCGATCGCCATCCTCCAGCAAGGCCAGCTCACCCTCTACGAGTCGGTGGGAAACCACTGCGACGTGACCACGTACACCGCGGGGCAAACCTTCGTGGAGCGCCCCGGTGATGTCGTGAACGCCGTGAATACCGGATCGACCGACTTCGTCGTGATAGCGACTTTTCCGGGTGTGCCTGTGGGCGGCTCGACGAGGATCGACCAGCCGAATCCAGGCACCTGTCCTGGAATCTAACCGCTGATCGGGCCGGGCGGCGAGCTCCCGAACTCAGAGACGCCGCCCGGGCACGAACCCTGCGAGCCGGTAACAGGACTTCAGCGCGGCACAAGCTTGGTCGTGGTCGAACGGGCGTCGGCCGTCAGGCAGCTGTCGAGGATTCGTCCGGTGTATCGGCGGTACTTGGATCGGTAGGCGGCGTCGATCGCATCGTCGATCTCGTGGTCCGCGTCGACGAACGTGACGTCCTTCTCGAGACCTCCGGCCCAGATCCGACCCTGGTGCGTCCGCTGGACGCCGTGGTACCAGGCGGCGTCGCGGCCTTTGACCGCGGAGCGAACGTAGAGGTCATCATCGTGGCGGACCAGCCATACGGTCACGGCCTTGCGCGGCGTGCCATCGCGACCGAGCGCCGCGATTCGTACCTCTTCCGCTCCTCCGATCTTGTTCAGCTCGTCATGGCTCCACGCAGTCACGGTTTCGTCTCCTCGGCCGACGGTGCCGCCGCGTATTCGGCGTCGGTGACATGAGGTCCCCAGGTGGCGTTGCTCCCCTTGTCGTCAACCTCGAGCATCGCGATATGGGTCATGAAACGTGTCCGCGAAGCCCCATGCCAATGTTCCTCGCCGGGCTCGAAGAACACGCGGTCGCCCGGGCGGATGACCTCGACCGAGCCGCCGCGACATTGCGCCAGCCCGACGCCGTCGGTGACGAAGATCGTCTGCCCATTCGGATGCACGTGCCACGCCGTGCGCGCGCCCGGCGTGAAATGCACGCTGCTCGCGCTCAAGCGCGAGGCACCCGACGGAGCCGCGACGGCGTCGATGAATACGGCGCCCGTGAACCAGTCGCTCGGCCCGGCGGCGGTGACGACCACGTTTCTTGTGACCTGCATCGTGATCTCTCCCCCTTTTTGCTCCGTGTGAGGCCGGCCGGACCCGACGCAGTCAGGCGCGGGCTAGGCGACCAGGTTGGCGAGCAGCCTCCGCGTGCCTGCCGGGAGGTCCGGCCGCAGCCGATAGTAGGTCCAGATCCCGTCCTTCTCCGAATCGACCAGGCCGGCTTCCTTCAGCTTGGCCATGTGGTGCGAGATCGTCGGCTGGGTGAGCTCTAGGTCGGCGGTGAAGTCGCAGACGCAGATCGGCGACGTGGCCTTCCACAGCGCGGCGACCATCGTCAGCCGTGTCGGGTCGGCCAGCGCCTTCATCAGGGATGACGTCTCTTGCGCCCAACCGGCGTCGACCTCCGGTAGA